>NZ_JBHWKO010000025.1:0-116020 GCF_042731035.1 Streptomyces sp. NPDC059895
ACCGGGTCCGTCGCCGCGGCGACGGACCCGGTGGTGCGGCGGCGCGCTCGCAGGCCGCTCTCAGCTCTTCTTGCCCCGCCCCGTCAGCGCGTCGCGCATCCGGTCGACGAGGCCGACGCCCGGCGCCAGCATCTTGTTGGCCGGCGGCTTGTCCGGGGCGGCCGGGTGGGGGCGCGTCGGCGCGGTCTTCTTCGCCTGGCGGACCTTGTCGCCCAGCTCGTCGAGGGCGTCCGGGGAGCACGCGGCGCGCAGCCGGGGGAAGAGGTTGGCCTCCTCGTCGGCCACGTGGTCGCGGATCTCGGTCATCAGCATCCTGATCAGCCGGTCGAACTCGGGGTCGCCCGCCTCGCAGCCCTCGAGGTCCTTCATGATCTGCTCGGCCTTGGCGTGGTCCTCCAGTTCCTTGTCGGCGATGGCGTCCCCGCCGGGCACGTACTCGCGCACGGCGGGGTAGAGGTAGGCCTCCTCCGCCACCGAGTGCCGTACCAGCTCCATCGTGACCTGGTCCGCGCGCGGCTTGCGGTCCTTGTGTCCGGACGGCAGCGCCTCGATCTTGCCGAAGAGCTCCTCGACCTCACGGTGATCGGTCACCAGCTCGTCGACGACGTTCCCACCATGACCCATGTCCTCCACCTCCAGCCTGGGCACGACGGCTCCGGTCGGACCCGCCTCGGGCCGAGTGCCCCACGGTGCAGGGTCGACACCGGGTCGGCAGCGGGTCGGCACCGGGCCGGCCGTGGACCGTCCGGGGACCTGGCCGTGGATCGGCCGTGGATCGGCCGTGGATCGGCCGTGGACCGTCCACGGCTCGGCAGTGGACCGGCCGTGGCTCGGCAGTGGACCGGCCGTGGCTCCGGTGCCGCTGGGTCAGGAGTCGCGCACCGGCGGTGCGTGAGCACAATAGGAGTCAACGTGTGAAAGCTACTGGCACGGAGATTCCGTGCCGGTGCCGTCGGGAAAACGGCGGTCGGACCGGGACGGTGCTGTGATCGGCGGCAGGAACCGTCCGGCCCGTGCCCTCCCTGTCGTCACCGCGTCGCATGCCGCACCGGACCCCGTTGCCCCGCTCAGCGTCTTTCGGATGCGGCTGAAGGGTGTCCCCCATGACCGAAGCCACCTCATCCCTGCCCTGGCGTCGCGCCGTGGTCACGGGCGGTGCCGGCTTCCTCGGCAGCCACCTGTGCGAGCGGCTGCTGGGTTCGGGAGTCGAAGTCGACTGCGTGGACAACCTTGTGTCGGGTTCACGCGTGAACACGGCCCATCTCGAGGACCACCCCGGTTTCCGGTTCGTGGAGTGCGACGTCTCGGCGCCGGACTGCGCCGACCGTCTGTCCGGGCCGTACGACGTGGTGCTGCACTTCGCCTGTCCCGCCTCCCCCGCCGACTACCTGCGGCTGCCCCTGGAGACGCTCGACGTGGGCAGCCTGGGCACCCGCGCCATGCTGGCCGTCGCGGAGCGGGACGGGGCCCGTTTCCTGCTCGCGTCGACGTCCGAGGTGTACGGCGACCCGCTCGTGCATCCGCAGCGCGAGGACTACTGGGGCAACGTCAACCCCGTCGGGCCGCGCAGCGTGTACGACGAGGCCAAGCGGTTCTCCGAGGCGCTGGTGACCGCCCATGTGCGGGTCCGGGACGCCGACGCCGGGATCGTACGCCTGTTCAACACCTACGGGCCGCGGATGCGGGCCCACGACGGCCGCGCGGTGCCGACCTTCGTCTGCCAGGCGCTGGCCGGCGAGCCCCTCACGGTGGCGGGCGACGGCAGCCAGACGCGGTCCCTGTGCTACGTCGACGACACGGTGGACGGGATCCTGCTGGTCGCCGCGAGCCACTCGGTGCGGCCCGTGAACATCGGCGGCACCGACGAGGTCACCGTCCGTGACCTCGCCCGCCGGGTGGTGGAGCTGACCGGGTCGTCCTCCCCCATCGAGTTCGTCGACCGTCCCGTCGACGACCCCCAGCGGCGCCGCCCGGACACCACCCTCGCCCGGGAGCTGCTGGGCTGGGCGCCGAAGGTGCCCTGGGAGGAGGGGATCAAGCACACGATCGCCCACTTCGCCGCGACGCGGCCGCCGGCCCGGGAGCCGGCACCGCAGGTCTGACGTCGTCCCCCGACGCCTTCCCCCACGCCGCCACGGAGGCACTGCATGCGTGTCCTGGGTATCAACGCCCTCTTCCACGATCCCGCCGCCGCCCTCGTCATGGACGGCAGGATCGTGGCAGCGACGGAGGAGGAGCGGTTCAGCCGCCGCAAGCACGGCAAGCGGCCGCTGCCCTTCTCCGCCTGGGAGCTGCCCGAGCTGTCCGCCCGCTGGTGCCTGGACCGGGCCGGGCTCGACCCGTCCGAACTGGACGCGGTCGCCTACTCCTACGACCCCGAACTCGCCCGTCCCGCCGACCGGCTGGGGCTGCACGACCCGTGGGACCACCTGCGCCAGGACTACGCGCGCCGCGCCCCGGAGTTCCTCGCCGAGGCCCTGCCCGGACTCGACCCGGCCAAGGTCCGCTTCGTCCCCCACCACGTCGCCCACGCCGCCTCGGCCGGCCAGGCCTCCCCCTACCCGGACTGCGCCGTCCTGGTGCTCGACGGCCGCGGCGAGTGCGGCTCCCACCTCGCGGGCCGCTACGCCAACCGTGAGCTCACCGTCCTCGGCTCGCAGTCGCTGCCGGACTCGATGGGCCTGTTCTACGAGGACCTCACCCAGCACCTGGGATTCCTGCGCAGCAGCGACGAGTTCAAGGTGATGGCCCTCGCCTCCTACGGGGAGCCGCGCTTCCTCGACGAGTTGCGCGCGTACGTCGGACCGGACGGCCAGGGCGGCTTCCAGGCCCGTACCGTGCCCTGGGCCTCGCTGGTGGCGCCGCGTCCGGCGGACGCCCCGTGGACGCGGGACCACGCCGACCTCGCCGCCAGCGCCCAGGCATGCCTGGAGGAAGTGCTGCTCGGACTGGCGCGCTGGCTGCACGAGCGCACCGGTGAGGACGTCCTGACGCTGGCGGGCGGGGTGGCCCTCAACTGCGTGGCGAACACCCGGCTGTACCGGGAGGGGCCGTTCGAGCGGGTGTGGGTGCAGCCGGCGGCCGGCGACGCGGGAACGGCGCTCGGCGCCGCCCTGCACGTCGCCCATCAGAAGGAGACGGTGGAGGCCATGCCGACGGCCGCCCTGGGCCGCGGCTGGAGCGACGCCGAACTGCGCGCCTGGCTGGAGCGGGCGGCCGTCCCCTACGAGGAGCCCGACGACATCGCCGAGAGCGTCGCCGAGGAGCTGGCCCGGGACGGGATCGTGGCCTGGTTCCAGGGCCGCAGCGAGTACGGCCCCCGGGCGCTCGGTCACCGGTCGCTGCTGGCCCACCCCGGGCGGGCGGAGAACCTGGAACGCCTCAACGCGGTCAAGGGGCGGGAGGAGTTCCGCCCGGTCGCCCCCATGGTGCTGGCGGAGCGGGCGGCGGAGCTCTTCGACGGGCCGCTGCCCAGCCCGTACATGCTGTTCGTGCACGACGTCGCCGCCGAGTGGCGGGAGCGGATCCCGGCCGTCGTCCACGTGGACGGCACGGCGCGGATCCAGACCGTGGACCGGGCCGAGGAGCCGCTGGTGGCCCGGATGATCGAGGGCTTCGAGCGGCGGACGGGGCTGCCGGTGGTGGTCAACACCAGCCTGAACACCGCGGGCCGGCCGATGGTCGACGATCCACGGGACGCCCTGGAGTGCTTCGGGTCGGCGCCGGTGGACCTGCTCGCGCTGGGGCCGTTCGCCGTCCGCCGGAAGGAGGTGTTCGCATGACGGGCCCGTCCGGGGCGACGGGCGCCTCCGCCGCGCCCGGCGCCCCCGCCTACTCGGTGGTCGTGCCGACGGTCGGGCGGCCGTGCCTCGCCGACTGCCTGCGCGCGCTCGCCGCGGCCACCGGTCACCCGCCCGAGGAGGTCGTCGTGGTCGACGACCGCCCGGAGCCCGTCGGCGGGCTGCCGCTGGAGGCGGCCGGCGTCCTGCGCGACCGGGTCCGCGCCCTGCGCACGGGCGGACGCGGACCGGCGGCCGCCCGCAACGCGGGCTGGCACACGGTCGGCACCCCGTGGACGGTCTTCCTCGACGACGACGTGCGGGTGCTGCCGGACTGGTCCCGCCGCCTCGCCGAGGACCTCCGGGCCGCCGACGCGACGACCGGCGGCGTCCAGGGGCGGCTGACCGTCCCCCTGCCCGAGGACCGCAGGCCGACCGACTGGGAGCGGGGCACGGCCGGACTGGAGCGGGGCGCCTGGGCCACCGCCGACATGGCCTACCGGACGGCCGCGCTGGCCGCCGTCGGGGGCTTCGACGAGCGGTTCCGGCGGGCCTTCCGTGAGGACGCCGACCTGGCGCTGCGCGTGCGGGGGGCCGGCTGGACCCTGCGGCGCGGCAGCCGCACGACCCGGCACCCGGTCCGCCCCGCCGACCGCTGGGTGTCGGTGCGGGCCCAGCGCGGCAACGCCGACGACGCCCTGATGAACCGGCTGCACGGCCGCGACTGGTGGAGCCGCGCCGGGGCCCCGCGCGGGCGGCTGCCCCGGCACGTGCTGGTGACGGCCGCCGCGCTCGCCGCGTCCGGGTGCGCGCTGACCGGCCGCCACCGCGCCGCGGGCCTGGCCGGCGCCCTGTGGACGCTCGGCACGGCCGAGTTCGCCCTGGCCCGGATCGGCCCGGGGCCCCGCACCCGCCACGAGATCGGCACCATGCTCGCCACCAGCGTGCTCATCCCGCCGCTCGCGGTCGGCCACTGGCTGCACGGCACGGTGCGGCACCGCGGGGCCGTACCGGTGGGGGGCCGGCCGTGAACCGGGCGAGGGCCGTCCCCGCGGCGGGGCCCGGCGCGCGCCACCCGGCGCGGCACCGCGCCCCCGTCGGGGCCGTCCTCTTCGACCGGGACGGGACCCTCGTCGAGGACGTCCCCTACAACGGCGACCCCGGCCTGGTACGCCCGATGCCCGGCGCCCGGGAGGCCCTCGGCGTGCTGCGGGCCAGCGGCGTCCCGACCGCCGTGATCAGCAACCAGTCGGGCATCGGGCGCGGGCTGCTCACGGACGCCGACGTCCGGCGGGTCAACGAACGGGCGGACGCCCTGCTCGGCGGCCTGGACACCTGGGTGTACTGCCCGCACCTGCCCGACGACGACTGCGCCTGCCGCAAGCCGCGGCCGGGCCTGGTGGTCGAGGCGGCCCGGCGGCTGGGCGTGGCCCCCGGCGCCTGCGTGGTGATCGGCGACATCGGGGCCGACGTCCTGGCCGCCCGTGCCGCGGGCGCCCGAGCCGTCCTCGTCCCCACCCCGGCGACCCTGCCCGAGGAGATCCGCGCGGCCCCCCTCATCGCCCCGGACCTGCTGACGGCGGTCCACCTCGCCCTGACGGCCGGGGCGCGGGACGGTCGGCCGCCCGAAGCCCCCGGGGCGCGGAGCGGTCGGCCGCCCGAAGCCTCCGGGGCGCGGAGCGGTCGGCCGCCCGAGGCTTCCGACGCGCGGAGCGGTCGGCCGCCCGAGGCTTCCGACGCGCGGGGCGGTCGGCCGCCCGAGGCTTCCGACGCGCGGGGCGGTCGGCGGCCCGAGGCTTCCGACGCGCGGGAGGACACCCCGGTCAAGGCGGCCGGGGCGCGGGGAGGACCGTCGTGAAAGCGCTGGTCGTGCGCCTCGACAGCTTCGGCGACGTGCTGCTCGCCGGGCCCGCCGTCCGCGCGGTCGCCGCGCGCTGCTCGAGGGTGGCGATGCTCTGCGGTCCCCAGGGCGCCCCCGCGGCCCGGCTGCTGCCCGGCGTCGACGAGGTGATCGTATGGGAGGCGCCGTGGGAGGGCGCCCGGCCGCCGTCGGTCCGGGAGGCCGACGTCGACGGTCTGGTGCGGCGGCTGCGGGAGGCCGCGTTCGGCGTCGCGCTCGTCCTCACCTCGTTCCACCAGAGCCCCCTGCCCACGGCCCTGGTGCTGCGCCTGGCGGGCGTCGCGCGGATCGGCGCCGACAGCGTCGACCACCCGGGCAGTCTGCTGGACGTACGGCACCGGCGGCGGCCCGGCCGGCACGAGGCGCAGGCCGCGCTCGACACGGCCGCGGCGATGGGCTTCCCGCCGCACGCCGGGGACGACGGCCGGCTGCGGGTGCTGCCGCCGCCCGACACCGTCGCGCTGACCGGCAACGGGCCGTACGTCGTCGTGCACCCCGGGGCCAGCGCGCCCGCCCGCGCCTGGAGTCCCGGGCGCTGCGCCGAGGCGGTGGCCCTGCTCGCCGAGGCCGGGCACCGTGTGGTCGTCACCGGCGGTCCCGGCGAGGCGGACCTCACCCGGCGGGTGAGCGGGGACACGGCGGTGGACCTCGGCGGCCGGACCGATCCGCGCACCCTGGCGGGCGTGCTGCGCACCGCCGACGTCGTGGTGTGCGGCAACACCGGACCCGCCCATCTGGCGGCGGCCGTCGGCACGCCGGTGGTGTCGCTGTTCGCGCCCGTCGTACCGGCCGAGCGGTGGGCGCCGTACGGCGTGCCGAGCGTGCTGCTCGGCGATCAACGGGCGCCCTGCGCGGACAGCCGGGCCCGGCACTGCCCCGTGCCGGGCCATCCGTGCCTGGAGGAGGTCACGGGCCAGGACGTGGTGCGGGCGGTGCGGAAACTCGTCGAGGAGCGTGCATGAACATTCTCGTCTGGCATGTGCACGGTTCATGGCTGACGTCCTTCGTCCAGGGCCCGTACGACTTCCTCGTCCCGGTCACACCGGAGCGCGGGCCGGACGGGCTGGGGCGGGCCAGGACGTGGGAGTGGCCGCCCTCGGTGCGCGAGGTGGGGCCCGCCGGGCTGCGCGGGGCCGGCATCGACCTGATGGTGCTGCAACGCCCGCACGAGCTCGCTCTGGCCGAGGAGTGGACGGGCCGCCGGCCCGGCGTCGACGTGCCCGCCGTCTACGTCGAGCACAACAGCCCGCACGAGTCGGCCGTCGGCACCCGCCACCCCCTCGCCGACCGCACCGACATCACGCTCGTGCA
Source organism: Streptomyces sp. NPDC059895 (assembly GCF_042731035.1). Classification (NCBI taxonomy): domain Bacteria; kingdom Bacillati; phylum Actinomycetota; class Actinomycetes; order Kitasatosporales; family Streptomycetaceae; genus Streptomyces; species Streptomyces sp. NPDC059895. The sequence goes on from NZ_JBHWKO010000025.1 coordinate 6,991, forward strand.
CGTCACCCACTTCAACCGGCTGATGTGGGACAACGGCCGGGCGCCGACCGCGGTGATCGAGCACGGGATCATCGACCCCGGCCACCTGTGGACGGGCGAGGAGCGCCGGGCCGCCGTCGTCGTCAACGAACCGGTCCGGCGCGGCCGTACCACCGGGACGGACCTGTTGCCCGGGTTCGCCCGCACCGTGCCGCTGGCCGTCTTCGGCATGCGCGCCGAAGGCCTCGCCGGCCACCTCGGTCTGCCGCCCGGCCGCTGCCGCGGGCGGGACCTGCCGCAGGGCGACCTGCACCCGGCGATGGCCCGCTGCCGCCTGTACCTGCATCCGATCCGGTGGACGTCGCTCGGGCTCTCCCTGCTGGAGGCCATGTTCCTGGGGATGCCCGTGGTCGCGCTCGACACCACCGAGGTGCGGGAGGCCGTGCCCGAGGGAGCCGGGGTGGTCTCCAACCGGTTCGACGTGCTGGACGACGCCGTCCGCCGCTTCCTCGCGGACCCGGCGTACGCCCGCGCGACGGGGGAGGCCGCCCGGGCCGCGGTACAGGCCCGCTACGGAGAACGGCGTTTCCGCGACGACTGGGAACGCCTGATCAAGGAGGTCACCCGATGAGCCCCAGCCACCCGACGGCCGGCCGCGTCGCCATGGTCTCCGAGCACGCCAGCCCCCTGGCCGAGCTCGGCGGCCCGGACGCGGGCGGACAGAACGTGTACGTGGCCCGACTCGCCGGACAGCTGGCCCGCCGGGGCCACGAGGTCGTCGTCTACACGCGCCGCGACGACCCCCGGCTGCCGGCACGGGTCACCACGCCGGACGGGGTGAAGGTGGTACATGTGCCCGCCGGACCGCCGGCTCCGATACCCAAGGACGAACTCCTGCCGTACATACCGGAGTTCGGGGCGTGGCTGGCGCGGGAGTGGGCGGCGGAGCCACCCGACGTGGTGCACGCCCACTTCTGGATGTCGGGAATGGCGGCGGTGTCCGGGGCGCGCGCCCTGGGCGTGCCCGTGGTGCAGACGTACCACGCGCTGGGCACGGTGAAGAGGCGGCACCAGGGCGCCGCCGACACCAGCCCGCCGCAGCGCGTCGCGATCGAGACGGCGGTCGGCCGGGAGTGCGCCGGCATCGTCGCCACCTGTGAGGACGAGGTGTCCGAGCTGGTCGCCATGGGCCTGCCCCGCGACCGCGTCTCCGTCGTCCCGTGCGGGGTGGACCCCACGCTGTTCGCCCCGGTCGCGGGCGCCCGCCGGCCCGCCTCCGCGCCCCGCCGGCTGCTGTCGGTCGGCCGGCTCGTCCCGCGCAAGGGCTTCGACCGGGCGATCCGCGCCCTGGCCGACGTGCCCGACGCCGAACTGCTCGTCGCGGGCGGGCCGGAACCGGCGCTGCTGGGCGCCGAACCGGAGGCGGAGCGGCTGCTCGCCCTGGCCGAGGAGTACGGGGTCGCCGACCGGGTGACGCTGCTGGGCGGCGTGAGCCCGGACCGGATGCCGGGGCTGATGTCCTCGGCGGACATCGTGCTCTCGCTGCCCCGCTACGAGCCGTTCGGGATCGTGCCGGTCGAGGCGATGGCCTGCTGCGCGCCCGTCGTCGCCACCGCCGTCGGCGGGCAGCTCGACACCGTGGTGGACGACCTCACCGGCGTCCTGGTTCCCCCGGACGACGACCACGACCTCGCCGCGACCGTCCGTGCCCTCCTCGACGACCCGCCCCGGCTCGCCCGGTACGGCGCCGCCGGCCGGCGGCGCGTCCTCGCCCGCTACACCTGGGACCGCGTCGCCGACGGTGTGGCCCGGGTCTACGGTGCCGTGTCCTCCGTCCCCTCGCTCTCGGGAGTCGTCCGATGAAGACCGTCACCGATGTGTCCCACTGCGACGATCTGATGAAGGCGCTCGAGGGGTTCCGCGACTACGCCTCCCCCGTGCTGCGGCGGTGGGGCGCCGGTCTCGCCGGCCGGCTGGCGGCGGGTGCCCGGCTGCTGGTCGCGGGCAACGGCGGCAGCGCCGCCCAGGCCCAGCACCTCTCCGCCGAGCTGGTCGGCCGCTACCGCGACGACCGCCCGCCGTTCTCCGCGCTCGCCCTGCACGCCGACACCTCCGCCACGACCGCGATCGCCAACGACTACGGCGTCCAGGAGATCTTCGCCCGGCAGGTCGCCGCGCACGGCCGGGCCGGGGACGTGCTGATGCTGCTGTCCACCAGCGGCGCCAGCGAGAACCTGCTCGTCGCGGCGGAGGAGGCCCACCGTCTCGGCCTGACCGTGTGGGCGCTGACCGGTCCGGCACCGAACCCGCTGGAGGGGGCGGCGGACGGGGCGGTGTGCGTGGCGGCGACGACGGCCGCGACCGTGCAGGAGCTGCACCTGGTGGCCGTCCACATGCTGTGCGAGTCCTTCGACCTGACGGTCGAGCGGCGCGCGGCCGTGGAAGGGCGGCGCCCGGCCGCCGGGCAGTGGCCGGCCGCGGCGGGGAGGGACGGCTCATGAGTGCCCCGGCCCCGCTGCTCGTCGTGGGGGACGCGCTGCTCGACCACGACCTGTGCGGGCGCGCGGACCGGCTGGCTCCCGACGCGCCCGTCCCGGTCGTCAGCGAGGCGCGGCGCACCTCCCGGCCCGGAGGGGCCGCCCTCACGGCCCTCCTCGCGGCGGCCGACGGCCGGCCGGTCACCCTGGTCACCGCGCTCGGCGACGACGAGGCGAGCGGGGCGCTGGTGGCGCTGCTGGCCGACCGGGTGCGCCTGGTGCGGCTGCCGCTGACCGGTGCCCTGTCGAGCAAGACCCGGGTCCTCGCGGAGGGCACGCCGCTGCTGCGCCTGGACGACGGGGAGGGCCGGGCCGGGGCGTCGACGCACGAGGCGCGGCGGGCGGTCGGGGAGGCCGGTGCCGTCCTCGTCGCGGACTACGGCCGGGGCGCCGCCGGGGTCCTGCGCGAGGCGCTGCGGGCCGTGGCCGCGCGGGTGCCGGTCGTCTGGGACCCGCACCCGCGCGGGGAGCGGCCGGTGCCCGGCGTGCGGCTCGTCACGCCGTCGGCGAGCGAGGCGCGGGCCTTCGCCGGGGGTGAACCGTCCGCCGGTGCGAGTGCCCTGCGGACGGCGGCGCGGGACGCCGAGACCCTGGTCCGCACCTGGCGGGCGGCGTCCGTGGCGGTCACCCTGGGCGGGCGGGGGGCGCTGCTGTCGCACGGCGGGACGCCGCTGCTGGTGCCGTCGCCGGTCACGGCCGAGGGCGATGCCTGCGGGGCGGGCGACCGCTTCGCCGCCACCGCCGCCGGCTGCCTGGCGGACGGCGGACTCACCGAGACCGCCGTGCGGGAAGCCGTGCACGCGGCGACCCGGTACGTCGCCGAGGGCGGTGTCCGCTCCCTCGGGACGGACCCGGCCCCCTGCCCGCCCGCGCCCGTACCGGCGGACGGCGAACCGACGCGGGACGCCCTGCGCACGGCCGCCCGGGTCCGGGCCGCGGGCGGCACCGTGGTCGCCGCCGGCGGCTGCTTCGACCTCCTGCACGCCGGCCATGTCGCGCTGCTCCAGGCCGCCCGCCGCACCGGGGACTGCCTGGTGGTGTGCGTCAACTCGGACGCGTCCGTGCGCCGCCGCAAGGGCGACGGACGGCCGCTCGTGCCGGTGGCGGACCGGATCCGGGTGCTGCGCGCCCTGGAGTGCGTGGACGCGGTCGCCGTGTTCGACGAGGACACCCCGGAGCGGCTGCTCACCGAGCTGCGCCCGCACATCTGGGCCAAGGGCGGCGACTACGCCCTGGAACGGCTGCCCGAGGCGCCGCTCGTGGAGAGCTGGGGCGGGCAGGTCGTCCTCCTCCCCTACCTGGACGGCCGCTCCACCACGGGCATCGCCGAGAAGGCGGCCCTGTCGCCGCGGCCATCCGGCCCGCCCCCGGAGCGGGAGCGCGGGTGACGACACGACCGCGGGTGCTGGTGCTGCGCGCGCTGGGCCTCGGTGACCTGCTCGCCGGGGTGCCCGCGCTGCGGGGCGTGCGCCGGGCCTTCCCCGGGCACCGGGTCGTCCTGGCGGTGCCCGGGGCGCTGCGCGAGGCCGCCCTGGCCACCGGTGCGGTGGACGACGTCCTCCCCGCGGAGGCTCCGCACCGGGGTGTGCCGTCGCTGGACCACTGGACGGGGCCGCCCCCGGACCTCGCGATCGACCTGCACGGCAACGGTCCGGCCAGCCGCGACGCGCTCGCCGTCCTCGCCCCGGGCCGGCTGCTGGCCTTCGCCCAGCCCGACCCCCCGCCCCCGGTGTGGCGGCCTGACGAGCACGAGCGCACCCGCTGGTGCCGGTTCCTGCGGTCCTACGGCATCGCCGCCGACCCCGACGACGTACGGCTGCCCGCCCCGGCCGGGGACTCCCCGGCGCCGGGTGCCGTGGTCGTCCACCCGGGCGCGGAGTCCGCCGCCCGCCGCTGGCCGGCCGAGCGCTACGCCGCCGTCGTGGGCGCGGTGCGCGCCGCCGGCCACCGTGTCGTGGTCACCGGCGGTCCGGCGGAGGACGCGCTGGTCTCGGACGTCGCCGCGCGGGCGGGGCTGCCGGGGCGGGACGTGCTGCGCGGCGGGCTGCCGTTCGGCGCGCTGTCGGCGCTGGTGGCGCGCGCGGCGCTGGTCGTCAGCGGCGACACGGGCCTCGCGCATCTCGCGGTGGCCCACGCGACGCCGTCGGTGACGCTCTTCGGACCGGTCTCCCCGCGCCTGTGGGGCCCGCCCCGCCGCGCCCGTCACGTCGCCCTGTGGAAGCCCGGACCGCCCGGGGACCCGCACGGCGCCCTCCCCGACCCCCAGCTCCTGCGCGTCCGGGCCGACGAGGCGACCGCCGCCGCCCTGGCCCTGCTGGCTCCCGGCCGGACGACCGCCCCGCCGCACCAGGAGGAGGAAGCCCGTGTCCGCTGAACCCCTGTCCGTCGAGCCCGTCCGCGAGGGGGTCCCGGACGACCGGATCACGGTGGCGGTGATCACCCGCGACCGGTGCGCCGGCGTCCTGCGGACGCTCGACGCGCTGGCCGCGCTGCCGGAGCGCCCGCCCGTCATCGTCGTCGACAACGGCTCCGACGACGCGACCTTCGAGGCGATCCGGCACCACCCGGCGGCCCCCCGCATCCTCAGGCCGCACCGCAACACCGGCGCGGTGGGCCGCAACCTGGCCGTACGGCGCGCCACCACCCCGTACGTCGCGTTCAGCGACGACGACTCCTGGTGGACGCCGGGCGCGCTGCGGCGGGCCGCGGACCTGCTCGACGCCCACCCCCGGCTGGGTCTGGTGGCCGCCCGTACCGTGGTCGGCCCGGGCCGGGCGGAGGACCCGCTCAACGCCGTGCTCGCCGCGTCGCCGCTGCCGTACGAGGCCGATCTGCCGGGGCGTCCGGTGCTGGGTTTCCTGGGCTGCGCCTGCGTGGTGCGCCGGGAGGCCTTCCTCGGGGCCGGCGGCTACCATCCGCTGCTCTTCTTCGGCGGCGAGGAGACCCTGCTCGCCTACGACCTCGCGGCGGCCGGCTGGGGGGTGACGTACGAGCCCGCCCTGACGGCCTGTCACCACCCGGAGCCGGGCGGCCGCGACGGGCGGCCGGCCCGTGTGCGCCGCAACGAGGTGCTGACCCTCTGGCTGCGCCGGCCCCTCGGGGTGGCGCTGCGCGCCACCGCGCGCCTCACGGCCGCCGCGGTGGCCGGTGAGCCGGGGGCCCGCCGCGCCCTGTGGGAGGTGGCGGTGCGGCTGCCCGCCGCGCTCGCCCGGCGCAGGCCGCTGCCCCCGCAGGTGGAGCGGGCGGCCCGGCTGCTGGACCGGCCCGGCGCACCCGGCGGGCCGGCGTGAACGCGGGCGGGACGGACACCCGGACGACGGTGGTGGTCATCACCCACAACCGCCGCGCCGAACTCCTGCGCACCCTCACGCGCCTGCGGGAGCTGCCCGAGCGGCCCTCGGTGATCGTCACCGACAACGGCTCGTCCGACGGCACGGCCGCGGCGGTCCGGCGCGCCTTCCCCGAGGTCACGCTGCTGGAGCCGGGCCGCAACCTGGGCGCGGTCGGACGCAATCTGGCGGTGCGCCGGGTCCGTACGCCGTACGTCGCCTTCTGCGACGACGACACCTGGTGGGAGCCGGGCAGCCTGCGGCGGGCGGCCGACCTGCTGGACGATCGGCCGCGCCTGGCCGGCGTCACGGCCCGCATCGTCGTGGAGCCCGGCGGGACCGAGGACCCCGTCGTCAAGGAACTGCGCGAGTCGCCCCTGACCGGGCCGCGCTCCCTGCCGGGGCCGGCCCTCGGGTCCTTCCTCGCCGGCGCCACCGTCCTGCGCACCGACGCCTTCCGGGCCGCGGGCGGCTTCCATCCCGGGCTGTGGCTGGGCGGGGAGGAGGAACTGCTGGCCACCGATCTGCTGCGGCAGGGCTGGTGGCTGAGCTACGTCGAGGAGCTGACGGTCCATCACCAGGCGTCGGTGCTCCGCGACAGCACGGCACGCCGGGTCCTGGGCATCCGCAACACCCTCTGGTTCACCTGGCTGCGCCGCCCGCTCCTGCCGGCCCTGCGGCGCACCGTCCACCTGATGGCCACCGTCCCCCGCGACGCGGCCTCGGTACGCGCCTTCGCGTACGCGGCCGCCGGTCTGCCCTGGGTGCTGCGGCAGCGCTCCCCGGTCCCGCCGGAGATCGAGCGCCGGCTGGCGGCGCTGCAACGCGCCCGGCGGTCGTCGACGGCCCGCCGGTACGTGGGGTGAGAGCGATGAGGCCGTTGAGGCCGTTGAGGCCGGTGAGGCCGGTGAGGCCGGTGAGGCCGGTGAGGCCGGTGAGGCCGGTGAGGCCGGTGAGGCCGGTGAGGCCGGTGAGGCCGGTGAGGCCGTGCTCAGGAACCGCCGCAGTCCGGGCGGCGGACGCGGTGCTCGGGCACCGCTGCCGCCGCCCGCGCCCGCCTACTCGTCGTCGCGCTCGTCGTCGCGCTCGCCCTCTGCCTGGGAGGGAGTCGTCTGCGGCTCGGGAACCGCGTCGCCGGGCGTCTCGCCGGTGTCGACCTCCTCCGGCTTCCCCGGCTCCTCCGGTTCGCCCTCGGCCTGGGACGGGGTGTGCTCGTTCATGGTGGTCACTCCTCCTGACGTGTGCCGGCGCTCCCGATGTGGGGCGGCCGGCGGCGGCCCCCTCACTCTTCGGTGGTCCGCTGGGTCCAGCTCCACGCGTACTGGAGCCAGTCCGCCAGCGTGACGGCGCCCAGGCCCGCGCAGGCCAGGCGGGTGGCCCTGGGGGTCCAGGCGTAGGCCGCGACCAGGCCGCCCGCCACCCACACGGACGTGCAGAACGGGCAGGACACCAGGTCGCCGACGGCGCGCCGCACGCCGTCGCCCCGGGGCTCGTCCATGACCTCCGCGCCCAGGGCGTGGCCCTTGCGGCGGGTGAACGGCGCACGGACGAAGCTGGTGACCTTGTCCCTGGTGAGCAGCCGGGACGTCTTGTACGTGGCCGCGCCCAGCAGGACCACGTCCCACGGCGGCACCTGTTCGGGCAGCCGCACCCCCTGCCGTCGCGCCACGCCGGCGAGCAGGGCGGCAGCGGCCGTGAACGTTCCGGCGAGCACGGCGTAGCCGCCGAGCGGCACCTGCTCCTCGCCGTCGCTCCGCTCCTCGTACCGCACGGCGTCAGCGGTCATGGCACCTCCTGGGACGGTCCGGCCTTCCACCGCGCCCGAGTTCCCCCCGCCCGGGGCGGCACACGCGCGCCGGACGTCCTGGTGGGCGTGCGCCGCCGGGGCGCGGAGCGTACCGGGCCGCGCACCCGGCCGGGCCCCCGGAACCACCCCGCGCCGTCCGGTTTGTGTCGGCGGGCAGCGGGAAGCCGGGGCGCAGGAACCGCTCGACGGAGGGAGACCGCGTGCCCTCGCGTACGACGACCACGTCCGCACCGCCGTCCGGCGAGCGGCCATGAGGACGACCGGGCCGGGTGCGACCGGCCCCCGGGAGAAGCTGGGCAACGGTCTCTTCGCCCGCGTCGCCGGGCCGGACGGTCCGCGCAACCGCGCTCGGATCCACGGCACGCCCGGCCCCCGCTGGTTCGGTCCGGAGCGTCCCGTGCGCCGGGTGCACGCTGACGCGTCGATGTTCATCGGCGGGCTCTCCGCCCTGCTGCTGCAGTCGCTGCACCCGCTCGCCATGGCGGCCGTGGCCGCCCACTCCGGCTTCCGCGGCGACCCGTGGGGCCGGCTCCAGCGCACGAGCACCTTCCTGGCCACCACGACGTACGGCACCGCCGAGCACGCGCAGCAGGCCTGCGACCAGGTCAGGGCGGTCCACGCTGGCATCCACGGCGTGACCGCCGACGGGGAGGCGTACCGCGCCTCGGACCCGCACCTGCTGGGCTGGGTCCACGTCGCCGAGATCGACAGCTTCCTCCGGGCCCACCAGCGCTACGGCCGGTACCCCCTGTCGGACGACGAGTGCGACGGCTACGTGGCGGACACGGCCCGGATCGCCGTGGCGCTCGGTGTCCCCGACCCGCCGCGCACCCACGGCGAACTGGCCGCGCGGCTGGCGTCGTACCGCCCGGAGCTCAGGGCCACCGCGGCGGCACTGGACACCACGCGCTTCCTGCTGCTGAACCCGCCCGTCCCGCTCGCCGCCCGCCTGCCCTACGGCGTGCTGGCCGCCAACGCCGTGTCACTGCTCCCCGGCTGGGCCGCCGAAGAACTGCGTCTGCCGCGGCTCCCGGTGGTCGACGCCCTGTGCGTACGGCCCCTCGGGGCCGCCGTCACGGCGGCGATCCGATGGGCGCTGGCACCGGCCCGGCGCGCGCCGGTCGTGCCGCCGGGCACCCCGTGACCGCAAGGGTGCGCCGTCGCCCGAGTACACCTGCTCGCTCCCCCGTGCCCGAGACCCCGCCGGTCCCGCGGGTGGGGAACCCGGGCGGGAGGGCGGTCGTTTCCCGTCGGGGCGAGGCGACGGGCCCGCCCGCCGGTGGACGGAGCGGGGCAGACACGATGAGCGAGAAGGCCCGGAAGCTGTTCGAGGCGCTCGACCTGGACGGGGACGGGACGCTGACCCGCGAGGAGGTGATCACCGCCTTGCGGACGAAGGGCCCGTCGCTGGCCGCGTCGGGCGATCTGCCGTTCTGGGGGGTGGGGGACACCGACGCCTCCTCGGCGCTGTTCGACGCAGCCGACCAGAACGGGGACGCGGTGCTGACCCCGGAGGAGTTCGCGGCGGTCGTGGACCGGCGTTTCGGCTGGAGCTGACGGGGCCGGCGCGGAGGTGACGCCCGCCCGGGCGGGGGGCGCAGAGCGCCGGTGCCGCCCGTCGGCCCGGCTTCGGCCCGCGTGGTGGGGGCCGCACGGTGGTGCGACGCTTGAGGCAGGGGTGTCCGAGGAGGGCGACCGGGAGGGCCGATGGGACGGGACGTCCCGGCGATGGTCTTCACCCGCGAGGACCGCCGCCGGTACCGCATCAAGATGCAGGAGTGCCTCGACGCGTTCGCCCAGATGCTGCGCGAGGCACGGTTCGAGTCCGAACGGCCGCAGGTGGGGCTGGAGATCGAGCTGAATCTGGTGGACGGCGCGGCCGAGCCGGCGATGCGCAACAACGATGTGCTGGAGGCGATCGCGGACCCCGCCTGGTCGACCGAGCTGGGCCGGTTCAACCTCGAGATCAATGTTCCGCCGCGCCGGCTGACGGAGGGCGGCCCCGACGCGTGGGAGTCCGAGATCCGCGCGGCGCTGAACCACGCCGACCGGCGCGCCCGGTCGGTCGGCGCCCGTCTGATCATGATCGGCATCCTGCCCACCCTGCGCCAGGAGGACATCGGTGAGGGCTCGTTGTCCGAGAACCCGCGCTACCGTCTGCTCAACGACCAGGTGTTCGCGGCCCGCGGCGAGGACCTGCACATCGAGGTGGACGGCGTCGACCGGCTGCGGACCTACGCGGACACGATCACTCCGGAGGCCGCCTGCACCAGCACCCAGTTCCACCTCCAGGTCTCCCCGGAGGAGTTCCCCGGCTACTGGAACGCGGCGCAGGCCGTCGCCGGGGTCCAGGTGGCCCTGGCGGCCAACTCGCCCTTCCTGTTCGGCAAGGAGCTGTGGCACGAGACGCGGATCCCGCTGTTCGAGCAGGCGACCGACACCCGCCCGCAGGAGATCAAGGTGCAGGGGGTCCGGCCGCGGGTGTGGTTCGGGGAGCGGTGGATCAACAGCGTCTTCGACCTGTTCGAGGAGAACCTGCGCTACTTCCCGGCGCTGCTGCCCCTGTGCGACGAGCAGGACCCCCGGCAGACCCTGGACCGGGGCGACGTCCCCGAACTCGCCGAGCTCACCCTGCACAACGGCACCATCTACCGCTGGAACCGCCCGGTCTACGCCATCGCCCACGACACCCCGCACCTGCGGGTGGAGAACCGGGTGCTGCCCGCCGGCCCGACCGTCGCCGACACCCTCGCCAACGGCGCCTTCTACTACGGCCTCACCCGCGCCCTGGTGGAGGAGGAGCGGCCGGTGTGGTCGCGGATGTCCTTCTCGGCCGCCGCCGACAACCTGCACACGGCGGCGCGGCAGGGCATCGAGGCACGGCTGTACTGGCCCGGGATGGGCGAGGTGCCGGTGCCCGAGCTCGTCCTGCGGCGTCTGCTGCCGCTGGCGCACCGCGGGCTGGAGCACTCCGGCATGGACGACACCTGGCGGGAGCCGCTGCTCGGCGTCATCGAGCAGCGATGCGTCACCGGCCGCAACGGGGCGCTCTGGCAGAAGGAGATGTTCCGTCACCTGTCCGCCGCCGCGCGTCCCGGCCGCCACGAGGCGCTGCGCAGGATGACGCAGCTCTACATCGACTACATGCACCTCAACGCCCCCGTGCACACCTGGCCGGTCGACTGATCCCCGGCCGCCCCCCGCAACCGGAGCGGCCCGAGGCGGTGTCTCAGTCCGCGTGACCCGACGGTCCGGCACGGCGGACCGGCGGCCTGGCACGGCTGGGGGGACGGCGATGAGCGCATGGGCGGTACCGGGATACTCCGAGTCGTTCGAGCTCGGCTCCGGAGCGGGCGGCCGCGTGGTCTCGGCCGTGCACGAGCGGACGGGGGTGCCGGTCGCCGTCAAGTACCTCGGCGAGTCGCTGCGGACGCGACCGGACTTCGTGCACGGCTTCCGCGCGGAGGCGGAACTCCTCGGCGGGCTGCACAGCCCGTACGTGGCCGGTCTCTACGAGTACGTCGAGGCGGCGGACGGTGCGGCCATCGTGATGGAGCTGGTCGACGGGATCTCCCTGCGGACCCTGCTCGTCCGGGAGGGCGCCCTGTCGCCCGAGGCCGCGCTGGTCGTCCTCAAGGGCTCCCTGCTCGGTCTGGCCGACGCGCACCGGGTCGGTGTGGTGCACCGGGACTACAAGCCGGAGAACGTCCTGGTCTCCCGGGCGGGGCTGTCCAAGCTCGTCGACTTCGGCATCGCCGTGGAGGCGGGCCTGCGGGCGGGCATCGCCGGAACCCCCGCCTACATGGCGCCGGAGCAGTGGACCGGCGCGCCGGCCTCGCCCGCCACCGACGTGTACGCCGCGACCGCGACCTTCGTCGAGTGCCTGACGGGCCGAAAGCCGTTCCCGGGCGGCAACCTGGCCGAGCTGGCGCTCCAGCACGTGCAGGGGGCCGTGCCCGTCGAGGACGTGCCCGAGGCGGTGCGCCCGCTGGTCCGGCGGGGGCTCGCCAAGGCGGCGGCGGACCGTCCCCCGGACGCGGCGTCGTTCGTCGCGGACCTGGAGGCGGTGGCCGTGGCGTCCTACGGCGGTGACTGGGAGGAGCGCGGGCGCGGGCGACTGGCCGCCGTCGCGGCCCTGCTGCTGTTCCTGCTGCCGTCCGCCGCCCGGGAGGCGCCCCGCTCCACCCCCGACACGGCCCGTACGGTGCTCGGCGAAGGCACGGTCGGGGGCCGGCTGCGTCCGTGGCGGCCCACGTGGCCGGGGGTGGCGGTGTCGGCGGCCGCCGCGCTCGTCGCGGTCCTGTCGGCCGAGGACATCCGTCAGGGCGGCGCGGTGGACGCCGGGCGGGCCGCGCGGGCCGTCGCCACCACGAGCGCCACGCCGGACACGGGCGCGGGCCCCGGCGCGGGCACGGTGCCGTCGAGCCCGGCGCCCTCGCCCGCGACGGACGCGACGGAGGCCGCCGGGGCCACTCCCCCGGCCTCCGTCGGCCCGTCGTCCGGCGCCCCCGGCCACGGCCCCTCCCCGGCGCCCGCCGCCTCCTCGTCCCCTCCGTCCCCGACGGCACCCGGCACGGGGACGACGACCGGGGCTCCCACGGCGCCCGGCTCTCCCACCGCCACGACGGGCACCTCCGCCCCGCCCACGTCGCCCGCGCCGCCCGCGGTCAAGGACATCGCGGTCTCCGACTTCCGGCAGACGGGCCCGGCCACGGCGACGGCGACGATCACCGTCTTCACGGACGGGCCCGGGCCCGTCTCCGTGACCGTCGGCTGGTTCACGGGGGACACCGGCGGTCAGCCGGGCACCGGCGACGGGCAGGCCACGACGGTGCGGCGCGACGGCGCCACGCGGTACACGCTCACCGTCGACCACTCCTTCCAGGGCACCGGCTGCTACTGGGCCGTCCAGGCCACGAGCAGCCCCGCCTCCGCCGACGGCGGCGTCACACAGCAGCTCCCGACACGGCAATGCGAGATCCGATGACCACACCACCCCACGACCCGCCCCCCGACCCCCGGACCGCACCCGCACCCGCACCCGCTCCCGACGCCATGACCGTGGCCGCCGACGCCGCCTCCGACGACGACGGCTACAGCGCCACCGTGCTGGCAGACCACTGGTTCCGACGGCCCGGACCGGACTCGGGGACCCACGCGGCGGTGCCGGTGCCGGTGCCGCAGGCGGGTCCGACGGCGCCCCGGGACGCGGACCGGACCCTCCTGCGCTTCGGCCCGGGGGTGACCGCCGCCCTGGCCCGTGGCCCGCGGGCGGCGCTTCCCGCGGCGCCGCCGGCGCCGCCCGAACCGCCGTGCCGGCGCCTCCGCCGCCACGCGCTGCCCGCTCTCGTACTGGCCGCCGCCCTCGCCTTCGTGCTCTGGCGGCAGCAGTCGGCGGGTCCCGTCGCCGTGCGCGAGGTGACGGTGACGGCGGCACGGCAGAGCGCGGGCTGCGACGGGACCGCCGACGTGGTCGCGGTCGTCCGCACGGACGGCGGGCCCGGCACGTTCTCCTACCGGTGGGTGCGCAACGACGGCACGGCCTCGGACGTGCTCCACGCCACCGTCGCCCGGGGGACCCGGCACACCCGGCTGCACCTGCTCTGGACCTTCCAGGGGCAGGGCCGCTTCACCGCCGCGGCGGAGCTGCGCGTGCTCTCCCCCGTCCGGCGCGCGGCCGAGGTCCGCTTCTCGTACGACTGCCCCTGACGGTTCTCGTACGACGCCCTGACGGCTCTCGTACGACCGCCCCTGGCTCGCGCGACCGCCCCGGGAGTCCCGGGCGCCCCTCGGCCGGTCAGGCGATGCCCCCGTTGGCGAACAGGACCTGGCCGTTGACCCAGCGTCCCGGGCCGGCCAGGAAGGCGACGGTCTCGGCGATGTCCTCCGGCCGGCCGAGGCGCTCCAGCGGGGGCTGCGCGGCGAGGCGGTCGACGGCCTCCTGGTCCTTGCCCTCCAGGAAGAGGGGCGTGGCCGTGGGCCCGGGCGCGACGGCGTTCACGGTGATGTCGCGGCCGCGCATCTCGCGGGCGAGCACCATCGTCATCGCCTCGACGGCGCCCTTGGTCGCGGCGTAGGCGGCGTAGGCGGGGAAGGCGAGCCGGGTCACCGAGGTGGAGAAGGTGACGACGGCGCCGCCGTCGCGGACCCGGCGGGCCGCCTGCTGGGCGACGACGAACGTGCCGCGGATGTTGGTCCGCGCCATCCGGTCGAACGTGTCGAGATCGAACTCGGCGACCGGCCCCAGCAGCATGACGCCGGCGGTGTGGACCACGACGTCGATCCCGCCGAAGGCCTTCTCCACCTGGTCGAAGGCCTCGCCCATGGCGGTCTCGTCGGCGACGTCGCCGGTGACCGCGACCGCCCGGCCGCCGCTCCGCTCGATCGCGGCGACGGTCTCGTCGGCCGCGGCCCGGTTGCCCGCGTAGTGCACACCGACGGCCATGCCGTCGGCAGCCAGGCGGTGGGCCACGGCGCGGCCGATGCCGCCGGAGGCTCCGGTGACGAGGGCGACGCGTGTGGTGGTGTCGGACATGATGCTGCCTCCGCAGTCTTATGGACGTGCCGTTCATATAACCACTTTGTGAACGCCGCGTCCATATGCAAGGCTGACGACACTGCCCTCACCGCACGAGGGCCGGACGCTCACCACGGGAAGGCCGACACATGCCGGAGCCGACGGAACGACGGACGGAGTCGCCGGAGCGGCCGGACCCGCCGGCGCGGCCGGACCGGGAACAGGCCCCGCGGCTCCGGCGCGGCCGGGGCCGACGCCCGGCCGCCGAGGTGCGGGCCGCCACCCTCGACGCGGCCGGTACCCTGCTCCTGCGCGGGGGCATGGGCGCCTTCACGATCGAGGCGGTCGCCGAGGAGGCCGGTGTCAGCAAGACGACGATCTACAAGTGGTGGCCCTCCAAGGGGGCGCTCGCCCTCGACGGCTACTTCCACGCGGTGGAGTCCGCGCTGACCTTCCCGGACACCGGGGACATCGAGGCCGACCTGACGGCGCAGCTCCGCGCGTTCGTCCACGTCGTCACCGAAACGCCCGCCGGGCAGGTGATCGCCGAGCTGATCGGCCAGGCGCAGACCGACCCCGACCTGGCCGCCGCCCTGGTGCAGCGCTACGCCGGCCCGCGCCGCGAACTGGCGGTCCGTACGATGCGAGAGGCCCGGTCACGGGGCCAGTTGCGCGCCGACGTCGATCCCGAGGTCCTGGTCGACCAGCTCTGGGGCGCCTGCTACCACCGGCTGCTGATGCCCAGCCTGCCCGTGACGGAGGAGTTCGCGGTGAGCCTGGTGGCCAACCTCATGCGGGGCGTACGCCCCTGAGTCGTCACGGCGCCGGGCGAAACCGGACCGTGTCCGGCCGGCGGGCGGCGCCGCGCCGAGCCGGACCGGACCGTTCCGTCAGGTGCCGCACCTGCCGTCAGGTGCCGCGCCTGCCCTGCGAGGACCGCTCCGCCTGGGCGCCGGCGCTGGCCGCCAGAGCGAGCAGCAGGGCGACGACACCGACGATGACGTTGTTCACGACGGTCCTGGTGGTGCTGACGTCACC
Organism: Streptomyces sp. NPDC059895; assembly: GCF_042731035.1. Classification (NCBI taxonomy): domain Bacteria; kingdom Bacillati; phylum Actinomycetota; class Actinomycetes; order Kitasatosporales; family Streptomycetaceae; genus Streptomyces; species Streptomyces sp. NPDC059895. The sequence continues at coordinate 22,198 of NZ_JBHWKO010000025.1, forward strand.
CGCGACGACCCAGGGCGAGACGATGGTCCACACGGCGAGCGCGCACGCCGCCCACGCCATGCTGTGGGTGCGCTCGTACGCGCGGCCGAAGCCGCCGCTCATCAGCAGCGCGTAGGCGATGCCGACGATCAGGTTGTTCACCGCCAGCGTCGACAGGTCGCTGAACCCGGCGATCCACGGGGAGGCCGCGAGGTACACGCCGGTGATCAGGGCGCAGGCCTCCACGGCCTGCGCCCTGGGGGTACTGGTGAGGCGTTCCGCCATCTCGTGACGGTCGCGCATGGCGATGATGTCGGGATGGGTCTCCATCGACGACCTGGGCGACGTGGTCACTTCCCTCACCTCCGCAGTCTTCAGCCGGTACAGGGGAAGTTCGGGTACCCCCACCGCACCACATATGCACCATTCGCCCGCATTTCTACCGATTCGTGATTGATCGCGATGGATCCCGGTCCGCGGGGCCGCACCTCTGGTAGTCGACGTACTCGACGCGCCCATGACCCGGGCGAGCGGGCCGTGGACGACGCCCTGGACCCGAGTCCGCGGCACCCGGAGGAACAGGTGCGGCCGCCGCCCCCCGTGGCCGCGCACACTTCCCGCCGTTCCGTCCTGCGGGTGGTTTACCCGCTGTGCTCCCGGGCCCCGCCGTGACCGCGCGGAGACTGACCCGGGGTGGCGCGGGACCGCCCGGGGAGGGAGCCACATGGCGGACAGCTCGATTCTGGTGGCGGTGCGGGAGCGTCCGGGGGGCGAGGGCGCCCGCGCCGAGCAGTGGGCGCGGATCCGTGAGGTGATCGAGGCACGCGGGTTCGGGGTGCGGTGGGCGGGGGACGCCGCCGACGCCGAGGCGGTGCTGCGGACGGAGGCGGGACTGGCCGCGGCGCTGGTCGCCTGGGAACTGCCCGGCGGCGCGGACGGGGACCGGGAGCCCGGCGGTACGGACGGGGACCGGGAGCCCGGCGGTACGGACGGGGACCGGGAGCCCGGCGGTACGGACGGGGACCGGGAGCCCGGCGGCGCCGCGGTGCTGCGCTCCCTCGGCCGGCGCTTCCAGGACCTGCCGGTCTTCCTGGTCCTGACCGGCGACGGCGTACGCGACCTGCCGCTGTGGGTGGCGGAGTCGGTCGTGGGGTACGTCTGGCCGCTGGAGGACACTCCGGCCTTCGTCGCGGGCCGGATCACCGCCGCAGCCCGCACCTACCGGGAAGCCGTCCTGCCGCCGTTCTTCCGGGCACTGCGCCGCTTCCACGACGCGCACGAGTACTCCTGGCACACCCCGGCCCACTCCGGCGGCGTCGCGCTGCTGAAGTCGCCGGCGGGGCGGGCCTTCCACGACTACTTCGGGGAACGGCTGCTCCGCAGCGACCTGTCGATCTCCGTCGGGGAGCTCGGCTCGCTGTTCGAGCACACCGGCCCGATCGGCGAGGCCGAGCGCAACGCCGCCCGGGTCTTCGGCGCCGACCTCACCTACTTCGTGCTGCACGGCGACTCCACCTGCAACCGCGTGGTCGGCCACTTCAGCGCCACCCGCGACGAGATCGCCCTGGTGGACCGCAACTGCCACAAGTCGGTGCTGCACGGCCTGGTCGTCTCCGGCGCGCGCCCGGTCTACCTGATCCCCACCCGCAACGGCTACGGCCTCGCCGGGCCGCTGCCCCCGGCGGAACTCGCGGCGGACTCGATCGCCGCCCGGATCGCCGCCAACCCCCTCACCCGGCAGGCCCTCTCCCCCGACGCCCAGTACGCCGTCTTCACCAACTCCACCTACGACGGCCTGTGTTACGACGCCTCCGCGGCCGCCCGCGCCTTCGCCGCCAGTACGCCCCGGCTGCACTTCGACGAGGCGTGGTTCGCGTACGCCCGCTTCCACCCGCTCTACGCGGGCCGCTACGGCATGTCGGTCGACGAGGACACCGTCCCCGGCCCGGACCGCCCGACGGTGTTCGCGACCCAGTCCACGCACAAGCTCCTGGCCGCACTCTCGCAGAGCGCCATGGTGCACGTCAGGCCCGCCCCGAGGGCGCCCGTCGAGCACGACCGGTTCAACGAGGCGCTGATGATGCACGGCACCACCTCGCCGCTGTATCCGATGATCGCCTCGCTGGACGTGGCCACCGCGATGATGGACGGGCCGCAGGGCCGCTGGCTGCTCGACGAGGCCGTCACCGAGGCGGTCCGGTTCCGTCAGGAGATGGTGCGCATCCGGCGCCGCGTCGAGGAGGCGGGCGACCGGCCGCCGTGGTTCTTCGGCGTGTGGCAGCCCGAGACCGTCACCGACCCGGCCGACGGCGCGCGGCTGCCGTTCGAGGAGGCGCCGGCCGGTCTGCTGGCCGGCGAGCCGGCCTGCTGGCACCTGGAGCCCGGCGCCGACTGGCACGGCTTCCCGGGACTGACCGACGGCTACTGCATGCTCGATCCGGTCAAGGTCACCCTGACCTGCCCGGGCATCGACGCCACGGGCGCGACGGCCGACCTGGGCATCCCGGCGCGGGTGCTCACCGCGTACCTGGCGGCGCGCGGGATCGTCGTGGAGAAGACCGACAGCTACACCGCGCTGGTGCTGTTCTCCATGGGCATCACGAAGGGCAAGTGGGGCACGCTCCTCGACGCCCTCCTGGACTTCAAGGCCCTCCACGACCAGGACGCGCCGCTCGACCGCGTGCTGCCCGCGCTGGTCGCCGAGCACCCCGGACGGTACACCGGCCTGACCCTGCCCGCGCTGTGCCGGGAGATGCACGGCCACCTGCGCGCGGCCGGCCTCGTGGACCTGCTGGACACGGCCTTCCGGCAGCTGCCGGAGCCGGTCGCCCCGCCCCAGCACTGCTACCAGCAGCTGATCCGCGGCGGCACGGAGCGGGTACGGCTGGCCGACGCGCCCGGCAGGGTGGCCGCCGCCATGGTCACCGTCACCCCGCCCGGCATCCCCGTGCTGATGCCCGGTGAGAGCGTCGGTGCCGCCGACGGCCCGCTGCTGCGCTACCTCGGCGCCCTGGAGTCCTTCGACCGCCGCTTCCCCGGCTTCCGCAGTGAGACCCACGGGGTGACCCTCGACCCGGACACGGGTGACTACCTGATCGAGTGCCTGCGCCCGGGGACGGGCACGGCGGCGAGCGGATCCGCGCGCGGGCGCCGTGCCCTGGCTCCGGCACAGCGCAGCAGCCCGGAGGAGGTCCCGAGGCGCCCCTGACGGCTACGGCACCCGCCGTCACGGTCAGAGGATCTCCTGCTCCGCCCAGATGATCTTCCCGTCGGCCGTGTACCGGGCGCCCCACCGATGGGCGAGCTGCGCCACCAGGAACAGGCCGCGACCCCCCTCGTCCGTGCTGCGGGCGTGCCTCAGGCGCGGGGCGGTGCTGCTGGCGTCGGCGACCTCGCAGGTCAGGTGCCCGTCGCGGAGCAGGCGCAGCCGTACGGGTGGTGCGGCGTGGCGGATGGCGTTGGTGACCAGCTCGCTCACGATGAGCTCCGTTGTCATGGCCAGTTCGTCCAGCCCCCAGGCCGCCACCTGACGGGTGGCGCAGGCCCGGACGTCGCCGACGGCGGCCGGGTCCACGGGCACGTCCCAGCAGGCGATCCGGTCGGCGCCCAGCGCGTGGGTGCGGGCCAGGAGCAGGGCGATGTCGTCGGGTTGCGGCTGGGTCACGAGGTGCCGCACCGCGGAGCAACACAGGCTGTCCAGGTCGGTGTCGGAGCGGGCCAGCACCTCGCCGAGCCGGGCCATGCCCCGCTCGATGTCGCCGTCGCACCCCCGGACGAGCCCGTCCGTGTACAGGCCGATCAGGCTGTCCTCGGCGAGCTCGATCTCGCCGGCCTCGAACGCCATCCCGCCCAGCCCGAGCGGAGGGCCGGCCGGGGGCTCGGGGAACGACACCCGCCCGTCGGGGGCGACGACGACGGGCGGCGGGTGTCCGGCCCGGGCCATCGTGCACCGCCGGGTGGCGGGGTCGTAGACGGCGTACAGACAGGTCGCCCCGAGGAAGGCGGCCGTGGTGCGCCGGGCCGTCTCGTCGTCGGTGCGCTCCGCGCTCAGCCGGAGCACGAGGTCGTCGAGGTGGGCCAGGAGTTCGTCGGGGGGCAGCTCCATGTCGGCGAGGGTCTGCACCGCGGTGCGCAGCCGGCCCATGGTCGCCGCGGCGGTGATGCCGTGCCCCACCACGTCGCCGACGACCAGGCCCACGCGCGCCCCGGACAGGGGGATCACGTCGAACCAGTCGCCGCCCACTCCGCCCGTCGCGTCCGCCGGGAGGTACGAGGAGGCCACCTCCAGCGCGGTGCCGCCGGACAGGGCGTGGGGCAGCAGGCTGCGCTGGAGGGTGACCGCCGCCGAGTGTTCGCGGGTGTAGCGGCGGGCGTTGTCCACGCACAGCGCCGCCCGCGCCACCAGCTCCCGCGCCAGCAGCAGGTCGTCGGGCCGGAACGACACCGGGTTGAGCGACCGTATGAACGTGGTGAGGCCCAGGACGGTGTTCCGTGCCCGCATCGGTACCGAGATGAGGGAGTGCAGCCCGAACTCCCGGATGGTCGCCGCCCGTTCGGGCTGCTCGGTGACCCACAGGGCGTCGGACGCGTCGAGGACGGGCAGCAGGAGCGGCTCGCCGTGGACGAGGAAGTCCGCGTCGTACGGCGGGGGGAGGAAGCCCGCCCGCTCACCGACCCGGGCCACGGCCTCCGGGCAGCCCTCGCGCACCGAGCTCATTCCGGCGCGGCGCAGTACCGGCCGGGCGGGGGCCGGTCCGGCGTCCATCAGCCACGCGCCGTGCCCCTCGGTGCTCAGGACCGCCTCCAGCAGGTCGACGACGACGAAGTCGGCGAAGCGGGGAACGGAGAAGTCGGCGAGTTCCTGGGCGGTGCGCATCACGTCCAGGGTCGTGCCCACGCTGGTGCCGGCCTCGTTGACCAGCGACAGCAGCTGTCGGGCGCTCCACCGCTCGGTGACGTCCAGGACGAGGTAGCAGACACCGGTGACGGCCTCGTCGGCGTCCACCAGGGGGAAGAAGGACATGGAGTAGGCGTGCCGGCGGTGCGGGTCGGCCCAGCTCCACCCGACGAACTCGTAGTCGGTGACGGGGGCCTTGGTGCTCAGGACCGTGCGCATGAGTTCTTCGAGGGCGTCGGTCCGCAGCCCGGGCAGGAGGTCGCTCAGCCGGCGTCCCAGCCGCTGTTCGCGCGGCACTCCGCCGATGCGTTCCAGGGTGTCGTTCACCCACACGAAGCGCAGGTCCCGGTCCATCACCGCCATGCCGACCGGGGAGCGGGTCAGGAAGCCGTCGAGCACGGACCGGCCCACCGTCCACTCCTGCCGCCGTGGGCGCGCCGAGAGCAGGAAGCACTCGTCGTCGCCGATCCGGAAGGACGCGGAGACCCGCAGGTCCACGTCGACGGAGCGGCCGTCGCGGTGCCGCAGCGGGACGAGGCCGCTCCAGCCCAGTCCGGCGCGGCACCGCTGCGCGACGGCGGCCACCCGGGCCGGGTCGTCCGGCATCGCCACCAGGCGGGCCGCGGATCCGCCGACCGTGTCGGACGCCGGGTGGCCGAGGAGTTCCTCGGCGCCCGGCGTCCAGCCCACCACCAGGCCGTCCGCGGACACCACCGCCGCCGCGTCGGTGGACGCGTCGAGGAGGTCGCGCGGTGCCGCGGACGCCGGCCCGCCGGAATCCCGCGACGCGGGTTCCACGGGTGCCGTCCGGTCCGTGCGGGTGCCGTCCTCCACACGACCATGTTCCTGCGTGTCCGGCAGAAGTGCACGATTCCGTCGCATTTCGGAACAACGGGAGGTGTCCTGGCGAACCGTTGCGTTTGGGGACGCCGCCCGTGGGGGGCAGCATGGAGGTACCGGTGGTCGGAATCCGGGTGGGGCGCCGATGCCGGAGGAGGGCACCTTGTCCCGCCGAGCGGTGGAGGTCGATGCCGGATGACAGCCGACGACTCCTTCCGGTCGGACGGTGACGGGTACCGTCCGGAGGGGCCCGCGTCCACCGGTCTGCTGGACGTGCTGAGCGTGGCCGCGATGGTCCTCGACACCGAGGGCCGCATCGTGTTCTGGACTCCGCAGGCGGAGGAGCTGATCGGCTACAGCGCCGAGGAGGCGCTCGGCCAGTACGCGGCCCGGCTGATCATCCACCCCGAGCATCTGAAGGCCGTCGTGAAGCTGTTCACGGAGGTGCTGGAGACGGGCCGGAGCTGGGGCGGCGCCTTCCCCGTCCGGCACAAGGACGGCAGCAGCCGTCTGATGGAGTTCCGCAACATGCGGCTCCAGAACGATCTCGGTGACGTCTACGCCCTGGGCATCGCGGCCGACCACTGCCTGCTCCAGCGGGTGGAGACCGATCTGGCGCTGTGCGAGCGGCTGATCGACCAGTCCCCGATCGGGCTGGCGCTGCTCGACCCCGACCTGCGGTACCTGCTGGTCAACCCGGCGCTGGAGCGCATCGACGGCATCCCCGCCGAGGACCACGTCGGCCGTCTGCTGCGGGAGACCCTGACGCTGTCCGACGTCCAGACCATCGAGTCGGCGCTGCGGCAGGTCCTCACCACCGGCACCCCGCTCCTCGACCAGTACCACGTGGGCCGTCCCCCGGCCGACCCGGACCACGAGCACGCCTGGTCGCTGTCCTTCTACCGGCTGGAGGATCCCGGCGGGCGGGTCCTGGGCGCGGCCCTGTCGGTCGTCGACGTCACCGAACGGCACCGCGCGGCCGCCGAGGCCGACCGGGCCCGGCGCCGCCTCGCGCTCATCGCCGACGCCTCCGCCCGCGTCGGCACCACGCTGGAGGTGGAGGAGACCGCCCGTGAACTGGCCGAGATCGCGGTTCCCCAGCTCGCCGACGTGGTCGCCGTGGACGTCCTCGACTCGGCCCTGGCCTGCCGGCGCCCGCGCCGTCCGGACAACGGCCCCGAGCTCTTCCGTGCCCTCGCGCTCAAGGCGGACCACCCGACGGTGGCCCTGCGCGCCGCCGACCCTCCCGGCGACCTGACGGCCTACGACGGCGACCGCCTGGTCACCCTGTGCGTCCACACCGGCCGGCCGGTCCTGGTGCGCCACGTCGGCGAGCGGGACCTGCCGCGCATCGCCCGGGACGCCGAGGGCGGTTCACTGCTGGCCCGGGCCGGTGTCCACTCCTACCTCGCCGTGCCGTTGATCGCCCATGGCGAGGTGCTCGGCGCCCTCGATCTCAAGCGCACCCGCAACCCGCTGCCGTTCGACGAGGACGACGTCGTGCTGGCCGCCGAGCTGGCCGGGCGTGCCGCCGTGGCCATCGACAACGCCCGCTGGTTCCAGAGCGTGCGCAACACCTCCCTCACCCTGCAGCGCAGCCTGCTGCCCGACCACGCGCCCCGGCACACCGGTCTGGAGCTCGCCTCCCGCTACCAGCCCGCGCAGGCCACCAGCGAGGTCGGCGGCGACTGGTACGACGTGATCCCCCTGACCGGCGACAAGACCGCCCTGGTCGTCGGGGACGTCATGGGCAACGGCATCGACGCCGCCGCCACCATGGGCCGGCTGCGCACCGCCACCTGCGCCTACGCGGACCTCGACCTCGATCCGGCCGCCGTGCTCCAGCACCTGGACAAGATCACCTGCGATCTGGAGCACTACATCGTCACCTGCCTGTACGCCGTGTTCGACCCGCGCACCCGGGAGTGCCGGATCGCCAACGCCGGCCACATGCCGCCCGCGCTGTCCGGGCCCGGCCGTGAACCCCGGCTGCTCGACCTGCCCTCCGGCGCCCCGCTGGGTGTGGGAGGCGTCCCCTTCGAGACGACGACGGTCGTCCTCGACCCCGGCGATCTGCTGGTCCTCTACACCGACGGCCTCGTCGAGACCCGCAGCCATCCCATCGACGACCGCCTCGACACCATGCTCGGGTTCCTCGACGAACCGCACCGGCGGCTGGAGGAGACCTGCGACCTCCTGCTCCACGGCCTGCGCCACCCCGACGACCACGACGACGTCGCCCTGCTCGTCGCCCGGGCCCTGTGATCGGGCCGCCCGGGGCCGCCCACCGGGGACGCGGCGCCGCGCATCGTGCGCCGCGGTCCGGGTTCACCGGTGAGCGGCCGTCACCCTCTGTACGGCGCCGGGGGGAACGACGGGGGGCCCGGAGTGAGGACACGTGCCAGATCGCGGTGGATGCGCTCGGCGTCGCGGCGCACCTGGTCGGGCACGTCTCCCCGCTCGGTGATGAGGCGGGCGTAGATCGGGGTCTCCTGGAACATGACCGGTGACTTCCTCACGGTGCGGGAACGGTGTCCGTGGTCCGGTCCCGGGCGCCGCGTCTGCGGTGGCGGCGGGACCGGTCCACGCCCTACACCTTAAGGATCACCAGTGACACCCTGTGCCCCGGCTACCTCCGCTGGGCGGCGAGGCGGACCGGGGCGTTGGCCGCGCCGTATCCGCCGTAGCCGCCGGAGCGCTGCACGAGTTCGAGGAAGACGTGGCCGACGGTCGCCGTGTAGCAGTGCCGGAACTCGCCGCCGCGCTCGTCGCGGTCGTACAGGATGCCGAGGTCGCGGTACGTCTCCAGTTCGTCCTCGGGGAGCTCGTACCGTGCCTGGAGGTCGTCGTAGTAGTTCGCCGGGATCCGCAGGAGTTCGGCGCCCTCCTCCCGGACGCGGCGCGCCGTGGTCACGATGTCCTCGACGGCGAAGGCCACGTGCTGGGCCCGGCTTCCGCCCGCGTCGTCCGGTCCGGGGGCGAGGTTGAGGACGATCCTGGGTCCGCCGTGCGGGGCGGTGAGGGCGCGGCTGCGGAAGAGGCCGTAGGGGTCGGCGAGGTCGACGGTGTCGTGCGGCCGCAGCCCCAGGACGGCGCGGTGGAAGAGGACCGCCTCGTCGAAGTGGTGCCAGGGCTGGGTGAGGGCGAGGTGGTCGATGCCGGTGATGCCGCCGGCCGGGCTCGGGGCGTCGCGGAGCGGCTCGAAGTCGTCGGTCCAGCTGGGCAGTCCGGGCCGGCCGGTGGCGCAGTGGAGCAGTTCGGTGCCGTCCGGTGCGGCGATGGATTCCAGGGGGACGTCGTGGACCGCGCGCCGCTTGGGGAGCGCGGGCGCGAGGAGGGCCTCGGCGCGCCGTGCCGCGGCCGGCGGGTCGGGGGTCTCCAGTCCGATGGCGGCGAGGGTGGTTCCCGCGCGGCGCGTCGAGGTGCCGGTGTTGACCAGGACGCGGGCGGCGCCCTGCTGCCACAGCTCGACGGGTTTGCCGCGGTGGCGGCCGGTGCGGGCGAAGCCGAGTGCGGTGAGCAGCTCGCCGACGGGCTCGGGGTCGCCGGCGGCCAGTTCCGCGAAGGCCACTCCGGAGGGGACGACGGGGGCGGGCAGGGGGGAGACGCCGGCGTTCTCCTCCAGGGCGAGCAGCGACCGCAGTCCGTCCACCGCCGTACGGCCCGCGTCGGCCTGGCGGAAGACGTCGTTGAAGACCTCGAGGGAGAGCGGGCCGTCGTAGCCGGTGTTCAGGACGTGGCGGACGAGACCGGTGACGTCGAAGCCGCCCTGGCCGGGGAAGCAGCGGTAGTGGCGGCTCCACTGGAGGACGTCCATCGCCATCAGGGGGGCGTCGGCGAGTTGCAGGAAGAAGATCTTCTCGCCGGGGATGTCCTCGATGCCCCGGGGGTCCGAGCCCCGGGAGAGGATGTGGAAGCTGTCCAGGCACACGCCGAGTGCGGGGTGGCCGGCCTGTTCCACGATGCGCCAGGCGTGGTCGTAGGTGCTGACGTGCCGTCCCCACGCGAGCGCCTCGTAGGCGACGCGGATGCCGAAGTCCTGGGCGAGGTCGGCGAGCCGGCCGAGCTGCCGGGCGGCCAGGGAGTCGTCGGCGAGGGTCTGCGGCGAGACGTTCGAGCAGACCAGGACGGTGTCGGCGCCGAGCCTGCGCATCAGGTCGAACTTGTGCCGGGCGCGTCGCAGGTTGCGGTCGAAGACCTCTTCGGGGACGCCCTCGATGTCGCGCATCGGCTGGTAGAGGTCGATGCCCAGGCCGAGGTCGGCGCAGCGGGCGCGGATCTCCTCGGGGGTGAGGGGGGCGGCGACCAGGTCGTTCTCGAAGATCTCGACTCCGTCGAAGCCGGCCCGCGCGGCGGCCGTGAGCTTCTCGGTGAGCGTGCCGCTGAGGCAGACGGTGGCGATCGACTTACGCATGCGTCCTCCCGACGCTGATCCGGGTTCGGCCGGCGCGTCCGGCCGGGCCGGCGCCGGCCCCGCGACCGGCCTCGCGACCGGCCCCGCGACCGGCCCCGCGACCGGCCTCGCGACCGGCCCCGCGACCGGCCGCCGCCGGCCCGTCCGTCGCCGTGAGAACTGCTGCTGTCACTGGAGCTCCAAGCTGACCACTAGGCGGATCGAAAGGTCCACTGTACGGTCACAGTAGAGGAGGGTGGGGCACCGGACAAGGACACTCCGCCCGCGACGGCCCCCGTCGGCCGGTAACGAAGGCAGGCAGCGCGGCCTTTCCCTCCCTTCACCACCGGCGGACTGTCGCTTTCCACCGGCCTGCCGCCCCGGCCGCAGGGGGGAGACCCCGCCGGGAGACTGTCCACTGAGTGGACCACGGAGACCGGTGCACGGCACCAGGAAAGGAGGTGGGGCCGCCCTTCCCGGTTCCGGTACGCCGCTTCCGTCGTTGCGGTTACCGTGGTCCGCAGAGCGGACTGCGGTCATGGCCGGCGGGGTCCGCGACGGGCGGCACGAGCAGGGAGACGACGGGTGGGCGGCGGCGAGACGGCGCGGGCCGAGGACGAGCGGGAGCAGCCGGGCACCGGCGTGCGCAGTGTGCGCCGGGCCGTCGACATCCTCAACCTGCTGAGGGAGGACCGGCCGGTCGTCACCCTGCGCGAGATCACTCAGGCCACGGGGCTGGCGAAGACCACCGCGCTGCGGCTGGTGCAGACCCTGGAGGAGACCGGGCTGCTCGGCTCGCACCCCTCCGGTTACACGGCGGGTCCCGGGCTGTGGCGGTGGGCGTATCTCGCCCGCGGCCAGTGGGAGGTGCCGCGGGAGACCCGCAAGGTGATGCGCGACCTCGCCGACCGGCTCGGCGAGACCGTGAACATCTTCGTCGCCCGTGACGTCCAGCGCGTCTGCGTCGCGCACGAGGAGAGCCCCCACCCCCTGCGCCACGTCGTCGACGTCGGCGACGAACAGCCGCTGTGGGCGGGCGCCTCCTCCAAGGTCCTGCTGCGCGACGCCTCCGACGCCGTTCTGCACCGGGTCGCCCTCGCCTCACCGTACGGCGAGGCGCACACCGACCGGCTGCGCGCCGGGGCGGCCGAGACGGCCCAGCGCGGCTACGCCGTCAGCAGCAGCGAGTTCGACGAGGGGCTCACCGCCGTCGCCGTTGCGGTCACCGGCCGCTCGGGGGCGGTCGTCGCCTCCCTCTCCGTGAGCGGGCCCAGCCACCGCTTCCCGTACGAGGTCGTGGAGCGCTTCGCCGCCGAACTCACCGAAGCCGCCCGCCTCATCTCCGCCCAGGGCTTCAGCCACCCGCTGAGCAGCGGTCACTGACCCCGCCGCGGAGCTTCCCGGGACGGCGGCCGCGGGCCGCGGCGCAGGAAGCGGATCACCGGACGGCCGTGCGCGGTGGTGACCTCGGCGCGGACGCCGTACACCTCCTCGATCAGCTCCTCGGTCAGGACGTCGCCCGGAGTCCCCTCGGCGACCGCGCGTCCCTCCCGGAGCACCAGCAGCCGGTCGGCGTACAGGGCGGCGAGGTTGAGGTCGTGCAGCGCGATCACGGTGGTGACGGGAAGGCCGGCGACGAGGTCCAGCAGATCGAGCTGGTGCTGGATGTCGAGGTGGTTGGTCGGCTCGTCGAGCAGCAGCTCGCGGGGTTCCTGGGCGAGGGCGCGGGCGATCTGGGCGCGCTGGCGTTCGCCGCCGGACAGGGTGTGCCAGGACTGGGCGGCCCGGCCGGCCAGGCCCGTGCGCTCCAGGGCCTCGGTCACGGCCCGCGCGTCCGCCGCCGTGACGGCCGTCCAGGCCCGGCGGTGCGGGATGCGGCCGAGGGCGACGACGTCACGGACGGTCAGCTCGGTCTGCGTGTGGGCGTGCTGTTCGACGGTGGCGATACGGCGGGCGGTGGCGCGGCGGCCGACCTGCGCCAGGGGCCGCCCGTCCAGCGTGACGACCCCGGCCGTGGGGGCGAGGACGCCGGCGAGCAGCCGCAGCAGGGTCGACTTGCCCGACCCGTTGGGACCGATGAGGCCCACCGTCTCGCCGGGGCGGAGGGCGAGGGTCAGGCCGTCGAGGATGATCCGGCCGTCGGCGCGGCGGGTCACGCGGCGCGCGCGCAGACCGGACGCCGTGTCCGGCGCGGTGCCAGTGCCGGCGTCGGCGTCGGCGTCGGCGTCGGCGTGAGCGTGAGCGTCGGCGTCGGCGTCGGCGTCGGCGTCGGCGTCGGCGTCGGCGTCGGCGTCGGCGTCGGCGTCGGCGTCGGCGTGAGCGTCCGTCACGTCTTCCTCCTCCCTCGGTGGAGCACTCCCACGAAGACGGGTACGCCGATCAGGGACGTCACGACGCCCACGGGCACCTCCTGGGGGTCGAGGACGGTACGGGCGGCCGTGTCCACCCAGACCAGGAAGACGGCCCCGGCCAGCGCGGTGACCGGCAGCAGACGGGCATGGCCGGAGCCGGTGAGGGCGCGCGTCGCGTGCGGGAGGACCAGGCCGACGAAGCCGATCGCCCCGGCGCAGCTGACCAGGACGGCGGTGAGCAGCGCGGTCGCGCACAGCAGGACCAGCCGGGCGCGGCCGACGCGGACGCCGAGCGAGGCCGCGGCCTCCTCGCCGAAGGCGAACGCGTCCAGGGTGCGGGCGTGTCCGAGGCAGACCCCGAGTACGGCCGCCAGGACGCCCGCGCACAGCAGCACGTCGGTCCAGTCGGCGCCGGCGAGCGAGCCGAGCAGCCAGAACAGCACGCCCCGGGTGGTCTCGGCGTCGGCCGAGGTGAGCACGGTGAAGGAGGTCAGCGCGGAGAACAGCTGCATCGCGGCGACGCCGGAGAGGACGACGCGGTCGGTGCTGCCGCCGAGGCTGTGGCTCAGCAGGAGGACGAGTCCGAAGGACACCAGCGCCCCGGCGAACGCGCCCCCCGACAGGGACACCGCGCCACCGCCCACGCCGAGCACGACCACGGCGACCGCGCCGGTGGAGGCCCCCGAGGACACCCCCAGCACGAAGGGATCCGCCAGCGGGTTGCGCAGCAGCGACTGCATCACCGCCCCGCACAGCGCGAGCCCCGCCCCGCAGACGGCGGCGAGCACGGTCCGGGGCATCCGCAGGTTCCAGACGATGCCGTCGCGCAGCGGGGCCAGCCGGCTCTCCCCCGCCCCGAGCCGGGCGGCGACCGACGCCCACACGTCCGAGGTGGAGATGTCGGCCGGGCCGATCGTCACGGCGACGGCGATGGAGACGGCGAGGAGGAGCAGGCCGCCGGCCGTCACGAGCGTGTCGCGGAGCCTCACCCGGCGAGCCCGAACGAGCGCAGTCCGGCGGCGACCTGTTCGATGCCCTCGACCGTGCGGATGGACGGGTTCATGGCCTGGCCGCTGAGCAGGACGTACCGCTTCTTCTTCACGGCGGTGAGGTTGCGGGTGACGGCGTTGGTCTCCAGGAAGCGGATCTTGGCCTCGGCGGTCTCCGCCGTCTGCGACTCGCGGGTCAGGTCGCCCAGGACGATGACGTCGGGGTCGCGGTCGGCGACCGTCTCCCAGTTGATCTGCGGCCACTCGTCGTGGGTGTCGGAGAAGGCGTTCTCGGCGCCGACGGCCCGGGTGATGGCGCCGGGGGCGCCGCAGCAGCCGGCGAGGTACGGCGACTCGGAGTTGGCGAACCAGTACATGAGGGAGACGCCGGAGGCGTCCAGTCCGGCGGTGGCCTCGCGCACCCGGCCCTGGAGGCGCGCCACGAGCTTCTCGCCGCGCGCCTCGACGTCGAAGGCGCGGGCCAGGTCGCGTATCTCGCCGTACACGGCGTCGAGGGTGAGCGGCTCGCTGCGGGAGCCGTCGCCGCCGCTGTCGTTGTCCTTGCCCTCGGAGCAGTCGGACGGCGAGACGTACGTGGGCACTCCCAGCTTCTCGAACTGCTCACGCGTGGCGACGCCGCCCGTGCCGAGGGTGGAGACGAACGAGGCGGTGACGAAGTCCGGCTCGGCGTCCAGCACCTTCTCGAAGGACGGGTTGTCGTCGGCCAGCCGCGGCACGGACGCGTTGGCCTTCTCCAGCCCCTTCATCACCGGATCGGTCCAGGTGGCGGTGGCGGCCATGCGGTCCTGGAGGCCGAGGGAGAGCAGGATCTCGGTGGTGCCCTGGTTGAGGGAGACGGCCCGCCGGGGTGCCGACTCCAGCGTGACCCGGTGACCGCAGTCGACGATCGTGCGCGGGTAACCGGCGGCGGCCTGCCCGCTGTCGGCGCTGTCACCACCGGAGCCGCCGGAGCCGCCGCAGGCGGTGAGCAGGAGGGCGGGGGCGAGCAGGAGGGCCGCGGTGCGCGGGGCGCGCGGCGGGGTGGAACGGAGCACGGGCATGCCTCGGTTGTCGGGGCTCGTACGCGGAGCCTGGCCTGCGGACGTCCTCCACGCCCTGGGGTGTGGAGGTGCCAGCAGGTCTTCGGACTCGGGTTCGTCCGCGCGGGGCGCCTTCCCGGTTCGGTGCCGCACCGGCCCGCCGGCCGGCCCGTCCCCCTCCCAGTGGCATGTGTGCCCCGCCCGTCCCCCTCACCGCTGCGCGTCAGTTCCGGATTCGCACCGGATTCCCTGGCCTCGGATGTGGCTCGACTGGCCTCGGCAGGCTATCAAGCCGCCGGTCCGTCCAGGTCACGGCATGGGGGGCCAGGGTCACGGCATGGGGGAGGAAGTCCGGGCGGCAGGCTCGTGCCCGTACCGCCTCCCCCCACTGCCGAAGATCGCGGCAGAGGCCCGGCCGATAGGGTCGCTCCATGACCGTCGCCCGTTCCGTCGCCCTGTTCGTCGCCGCCGCCCTGTTCGAGATCGGCGGGGCCTGGCTCGTCTGGCAGGGCGTCCGCGAGCACAAGGGCTGGGTCTGGGCCGGGGCGGGCGTGATCGCGCTGGGCCTGTACGGCGTCGTG
The DNA here is from genome assembly GCF_042731035.1 of Streptomyces sp. NPDC059895. Classification (NCBI taxonomy): domain Bacteria; kingdom Bacillati; phylum Actinomycetota; class Actinomycetes; order Kitasatosporales; family Streptomycetaceae; genus Streptomyces; species Streptomyces sp. NPDC059895. The sequence goes on from NZ_JBHWKO010000025.1 coordinate 37,268, forward strand.
GCCACCTTCCAGACCGACGACGATTTCGGCCGTGTCCTCGCCGCCTACGGCGGCGTCTTCGTCGCCGGGTCGATCGCCTGGGGCGTGATCGCCGACGGCTACCGTCCCGACCGCTACGACGTCGCCGGCGCCCTGGTCTGCCTCGCCGGCATGGCCGTGATCATGTACGCGCCGCGGGGGCAGTGAGCCGGCGCCGTCTTCAGCCGGGTGGGCGGCGTACGGCCGCGCGGCCCCGGGCACACGTCTGCGGTGATCACGGCTGATTTCCTCTTCACCCTGTTCGGGGCGGGCGCGCTCGCGGCGGCGGTGCTGCCGCGGCTCGTCGCCGGGCGCCCGCTGGCCGACGAGCTGTGGGCCGTGGTGGCCTTCACCGTCCTCGCCTCCGTCGTGCTGCACGGCGTCACCGCCTCGCCCGTCATCTCGCGCCTGGACCGGCTGCGGCTGCTCCGGGCCCGGCGCGATCCGCACACCGGGCCCGAGCCGAACCAGGACGACGTGGCGAACGAGCGCCTGTGAGCGCCGAAGAGGCAGAAGGGGCAGAAGGGGTGCCCCACCGGGTCGAACAGGCCGCCCGGGTCCTCCCGGAGAAGGAGGACCCGGGGTACTGGGGTGGGTACGACACCGGGCCCCGTCAGCCGGAGAGCACGCTCGCGAAGAAGTCGAGCGACCGGTCGACCTCCTTGAGGGAGGGGCCGCGGTTCAGGTGGCCGTGCGTCATGCCCGCCGCGAGGTACGTCCGGACCGGGACACCGCACTCGTCCAGTTGCCGGGCGAGCAGGTCGCCGGACGGCCGGAGGTCGTCGAACCCGGAGAGGACGACACCGGTCGGGGGCAGGTCGTTCAGGTTCGCCGCCCCGGGCATCGCGTCCGCCGGCAGGGCGGTCAGTCGGCCGACGCAGTTGCGTACCATGCCCTCGATCGAATCGGTGGTGAACCGCAGGAGCGACGGCAGGTCCCGCATCCCCGCCGCCGTCTCGTCGTCCAGGGCCGGGGTCGGGAAGTGGACGAAGGGATAGGCGAGCAGCAGGGCGTCCGGGCGGGGTTCGTCCCGGTCGCGCAGCCGGATCGCCGTGGACAGGGCGAGGGCGGCACCCGCACTCGCGCCGCCCAGGCCGACGGGGCCGTGCTGCGTCCGGCCGGTTCCGGTGAGCCAGAGCCACGCGGCGTGCGCGTCGTCGACGGGAACGGGATAGCGCGTGCCGTCCACCGCCAGCCGGTACCCGACGGAGACCACCAGGGCCCCGGCGCGGGCGGCGAGCTCGGCGGACACCGTGTGCGCTTCCTTCATGTCGAGATCGCCGGCCGCGAACCCGCCGCCGTGCAGCCACAGCAGCGCGCGGCGGGGCGTGTCGCGCGGGGTGCAGATCCGGACGGGCACCTCGCCGTGGGGTCCGGGGACCGTGCGGTCCTCGGCCGCGACGTCCGGCATGCTCCACACGCCGGGATCGCCGTAGTACTCCTCGAGCCGGGTCCTCGCCTCCGGGTCGGACGCGGCGTCCTCCCGGCTGAGGCCGTCGAGCAGGTGCGTCTTCCCGGCGAGGAAGGGAGCTATCGGCGTGGGCGCTCCCAGGGTGTCGGGTCGGTGGTGCGGGTGGCGAGCCCCGGGGTGGGCGCGGTCGTCGGGCGAGGGCGCCGGTCCCGGGGCTCCTTGCCGGGACCAGTGTGATCGCTCGACGCCGCGCGGGGGGCGACGGGCGGAGGACAGCGGGCGGAGGACAGCGGGACAGCGGACGCGGCGGCCGTCGGGATCAAGGCGCCGCAGGCCTCGGGTTTCGGTTCTCGGTCAGCGGGGAGTCCGCCCCCGCAGGAAGGCACTCGGGCAGGCGTGAACCCTGGACCGGTGACGTTCGTTACTCCTCGGAGGCATCTGCACATTCGACGGCTTGAGGGGTTGTCCATGACGGGTCTCACGGAATCGATCGAATCGATGGAACAGCTCGCCACGGTCTGGCGTGCCCTGGTCCTCGACCGGGAACCGCGCGCGGACGTGCGGGACCTGCCGGGCGTCGCCGTGCGCTGGGCCGACTGCCGGTTCGCGTTCTGGAACTGCGTCACGCTGACCGAGGTGGGGGCGGACGCGGCGCTCCTGGAACAGCGGCTGACGCAGGCGGCGGACATCATGCGCGCGAAGAAGCACCCGGGCTTCCTGTGGCTCTTCGAGGACCTCCTCGACGGCGGGGCACGCGCGGGGCTGGCGGAGGCGGCCGAACGGGCCGGTCTCCAGCTTGCCTTCGCCGGCACCGGCATGGCCGGGAACCTGCTCCCCGTCCCCGACCCGGTCCACCCGGACCTGACGTTCGTGCGGGTCAGCACCGACGAACACCTGCGGGCCTACGCGGACATCAACGCGCGCGCCTACGGCTTCCCGCTGGAGGACGGCCGCGACGGGCTCGTCGGATCCGCGCTGTGGAAGACCGACGTGCACGCCTACCTCGGCCTGCGGGACGGTGTTCCGGTGACGTGCGCCGGAACGCTGGAGGCGCAGGGCCGCCTCTTCGTCGTGCTCGTCGCCACGGATCCCGCGTGGGAGCGCAGGGGCTACGGCGAGGCGGTGACCCGGAAGGCGCTGTACGAAGGCGCCCGGGCGACCGGGCTGACCCGCGCCACCCTGCACGCGACCGCCGCCGGGGCACCCGTGTACCCCCGCATCGGCTTCGAGCCGAACTCACCGGTGCACTTCTACGGCCTGAAGAGCTGACCCTCGATCAGCGGGCGCGGCCTCCGTGCCCCGGCGCGTCACCGGTGCCGTAGCGCCCGGTATCGTGCATCGACTTCGCGGACCTGCATCCCCGGACCGCTCCGGCGCCCCGACCGCGCCGGGGCGTGTCCCCGAGCACGGGAGTACGGCATGGCGCACGCCCCCACCACCCGGCACGCCTTCACCCTGGAAGTGGAACTGGCTCCTCCGATCGACGTGGGCGAGACCCCGCACGGCCGGCGCCGGGTGATCCCCATCACGGGCGGCACGTTCAGCGGGCCGGACGCCTCCGGCCAGGTCCTCCCGGGCGGCGCCGACTGGAACCTCGTCCGCCCGGACGGCGTCACCCACCTGTGGGCGCGCTACACCCTGCGCACCGACGACGGTCACCACCTCATGGTCACCAACGAGGGCTGGGGCACCCGGGAGGAGGCGTCCGTGCGGCGGATCCCGGCGGGCGGCGAAGGGGAGCCGGACGGCTGGTACTGCCGCACCAACCCACGCTTCGAGGTGGGCCAGGGGCCCTACGCGTGGATGAACCACACCCTGTTCATCGGCGACCTGCGTCCCCCGGTCGGCCGCGACCGCGTGACCATCGTCATCCACCGCGTGACCTGAGGACCGGCGCCCCGGCCCGTCCACACCACACGCGCCCCGGCGGCGACGACGCGGGGGAGGTCTCGCCGGAGATATTGACGTGCTCCGGACAGGGCTTTACCTTCTGACCGCCTCACCGAACCATGTTCGACATGTCGGCCAGGTGGAAGGTGCCGAGCCGCCGCCCCTATCCGACGGTCCGCTCGTCGGCCACCGCTCGCCCGTCCGCCGCCGTTCGCTCACCCGACCCGCACACACCCGGAGAGCCGATGAGCGCACCACCCCGCCCCCACGCCATGCCGTCGCGCCGACTGTTCCTCGGCGCCGCCGCGGCCGGCTCGCTGGCCCTGGCCGCCGACCTGACCCTGGGCGCCCGCCCCGCACACGCCGCCGACTCCGCCTACGTCATGGGCTACTTCACCGAGTCCCCCAACGGCATCGGCACCGACTACGGCCTGCACCTCGCCGTCAGCACGGACTCCCTCAACTGGATGCCGCTGAACCAGAACAACCCCGTGGTCACCCCCACCGCCGGGGCCGGCGGGCTGCGCGACCCGTTCATCCTGCGCAAGCAGGACGGCACCTTCGTCGTGCTCGCCACCGACCTCAAGGGCACCGACTGGGCCTACAACAGCCAGTACATCCACGTCTGGGACTCCACCGACCTGCGCACCTTCACCAACTACCGCCGCCCCGAGCTGCACGACATGGTCACCCACAGCTGGGCCCCCGAAGCCTCCTGGGACGCCTCACGCGGCCAGTACGCCATCATCTACTCGTCCGTGAACTCCAGCGGCCACAACGTCCTCATGGTCAACCACACCACCGACTTCACGACCGTCTCCGCCCCCCAGGTCTTCTTCGACCCCGGCTACGACGTCATCGACGGCGACATGGCCGTGGGCGTCAACGGCGTCAACTACCTCTACTTCAAGAGCAGCAGCACCGGCGGCCTGGTCGGCGCCCGGTCCACCTCACTGAACCCCGGCAGCTTCACGCCTTTCAGCACCTCGGTCGCCCACGGCGGCACCGAGGCCCCCACCCTGGTGAAGTCCCTGACCTCGAACACCTGGTACCTGTGGGGAGACACCTACACCCCCAACGGCGTCTTCTACGCCTGGCAGACCACCGACCTCGCCGCCGGCACCTGGACCCCGGTCGACCAGAAGCTCTACACCCACCCGGTCAACGCCAAGCACTGCACCATCGCCCCGATCACCAGCGCCCAGTACACAGGCCTCGTCACCCGCTGGGGCGCACCCGCCTGGAACCGGCTCAAGTCGTACAACCACCCGGACCGCTACGTACGCCACGCCGACTTCACCGCACGGATCGACACCTATCCGTTCGACCCGTACACCGACTCCCAGTGGAAGCTCGTCCCCGGCCTGGCCGACTCCTCCGCCGTCTCCTTCCAGTCGGTCAACTACCCCACCCGCTACCTGCGGCACTACGACTACCAGCTCCGCCTCGACGTGAACGACAGCACCACCACCTTCGCCCAGGACGCCACCTTCCACCGGGTCAACGGCCTGGCCGACGCCTCCTGGGCCTCCTTCCGGTCCCACAACCAGCCCACCCGCTACATCCGGCACTCCGCCTACGCCCTGCGCGTCGACCCGATCTCGACCGCCACGGACCGGGCCGACGCCACCTTCTCGGTCGGCTACTGACGTGGCCTGCCTGCGGCACACAGGCATCCCGCCGTACGTGGTGCGACGCGCGCTCGTCCGGCCCGGCGGCGCCGTGGCCGGGCCGGACGGCCGCCGTGATCAGTGGCGCGTGCTGGTGACGCGGTAGGTGCCGGACGGCAGCAGGAAGGAGGCCCGGCCGCCCTCGAAGCCGAGGAACCGCACGCCCGCCACGTGGCTCAGCGGGGTGCGGCCCTCGGTCACGGAGGACGCGTCCCGTGCGGGCAGGCTCAGGGTCGCCGTGGGCCGCGTTCCGTGGCGAGCTGGAGCAGCAGCGGCATGCCGATCCGTTCGGAGCCGTCGGACCAGTCGGCCCAGCCGTTGGTCGCCTGGGTCAGCCCCGTGCGGGTGTCGACGGGCACGAAGGCGTGGGCCAGCACACCGGGACGCTCCCGTGCCACCGGGTGGCGCACGATGTAGGCCACCCGGCGCCGCACGTCCTCTTCCAGCGGCAGGTGGAAGAGGACCTCGGTGCGAGCCCCGTCGCCGAGATCGAGGGAGTACGTGCCGTGCCGGGCGGCCGTCACCCGGTGGCGGCCGGCGCCGTCGCGTTCGACGGTGACGCCGGAATCCGGGCTGCTCACCGCGGGAGCCGTGACGACGATCGGCTGCCCGAGCTCGCTGCTGTAGGCGGAGAGGCGGGCGGGCGGGCGGGCGCGCGGGTCGCGGTCAGGAAGTCGGCGGCCGACGGGTACCAGCCCATCCTGCGACCCGCACGGTCCACCGGGGGCGGAGGCCGAATGACACCGCCGTCGGCCGCCGCCGGCCGCCGCCGCTGGTCAGGATGTGTCCGTGGTGCGACACATGCCCATACATACCGAATAACACATGCCCATGCATACCGAATCCGGCACAGCTCGATGAATTCGAGAATTGGCACGGCTTGAGAATTGGACCCGTTCATCACAGGTTTCCCTCGGCCTGTCGAAACGCGCAGCCCTGCCGGACGGTTCGCCAATTCGTTCACCTGACAACATGTGAAAGCGAAACCGAGCAGCGGTCGTCGCAGAGGAATTGCCGGATTGCGCGGGGCACGTGGCTGACGCCTTTTCACCGGCATCCGGCCGCACATGGCCGGCGACGGCTGGGACCGCCGATCAGCCAGCAGGGCCACCCGGTGATCCCACCGACCCTTTCGGCGAGTTGGACTCGTCACGGACATACGCGAGGAACGAAGTTGCCGCGCGACGAGGGAGCGAGGAAACTGAAAGAAGACGAGGGAACGAGGGCACTGAAAGAGGGTGAGGGGGCGGGGAAAAAGGACGAGGGAGGGGAATTCTCCCCAGGCTGTGGGCCCCGGGCCGTGTCGGCACCGGCCATGGAGTCCGCGCCGACACGGAAGAGGCAAGTGCAATGTCGCGGCAGTACTACCAGCGCGGCCGTCTCGTCGAGGCTGAAGAGATCGACGACGTCGTCGCGGTCAGGATGGGCCCGGACACCTCCGCCGACTCCGCCTCCGAGATGGAGACGGAACTGGGCGGCAGCGCCCGTGGTGAGATACGCGAGGCCGGCGTGGACGACGAGACGACCGAGGCTTTCGCCCGCGCGAGCTGGGTGTTCGTCAGACCGAACCAGCGGACCCGCGAGGCGTTCACCACCGGTGGGGCGATTCCCGGGGCCGAGGCGACCGGCAAGGTCATCCGGCGGCCCGACGGCAGGATCGGTATCGCGACCGACGCGTTGACCGTCCGGCTCGATCCGGCGCTCTCACAGGAGGAGGCCGAGCGCGAGCTCGAGGCGGCCGGCCTGGCCGTCGTCGACAAGCTCGGGTTCGCTTCGAACCTGTACGAGGTGCGTGCCCCGGCGGCACAGGACGCCCTCGCGGCCTCGGTCGAGCTCCACGGCAACGACCGCTTCCTCTTCGCCGAACCGTCGTTCATCGAACACGTCCCCGCCCGTTTCAGGCCCACCGGCGCCCGGTACCCCCAGCAGTGGCAGTGGAGGAACACCGGTGCCGGCGGCGGCACCCCGGACGCCGACGTCCACATCGAGCAGGCCTGGGACCGTACCTTCGGAGCCGGAATCCGGGTCGCCGTCATCGACAACGGCTTCGACGCGGACCATCCGGACCTCGCCGCCGGGGTGGACCCCCTGTCGGGCTTCTTCACCGGCGGTGCGGGCGGCGCGGTCTTCGTCCAGGGCGCCTCGGGGATGCCCGACAGCGATCACGGCACCTTCTGCGCCGGCATGATCGGGGCCCGGCTCGGCAACGGGGCGGGCGGAACGGGGGCGGCCCCCGAGTGCAGCATGATGCTGCTGGCGTGCCTGCCGGACCAGGTCGGCACCCAGACGACGCTCGCCCGCGCCGTGGCGTACGCGGCCGCCCCCTCCACCGAGGTCCCCGGGACCGGCCCCGAAGGCGGGGCGGACATCCTGGCGTGCAGCCTGGGACCGAACGGCGCCGACTGGGACCTGACCAGCACGATGGACCTCGCTCTGGAATTCGCCGCCACGAACGGCCGCCAAGGCAGGGGGCTCGCAATCTTCTGGGCGGCGAGCAACGGCAGGAACGTCGACGTCGGCAAGGACGAGGTGGTCTCCCATCCGGATGTGATCGCCGTGGTGCGGTCGACCAACAAGGACCGGGAGGACAACGCGGCACGCGGCCCGGACGTCGAACTGATCGCCCCCGGCGTCAACGTCCTCAGCACCACCTCCGGGGGCGGCTACGGAACCAGCACCGGCACCAGCTTCGCCGCCCCCTGCGCGGCCGGGTGCGCGGCACTGGCGCTGTCGACGAGCCCCCACCTCACGCGCGACCAACTGCGTGAGGTGATGCACGAGTCGGCCGACAAGATCGGAGGACCGGAAGTCCAGTACGACGCGGCCGGTCACAACGACGACTACGGCTTCGGCCGGGTGAACGCCTCCGAGGCCGTCGCGCTCGCCGACGGGATGAGGCCATGAACGAGGAACCCGCCGTCTTCCGCTGCCATGTCGTCGCCGAGAACGCCGAAGCGCTCAGGAAGTTCGTCCACGAGACGCGGCCCGACGTCGGCTGCCGTGCCGTCGCGCGCGCCGGCCGGGCAGGCGTCGGACTGGATCTCTACTTCCGCCAGGACCAGCTCGACCGGGCCAGAGGGGCCCGGTCGGCACCGCTGGTGAGCATCACCGAGATCGAGAACGTCACGGAGAACTGGCGCGCCCGGAAGGAAGAGATCGGCGACGGCGACCGCTTCGCCGACCGGGACGCCGTACCGCACGGTCTCGGCCGGAAGGAGTGACCGTGTATCTCAACGTGGCCGAGATCGAATCGGCGATCACCAGCTTGGGCAGCGTGTACCCCGATACGACGGAGATCATCACCCCGCCCCACACCACCCACGAGGGCCGGACGACACGGCTGTTGCGGGTCGGTGCGCGGCGGAGCGACGAGGCTCCCGGGATCCTGCTGCTGGGCGGGGTCCACGCCCGGGAATGGGTGCCGCCCGACGCGCTGATCTCGCTGGCCGCGGACCTGCTCGAGGCACACGGCTCGGCCACCGGACTCGGCTACGGGTCGTCGTCGTTCACGGCGGCCCAGGTCGCGCGGGTGGTGGAGAACCTCGATCTGTTCTTCTTCCCGTGCGTCAACCCCGACGGCCGGGCCTTCAGCCAGACCACGTCCGCGATGTGGCGGAAGAACCGCCGGCCGGCGCCCGCCGGGTCCACGAGTCCGTCGTGCGCGGGGGTGGACCTCAACCGGAACTTCGACTTCCTCTGGGATCACACCGCGAAGTTCGCCCCCGACGCGGACGTCCACACATCGGACAACCCCTGCGATCCGCAGGTCTACCGAGGGCCTGCCGCCGCGTCCGAGCCGGAGACCCGCAACGTCGTCTGGGCCCTCGACAGCCACCCGCGGATCCGGTGGATGGTCGACGTCCACAGCGCGGTCCCGGTGATCCTGCACAACTGGGGCTCCGACCAGAACCAGTCCACCACCCCGACCGACAATTTCCGCAACCCCCGTCTCGACGCGGTGCGAGGGCGCCCGGGCGACGGCATCGGCGAGTTCATCCCCGAACGGGACCTGAGGATCGCGGTCGAACTGGCCGATCGGATGAACGACGCGGCACGAGCGGTACGCGACGTCGACTACGGCGTGGAAGCGGCGTACGGGCTGTACCCCACCTCGGGGACGAGCGACGACTACGCGTACGGCCGGCACCACGTCGACCCGACCGCCACGAAGGTGTTCGGCTACACGATCGAGTGCGGAGACACCTTCCAACCGGTGTTCAGCGAGGCCGAACAGGTCATCCGCGAAGTCTCGGCGGCGCTGCTGGCGCTCGCGCTCGACGCTCCCGACGTCACGGACGGCGCGACGGACGGCTCCGTGGAGCGATCGCGGGACGGCAGGACCGCTCCCGGGCAGGCGGCCGGCGCCACCGCTCTCGCGCACGACATGTGAACAACGCGGCTGCCGGGCCGTCCGCCGGCGGCGGCTGCCGAAGCGGCCACTGCCGGACGCGGCCCGGGCCGTCGGCGTGCCTCCCGTACGCCGCCTCTCTGGCGAAGGGACAACCCAGTCATGGCCACCAACTCCAAGAAGAAGACCACGTCGGCGAAGACCACCACGTCGGCCAGGAACGCTGCGTCCACCGGGGACGAACTGATCGCCTCGCTGCGGCGCTACATCCGCACCCGTGGACCCGAACTGCTGGAGGATCCGAACATCACCTCGGTGGGAATCGGCCACAAGGTCACCGCGGGCCGGCGCGGCGAGCAGGTCGCGCTCCAGTTCACGGTGGGCAGCAAGGTCGAACCGGAGGCGCTGGAGGGCCTGGACACCGCACCGATCCCCGAGACGGTCACGGTCGACGGGGTCGAGGTGCCCACCGACGTCATCGAACGCAGCTACAAACCGCAGTTCCGCACCGTCGCCGAGGTGGAGAGCCCGGCACGCAAGACGCGCCTGGACCCGATCGCGCCCGGGGTGAGCGTCGGGGCGGTGACGGTCTCGGCGGGCACGCTCGGCTGCATCGTGTTCGACAAGGCCGACGGCACCCCCTACGTGCTCAGCAACTGGCATGTGCTGCAAGGTCCCCGCGGCGAACTGGGCGTGGAGGTCGTCCAGCCCGGCCGGCACGACGACAACCGCGTCCGCCGCAACCGCCTGGGCGTGCTGGAGAGGTCCCATCTGGGTGTGGCGGGCGACTGCGCGATCGCCGGCATCGAGGACCGTGCCTTCGTCCAGGACATCCTGGAGTTGGGCGTGGCGCCGACCGAGCTCGGAGAGCCCGAGCTCGACGACAAGGTCGTCAAGAGCGCGCGCACCACCGGCGTCACCCACGGCATCGTCCGCCGCATCGACACCATCGCCAAGCTCGACTACGGCGGGCAGGTCGGCGTCAAGGCCATCGGCTGCTTCGAGATCGGCCCCGACCCCGACCGCCTGCCCGACAACGGGGAGATCAGCAGCGGCGGCGACTCCGGGGGCGTATGGCTGTTCGAACAGGACGGCCGCCCTGGCGCGGTCATGGCCGGGCTGCACTTCGGTGGTGAGGCCGCGGGCGAGCCGGACGAGCACGCACTGGCCTGCCTGCCGGCCTCGGTGTTCGAGAAACTCGAGATCAGCCTGACACCGCCGGCCGCGGAAGACGTCCGGACCCTCGCCGGGTACGACCCCGACTTCCTCGGCGAGCTGATCGACGTACCGGAGCTGGACCCGGACCTCGCCCGGGACGCGGTCCGTCTCGACGGTTCCGAGATCATCCCCTACACGCACTTCTCGCTCGCCCTGAGCAAAGAGCGGCGCTTCCCCTTCTGGGTGGGCTGGAACATCAACGGTGGCACCCTGAAGAAGCTCAGCCGCAACGGCATACCGTTCGTCAAGGACTCGCGGCTGCCCGCCACGGCGCAGGTGGGCAACGAGCTGTACGAGAACAACCGGCTCGACCGCGGGCACGTCGCCCGCCGCGCCGATCTGCTGTGGGGCAGTCTGCCGGAAGCCGGGAAGGCCAACACGGACTCCTTCTTCTACACCAACATCACCCCGCAGATGGACGACTTCAACCAGAGTTCGCAGCAGGGGGTGTGGGGCCGGCTGGAGGACGCCGTCTTCGACGACACCGATGTCGACGACCTCAAGGTCAGCCTGTTCGGCGGGCCGGTCTTCCAGGACGACGACCGGACCTTCCGCGGGGTGCGGATCCCCCGCGAGTTCTGGAAGGTCATCGTCTTCTCCGAACACGGCGAACTGAAGGCCAGGGGGTTCCTCCTCACCCAGAACCTCGACCAGCTCGAGACTCTCGAACTGGACGAGTTCCGCGTCTTCCAGGTCACCCTCGGCGAACTCGAGAACCGCACCGCGCTCAGCTTCCCGGCCGTCCTGCACAAGGCTGACACGCTCCAGGTCCCCGAATCCGTCGCCGACCGGACGCCCTTGGAGAGCCCGGCCGACATCCAGTGGGGCTGACCCACCGAGTGCGAGGGCTCTCCGGACGGCCCGGGCGGCCGGGTCAGTGGAGCTGTCTCGTCGTACTGGCGACCAACCGGCCGGCCTCGAAGCCGTCGATGCGGGCCGACTGAGCGGCCGCCACGACGGGCACCGTCACGTCGGCCCGGCCGTCGGTGAGGTCGACCGACGCGCCCGGGCGCTGGTCGACGTAGACGTCCACGCGGTCGACGTTCGTCGCCTTCACCTTGAACGTCAGCGAGCCGTCGACGGAAACGGCGTCCGTGACGGACACGGCGTGCGGCTTGCGGTCCTGAAGGAGCCGGCCCGCCTGGTCGAAGAGATCGGCGTTGTCCTCCAGGAGGTCCCGGCGGGTCATCCGGTGCAGTTCGTCGGGAATGACGCCCAGGTCCTCCACCGGGGTTCCGGACAGGGCACCGACCCGCAGGGTGCGGCGGATGGACACGCGCATGCCGGCTCCCTTCGGCAGCGGTGCGTACGGTGTGGCCCCGTCCTCCGCGAGGAGAGCGGAGAGCAGCTCGTGCGTCCAGACGTTGGCACCGCCGGCGCCGGTGTTCTCGTCGGTCCTGAGCACGGGGCCGATCCGGTGGTCCTGGAAACCGGCGGCGAAGATGTCGGTGGCCGAGTAGCAACGGGCGTTGGTGATCAGGACCACCGGCCCGAAGTACTGCTGCCCGATGGCGTTGGCACCGTCCACGGGGGTGAGGGGGAAGGCGCTGGAGAAGGTGGCGCCGATCTCGACCGCCTGCTCCATGGAGGGGACCCAGGCGCCCAGGTCGATACCGGAGGCGTCCTGGTGCTGACGGCAGATGCGCAGGGTGAGCGGGGTGTTGATGAACTGCACCGGCTCGGGGGCGATCCGGTGGGGGGTGAGGACCTGAAGGGCGAACTCGGCGGCGTGGATGTGGCCGCCGCCGTTGTCCCGGACGTCCACGATGAGCCCGTTCTGCGGCAGCTGTCCGATGAGGCGGACGAACTCCCGGACGAATGCCGTCGGGTCGTCGACGTTGAACGTGAAGATGCGGAGGTGGCCGAACCGCCCGGAGGACGTCTCCACCGGCCGGGCTGTGAACACCTTGGGCATCGACGTGGCGATCTCGCCCTGGCGCAGCCCGGGCGCCGGTTCGTCGGCCTGGACGGCCCGCTCCTGGGCGACGACCCGGGGGGCGAACAGCAGCACCTTCGCCCGGCCGGTCTCGTCCGCGTCCAGGTCCAGTCCCTGGGCCACGGCGGCGGTACTGATCGCGTCCGCGTCCACCATGGCCGGCAGGTTCTCCACGATCCGCCAGTTCTCGCGCAGCTCACGCTGTGTGCCGCTGTCGTCGATGTAGCTGACCGTCACCCATTCCTCGAAGGGAGGCAGATGGATGCGCAGCGGCCGCACGGTCAGCGACTGGACGCCTCGGCTGCGCCGGGCGGGGGCGTTGCTCCCGGCGAACCGGGCCGCGTTCAGGTCGACGGCCGCCGCGACGGGGATGCCGCTCCAGTGGGTGATCTCGACACCGGGCGTGAAACCGGGCGCGGAGAAGCCCTGGGCCACGTGAGTGACCATGAAGTGGGTGCCCTGGGCGTCCGTGTACTGCTCGACGAGGAACGGCAAGAAGGCGATCTTGCCTGCGAAGGGGGCGGGGAGCAGGTAGTTGGTGTGCAGGTCTCTGACCGAGTGGAAGATCTCCGACACCTCGGCGTGGAAGAGCCACTCCGCGGGCATGGTCCGCTGCGTCTGCCGCTCCAGACGCCGGCGCAGCACCCGCAGGCGCTGGACCGGGTTCACGGCGTGCATCGCGGTCTTGAGCGGCAGGTGGACGTAGTTCTGGTCCAGGAGGACGAGTGCCTGGTCGACGATGAGGCGGCGCTCCTCCAGCGTCAGAGTGCCCGCGCCTTCGAGGAAGCTGCGCAGCGGTGCCGAGGTGGCCAGGTGGGCGCGGACCGGTTCCGCGGCCTGCTGGATGAACGCGGGTGGTGTGCCGTCAGCCGGGTCCGTCATGGTGTTTCCTCGAAGGTGGGGGCCGGGGCCCCCACCTTCGGGCCGTCGGCGGCTCGGACGAGGGCCGTACACGGTGTTTTCGCCTGATCGGATGCCGGGAATTGCCTCGGGCGGGGGATGCGGGCGTCGGCTGTCCCGCTCTCGCCGTCGTTCAGCCGGCGAGGCGACTGCCGATCGACCGGGCGACGTCGGCGTGGGCGAGGTATTCCACGATGCTGTGGGCCCGGCCGCGGGCATTGACGACGGCGAGGTCGGTCGGGCCGTCCACCCAGTCGTCGGCGAGCGGGCATCCGATGGCCACCGCGTCGGTCGGGCACCATGCGTTGAGCCAGTCCGCCACCTTCTTCGGGTTTCTCGGCCCGCCGGACAGCAGCCGGCGGTACACGCTGTCCATGCCGAGAGGACTGCCCACCGTGGTCAGGTGGACGACCTCCACACCGGGGGACAACCGCGTGAGGAGGTCCATGCCGACGACCGTACCCAGACTGTGGCTGACGAGGACCATCTCGCCCGCGTCCGGCACGCTCTCGAGTACGCAGCTCAGCACCTCTTCACGGATCTGCCGGTCGTCGAGGTACGCGGCCACGTCACGGAAGATGAGGGAGATGGCCCACGCGTCGAGCTCGCTCCTGGCGGCCAGCCAGCCCAGACGCCGCCACACGGCGCCGACCACGGGGTCCAGTCCCAGTCCTTCGGTGACCTCGGCGGCCTGCTGCGTCTCGGACGGCACGTACCACTTGGCGGCCGCCTCACCGAGGATCTCCTCGTACACCGCGCGGGTGGCGGGAGTCTCGAAAGTGACGGCCGTCGGCGCCTCGGCGGCCGGGGGAACGGACTCGTGTGCTGCGAGGGTCCGCACCAGCCGGTCGCCGTAGAACGGGAACCAGATGTCCGCCGGGTCGGCTGCCGGCAGCCCGGCCCGGACGAGCCCCTGGTTGAGTCCGGCGGCCCATTCGCGGCGCAGGGCCTCGGGGTCCTTGCCCTGCTGGGCACGACCGTGCAGGAAGACCAGGTGCCGTCTGCCGCCGAACGCGCTGTCCTGAGCGCGAAGGCCCGTCGCACGCGGGGCGACCACCTCGTCCGACGCCCGCGCGAAGCGAGCGGCCGGGCGGGCCGGCCCGGCGGCGGCACCCGTGGTCGCGGGGGCCGGTCCGACGACGGCATCGGTGGCCGTGAGGGCCGCCTGAGGGCCGCCCAGCCCCGACTCCGGCCCCATGCCGGCCAGCAGCGCCCGCTGCCCGGACGCGAGCGGCAGGGCCGCGAGGTGCTTCAGGATGGAACTGATGCGCACCCCCTCGTTGGACACCCAGTCGATGGCGTCGTCGCCGTCGCCGGGCTGCCGGACCCGGCCGTCGCGGCGCAGGACGCGGCCCTGTTCGTCGGTCCGGGGCACGCCGCTGTGGTGGAGGGCGATGACCTCCCACTGGTCGTTGAAGACCGGGGAGCCCGAGTTCCCGGGTTCGGTGTCCGTGCGGTAGTGCAGGAAGTCGGCCAGGCGCACCTGGAGGGCGTTGTCGCGTACGGCGATCTCCTTCAGGCGTCCCATCGGGTGGCCGATGATGTTGACCGGCTCGCCGATCACCAGCTTGCCCAGCTGGACGCTGAGCCGGTGCCAGCCGAAGGTCTCGCCCGGCGGCCTCCGGTCGGGGCCGGGGGCGACCGGTACCAGGGCGAAGTCGAGACGCTGGTCCGCGACGAAGAACCCGTTCGGGTCGAGTTCCAGGCGTGTCGGTGGCTGCGGTGTGTTGTCGATGTCGACCTGGGCGTCGAACTCCACGAAGCAGCGCCGGGCGGCATCCGCGTCGGGGAGGACGTGATGGTTGGTCATCAGCAGACTCGGTGACACCAGGAAGCCGGTGCCGATCGGCAGCTCGCGGCCGTTCTGCCGCGCCGAGATCCGGGCGATGCTGCGTGCGGCCCGGGCGCCGCGCGGCAGGAAGCTACAGGCCTGCAACTCCCTGGACACGCCCAGGATCCGTTCGAAGGCGGAGGACACCGTCAGCGGTTCGGCGCGGACGGCCTCCACCACCATGGCGGTCGGCACGGCCTGCCGGTCGAGCAGACGGGCCGCCCGCGCCGCCAATGCCTCCGGCGAATCGGGGAAGCCGATCCCGGCGTCCTGCTGCCGCTCGACCTCTCGGCGCTGCTCGCCGGCCTCGTCGTACCGGACCGCGGCCGCCGCCGCCTGGTGTTCCCGCTCATCGCGGGTCATGTCCATGACGTCCATGGCCTTCACCGTCCTCGGAGGGCGCGGAACGAGACGAAGGAGTGCGCCGGCCCGGGGTGAGGGGGCGCCCGGCCCGTCCGGGCCCGTCCGGCGTTCGGACGGGTCAGGCCCGTCCGGCGTTCGGACGCGAGACTGTGCCGGTTCCGCGCGGCCGTCGTGGCGGCCACCGCTCGAACGTCGGGACCCGCCGTGTGGCACACCCGCTCCTTTCCATGGTGCGCCTCCTGGGGAAGCACGGCGACCCAGAACCGCCGGCCGGAAAACCGCAGGTCGACGCGGATGCCGGCCCGCGTGGTGGAGTCGACGCGCCGGTCGGATCCGCGGAGTTGCAGTCACCAGGACGAGTGACCAGGCTGTCATTATGGTTGTTCTCCGTCGGACAGAAGCACGCCCGGAAAACGGAGATCGGGACGTAGCCGCACGGGGGATGCGTGGTTCCTGGCGGCATCGGGCCTGCGCACATGTCGCGGCGCTCCAGGCGCAGCTCGACAGAGTCGAAGCGGGCGGACTCGCGCCCCCGGAGCGGAAGTTGGCGTGCAAGGCGCACGCGATCCTGGATGCGGCGAGAAATGCCGCCGAAGATCGTCGCCCCACTCTGAGCGGAGCGTCCTCACGAGACCGGGCGCTGTCGAACATCCATGAAGCGGAACTGCTGCTTCTGCAGTTGGCGACCGATGACGAGGTCCGCTGGCGAGGGCCCCTGGTGCTCTCCCGCGGGGTGCACCACCTGGGCGAGGACGATCCCCGGCTGAAGGCGCTGTCGGAGCACCTGCGAAACAACCACAACACCCTGGACAAGGAGTTCAGGGTGTTGGCGGTCGATGTGCTGCATGCCGCCAACCACGTCGAGGAATCCGAGATAGCGCGAGTCCGGAGCTTCCGGAACGTCGTGGTGTACTCGTTCCTCGCCACATCGGTCATCGCCGCGCTGCTCATCCTGTCGGGATACCTGCATCCCGACGGCGTGCCGAGCATGCTCTGCTTCGATCCGCCGGCTCCCACCCCGGGCGATCCCCTGGCGACGAGACGCGTCTGTCCCGCGGGCGGGAGCGCGGACGGCGACGACGGGTTGCTGATCGGGTCGCTCGGCATGTGTGCCGCCGCCATGGCCGGGGCCGTCTCGATCCGCCACATGCAGGGGACGGTCACGCCGTACATGGTGCCGCTGAGTCTGTTGGCCCTGCGCCTTCCGGTCGGCGTCCTGTCCGCCTTCCTGGGCCTGATACTGATCCACGGTGAATTCGTCCCGGGCCTCTCCGCATTGGACACTCAGGCCCAGATAGCCGCCTGGGCCATAGCGTTCGGCATAGCCCAGGAAGCGTTGACCAGAATGATCGACCGGCAGGGGAACGCCGTCATGGAGAACGTCCGAGGATCGTGGCGGTCCTTCGATTCCCCACCGCCGCGACCCGAGAACGTCCCGAGGGCCGACGCACCCGTCCCCCCGGTGTCGAGTGCCACCAGAAGGGCGAGTGCCACCAGAAGAAGGACTTGGCCGTTCCGTGACCGACCCTGACCCGGACGTCGTCGAACCCGGACGTTGTCGCAACCCGGATGTCGTCGGGCCCGGGACGCGCCCGGATTTCGTCGGGCCCGGGACGCGATCGCGACCCGACGTCGTCGGGCCCGGGACGCGATCGCGACCCGGACGTTGTCCGTCGCAAGTCGGATCGGCTACCAGTTGGGGGGCACGTCGGATCCGAAACCGCCACCGGCCGGTCGCTTCTCGAAGTGGAGATGGGGTCCGGTGGACTTGCCGGTGGAGCCGACCCTTCCGACCTTCTGGCCGGCCCGGACCGAACCCCCGTTCACGGACCGCTCGGAGAGGTGGCAGTACCAGAAGTCGAATCCGCCCGCGCGCAGCACGAGGAAAGTGCCGTAACTGGGGTCGTGTCCGACGCGGGCCACGGAACCGCCGAGCACCGCCACGCACGGCCTCCCCTGCGGAGCCGCGTAGTCCGCGCCGGTGTGATAGCCGAGGACCCAGTGACGGCCCCTCTTGCGGTGTGGGGTCGTGACCCCGTGTCCCGGCACAGGAGACGTGACGCGGGCGCCAGGAGTCGTGGGCGTCGTATCCGTCGGGACGCGGAGTCGGTCCCAAGAGGTCTTGCCCGGGATGCCGTTGGCCTCGGCTCCCTTGAACCCGAGCTTGCGCTGCCAGGCGGCGTACGACTGTTGGTCGGCGTCGGTCCACACGGGACCGGGACCCGTCCGGTACTTCCCGCACTCCTCCGCCACCAGGCGTCTGCCCATCGCAGCGATCACGGGACTGTGTTGCCCTTCACGGAAGAATGCCGCTCCTGGGAACGGTGCGAGCGCAGGCATGGCCCTGTCTCCTTCCCCATGTGGTCTGTTGCCGCCACGCGATGTTCGCCACCGTTACGCCCGGACCGTGCGCCGCTCACCTCACAGTCGCCCCTGTTTCCACCATGCGCCCGATGGAAGTCGGGCGCAAACTCGGCGATGTGCGGGTCCGCGTGCCCGGGCGATCGGTCCGTCAGTTCCGTGCGTTTCCCTGCGAACGGAGTCCACGCCAGGCGGATGACCTCGGGCCTCGCGGAGAAGTTTCAGGCTTTGGGAACACCCAGCCTGTCCCAGCTGAACCGGCCGGGAACGCCGTCGGCAGCGCTGCCCTCGAAGCCCAGCTTCCGCTGCCAGGCGGTGTAGGAGCGCACATCGCCCGGTCCCCACACGTCGATTCCGGTGCCGGACGTGTAGCGGTCGCAGTCCTCGGCGACGAGCCGGCCGTGCATTCTCGCGATGACGGGCGATGTGCGTCCCGCCCGGAAGAACGACGCACCGGGAAACGGCTCGAACCGGGGCCTCACCGGGGTCGGGCCGGGCGGTGATGGCACGAACACCGGCCAGGAACCGGGGTCGACATGGTTGTTCTCCGGGACGTGGGCATGGGCGTACCACCCGCCCTGCGACCTCCACATGTCCGTCGGACACGTGTCGCAGGACAGGGAGGTCGGACGGCCCATGGGCCAGACGTCCGGTACGCCCCAGGAACTGATCCATGCGTGGAGATCGCCCCAGCCCTCGCACGGAGTGTCGACCAGCCGCGCGTACACCTTGCCGCCGACGCGGCAGTGCGGGAAGAACAGGGCCTCGATCTGGACGACGACTTCGCCGGTCCGGTTGGTGCGGACGCCACCGGCCGCGTCGAACAGGGCTTTACTGCGGGACGTGGCGGGGAAGAACTGGGCGAACGCCCCTGTGAAGGGATCCCAGAGGATGTGCGGGGCCCGGCCTCTGCCGCTGCCGGTGAAGAAGCTCTTGAGATTGGCGAAGGGGACCAGGTCGAGGGGCGCCTCGGCGGTGGCCGTCCTGTCCGCCGTGATGTGCGCGATCGCCCGTGCGGGGAACCTGGGATCACATGGTGCGTGGTCCCCGATGTCCGCCTTGAGGGCTTGGGGCATCCATGGATCGGGCATGGTGGGATCCTCCCTCCTCGCACCGCACATGACCGTGGGGTGCCGCGGGAACCGAGAGCGGGGAGGCGAGCGCCGGGTGGACAAGGGGCCGCGCGGCGGACCCTTCCCTCTTTCCACGATGCGTCCGATGGACGTCCGCGGCAAACGGGGAGAGCCGCTCCCCGCAGCTCATCGCCTTCCACGCCGTCGAGTTGAGCCCGGTGGCCTGGACTCTCGTCGGTGGCCGGGGCCGCCAGGCGCAGCGTCAGCAGTGGGTCGTCGCTGCTGAAGCGACGGTCCTTGATACGGGTCAGGCCGCCGGGCCACCGCTGGTCCCGGTCACCGGAGCGCGGGCCCATGGAGGCGCGCGCACCACGGATGCCGGTGTCGCGGAGAGCTTCGACGCCTCTGGTTTGCCTAAAGCTATTAGGCAAATACCTAGTAGGTGTCGCTTGATACGAGGAAGATTAGGTTGCGGTCATCGGACGATCTCCGATCCGACCTTCCGACGAACGACGGGCTGGGAACGATGAACACCGAACGCGACTGGATCACCACACCTGTCACCACGGACATGCTGCGCGGCTTCCTCGACGTGGAACCGACCGCGCACGGCCTGCTGCCGCATCGCCTGCCCGCTCGGGCCCGCCGGCAGATCCCCGACAACCAACTGGCCGTGGCCGAGGCCCAGCCCTCCGGCGTGCGGCTGGCCTTCCGCACCCGGGCCTCGACCGTCGAACTGGACACACTGCCCACCAAGCGGGTCTACGCAGGTTTCCCCGCCCCGCCCGACGGCGTGTACGACCTGCTGGTCGACGGCCGTCTCGCCGCCCAGGCCACGGTGGCCGGCGGTAACGTCCATACGATCACCGACATGGTCACCCAGTCCGCCGACCTGCGCGAGGGGCCGGTGGGCACCGCCCGGTTCACCGATCTGCCGGCGCGTGACAAGGACGTCGAGATCTGGCTTCCGCACACGGAGATCACCGAGCTGATCGCCCTGCGCACCGACGCCCCGGTCGAGCCCGCTCCGGACAGCGGACGCAGGGTCTGGCTGCACCACGGCAGTTCGATCAGCCACGGCTCGAACGCCACCCACCCGACCGCCATCTGGCCGGCCCTGGCCGCGGCCCAGGGCGGGGTGGAACTGGTCAACCTGGGGTTCGGCGGCAGCGCGCTGCTCGACCCGTTCACCGCCCGTGCGATGCGGGACGCCCCCGCGGACCTGATCAGCATCAAGATCGGCATCAACGTCGTCAACTCCGACGTGATGCGCCTACGCGCCTTCACCCCCGCGGTGCACGGCTTCCTCGACACCGTCCGCGAGGGGCATCCGACCGCCCCGCTGCTGGTGGTGTCCCCGATCCTGTGCCCGGTCCAGGAGGACACCCCCGGCCCCCTCGCACCCGACTTCGACGGCGGGACCCTGCGCTTCAGGGCCACGGGCGATCCCGCCGACCGCGCCGCCGGACGCCTGACGCTCACCGTCATCCGCGACGAACTCGCCCGAATCGTCGGACAGCGGGCGGCCGACGACCCGAACCTGTATCTCCTCGACGGCCGCGACCTGTACGGCGAGAGGGACTACGCCGAACTGCCACTGCCCGACGAGGTCCACCCCGATCCCGCGGGACACCGCCGCATCGGCGAGAACTTCGCGCGGCTCGCCTTCGGCGAGGGCGGCCCCTTCGCCGCCGAGACCGGCTGATCAGGTCGCGGACCCTCCGGACCGCGCCCCTCACCCGGCCGACGGCAACCGACTCGCCGGTCGCGCAGACATGGTGGGCCGCGCTGCCGAAGTGGCGGGCGGGCCGCCGATGTGACGGGCGCGCTGCCGAAGTGGCGGGCCGGGCTGCCGAAGTGGCGGGCCGCGCTGCCGAAGTGGCGGGCCGCGCTGCCGATGTGGAGGCCCGGCCGCCCATGTGGCAGGCGCGCTGCCGAAGCGGCGAACCGAGCTGCCGAAGTGGCTGCCCGGCCGCCGATGTGGCGGGCCGCACTGCCGAAGCGGCGGCCCGGCCGCCCATGTGGCAGGCGCGCTGCCGAAGCGGCGAACCGAGCTGCCGAAGTGGCGGCCCGGCCGCCGATGTGGCGGGTCGCGCTGCCGATGTGGCGGCCGGGCCCCCGAGGTGACGACCGAGCCGCCGAAGTGGCGGGCGCGCCGCCGCTGCCGGCCGTCACAGCCATCCCGGACTCGGGAATCGCAAGAGGTCCACCCCTCCGGCGCGCCATCCGGGGGGTGCGGGGCGCTCAGGTGTGCAGGGGTCGGCTCCGGTGTCCGCCTGTCGCCTGTCCGCTTGCGGACATCACGGAGGGCTGTCAGCGGCCCGCGCAAGGGGTTTGGATGAAAACTCCAGCCTCGGACCGGTCCATCCGGCCGGTGGACCCGCTGTGTGACGCCTCGGGCGGTCCCGGCGGACGAGGCCCGTTCGGGGCCCGGCAGAGCGGCCGGTCCGACCAGATCGGAGAACCGATGGTGCACGTCATGGATTCCGCAGCTCCGCGCATCGTCCTGGTCGGTGCGACAGGCGTCCTCGGGACCGCCATCATCGAGCTGATCGAGGAACTCGGGATACGCCACCGGGAGATCCGGCTCGTGGCCTCCGACCGCTCGGCCGGTCGCGAGATGCCGGTCGGCGGCCGGCTGGAGACGGTCCACAGCCTCGCCGGCTTCGACTTCGCGGGCGCCGATCTCGTCCTGTTCTGCACCGCGGAGGCGGTCAGCCGCCGCTATGTGCCGGCCGCCAGGGCCCAGGGCGCTGTGGTCGTCGACAGCTCCGGCGCCTACCTCGCGGACCCCGACACCCTGCTGCTCGTCCCGCCGGTCAACGGCCACCTGCTCGCCCGCCCCCCGTTCGGCGTCCTCGCCGGCCCGAGCGCCCTGACAGTGCCGCTGGTGCGGCTGCTGCACTGCGTCGAGCAGTACCGGGGCGTGCGCCAAGTGGTGGTGAGCAGCTATCAGGCGGCCTCGGCGCGGGGCCGGCAGGGCATCGAGGAACTGCTCGAGGGCAGCGAACTCGCGCTCCGGGACCCCGACGCCGAGCTGCCCGCGGACCTGTTCCGTCCCGCGCTGGCCTTCAACGTGGTGCCGGTCGCCGGGCGGATGCTGGAGAGCGGTTCCAGCACCGAGGAGCACAGGATCGAGCAGGAGACGCGCCGGATCCTGTGCCTGCCGCATCTGGACATCACCACGAACTGCGTCCAGGTGCCCGTGGTGAACGGTCACGCCGCCGCGGTGTTCGTGGAGGCGGCGCACCCCGTGGAGCGCGCGGAGCTGGCCGGCCTGCTGGCCGGCCTGCCCCGGGTGGTGGTCCACGAGGACCGGCCGGGTGCCTTCCCCACGCCGTTGACGGCAGGCGACCCGGACCGTGTCCACGTCGGGCGGATCAGGGTGGTCCCGCACAACCCGCGGGCCTTCTGGCTGTGGCTGATCGTGGACAACCTGCGCGCCGGCGCCGCGCTGAATCTTCTGCAGATCGCGGAGGCGGCGTCGGCGCTGCGGCGGTCGGGGGCGGGCTCCCGTCCGCGCTGAGGCGGGCTCCCGCCCCGGTCCGCGGGGGTGCCGCTTCCGAGGCGGCCAGGTGCGCCCGGCAGGTGCGTGGCGCGGCACCCCGCGCCGGTCACGGGAACGCGGGGCGGGGAGCCAGTGAGCAGGCGGGCCCGGTGGGCGGGCGCCGCCGGTCGCTTTCCCGGACCGTGGTCACCGTGGTCACAGAACCCGGCCGCGCGAAAGACACTCCCCCATCAGATCCCATTTGTCGTCGGCGACCGCGAAGTCGGCCCGCCCCTCGCCGAACAGGGCGTCAGAGACCACCGAGTCCGTGGAACCGGTAATTCCGGCGGAGCGGAGGAGAGCAACGGAAAGGCGAGCCGGGACCCGCCGATTTTTCGCCATCATGACCCCGTCGATTCTGTATTCGACTCTGCATTCGACTCATTGCCGTGCCCGTTTCCGGGCTCATCGAAGCCTGGTCGCCAATTGGGCTCAGGTCGAGACTCGATCACTGTCCTATGATGGCTTGGCCACAAGTGGATAGCGGCGGACGTCGACCGGAAGGTGTTCCGTGGAGAACCAACCCTTGTCAGACGAGCTGACCCGACCTCTGTTGAGCGAGCTGGCCGTCGACGCGTACCGGGCCGCGCTGCGCATCGGTGTGTTCGATGACGCGGAGATCGCCGCCGAACTCGGGATGTCTCCCGCGCGGGTCGTGGAGGCCCGCAAGACCTTGCAGGAACTGCGCCTGCTCAGCCCGGACGATCACGACAGCCCCGTCGTGCCCCTCGACCCGGCGGTCGTGGAGGCCGAGCTGGTGACACCCCTGGAGACGGTGATCGCCAGCCAGCGGCGGCGGATAGCGGGAATACACCGGCAACTCCACTCGCTCGTCGGGCCTTATCGGACCGCTGAAAGATCACGCTCGGCGGATGTCCCGATCCGCCTTCTTGACAACGCCGACGACGTGCGCCGGGAGATTGATCTGGCGAGACGCCGATGCACCACGGAACGGATGAGTCTCCAGCCGGGGGGCGGCCGCTCGGCGGATCTTCTCCAGCAAGATCTGGTCCAGACGACGGAATTGTTGAGGCGCGGTGTCCGGATCCGCACTCTCTATCAGCACACGGCCCGGTCGAGCCTCACCACCCGGACCTATGTCGGACATATCTCCGAAGAAGGTGCGGAAGTCCGTACCGCGGAGGAACTCTCCGAGCGTCTCATCATTTATGACCGGACAATTGCCTTTGTGCCCACGGAACGGAGGGGCGACGAACCGCCCGGCGCGGCCGTGGTCACCGACCCGACCCTGGTGGCCTACCTGTGCCGCTCCTTCGAGGCGGCCTGGCAGACCGGCAGTCCGTTCGGCAGCGGCACGGAGCCGACCGACGACCAGCAGGTGAGCGCGGACCTGCGGGCCTCCATCCTGCGGCTGATGTCCCTGGGGCTGAAGGACGAGGTGATCGCGCGCCGCCTGGGCATGGCGACCCGGACCTGCCGCCGGCACATCTCGGCGCTCATGGACGAACTCGGCGCCATGAGCCGCTTCCAGGCCGGAGTGATCATCGGCCGCCGGCAGGCCGCGCCGGAAGCCCGGCGCGGTACCGGCCCAGCGGCCGGGACGGGCACCGCGGAGGCGGCCCCGGGAAGCGCTGTCCAGAAGTAGCCGTGCCAGCACCTGCCACCGGGCATGCCTCGTGCCCGCCCTCTCTCCCGTGCGACCTTGGCGGACGGCTGACCGACATCGATGTCGCATGGGAGAGAGCAATGGCACATCTCATCAGCCTCGAAGAGGCCGAGAAGCTGGATGTCGACGAAGTACACGAGCTGTACCGCACGTACATCAACAAGAGCCAGGTCCGGTTGATGACCTCCTTCGGCTTCGGCCAGGAGCTCGTCGACCACGCCGAGGGCGCCTACGTCCACACGCGGGACGGCCGCAGGATCCTGGACTTCACCGGCGGGATCGGCGTGCTCAACCACGGGCACAACCATCCGCGTATCGTCGCGGCCCGCCGGCGCTTCCAGGAGCAACGCCGGATGGAGGTGCACAAGACCTACTTCTCGCCCTATCTCGCCGCCCTGGGCCACAACCTGGCGGCGGTGCTGCCCGGCGACCTGAACCGCTCGTTCCTTCCCAACTCCGGGGCCGAGGCGGTCGAGGGCGCGGTCAAGCTGGCCTACAAGTACCACGGCGGCCGGCGGCGGCAGATCCTGCGGGCGGACATCAGCTTCCACGGCAAACTGCTCGGCTCCGGCGGACTCACCGGCGGCGCGCAGAACCACTTCGAGTTCCCGACGATCCCCGGGATCCGCACCTTCGCCTACGACGACCTCGACTCCGTCCGCCGGGTCCTCGCCGAGGCCCGGGACGCGCGGGGGCGCAGCGACGTGTACGCGCTGCTCATCGAACCGTTCAGCGCGTCCACGATGCGCTGGTGCTCCGAGGAGTTCCTGCGCGGCCTGCGCGAGCTGTGCACCGCCGAGGACATCGTGCTGATCTTCGACGAGATCTACACCGGATGGGGCAAGACCGGCAGCATGTTCCACTTCACCCGGTACGAGGGGCTCGTGCCGGACGTGGTGACGACCTCGAAGTCCTTCGGCGGCGGCAAGTCGTCCGTCTCCGCGTACGTGGCGCGCGAACCGGTCTTCCGCAAGGCGTACGACAACATGACGGACGCGATGATGCAGAGCACGAGTACGACGTACTACGGCTTCGGCGAGGAGACCGCGACGGCCATCGAGGCGATCTCCGTCGCGGTCGAGGACGACTATCCGGCGCGGGCGCGGGCCATCGAGGCGGTGCTCGGGCCGGGGCTGGAGCGCATCCGCAAGACCTATCCGGACGTGATCGACGACGTGCGCGGCTCCGGCGCCCTCTTCGGGATCTTCCTCTCCGGCGGACCGAAGATCCTCGACCTCATCGGCAAGCTGCCGGCGACCGGTCCGGCCAAGGACCCGCTGATCCGCACGAAGATCGTCACCGCCGCGGTCATCGACACGCTGTACCGCAAGCACGATGTCTACACGTACAACACGCTCAACGGCCGCAGTCCGCTGGTGGTGAGTCCACCGCTGGTGGCGGGGCCGGAGGAGGTCGAGCGGTTCCTCACCGCCCTGGACGCCACGCTCGCCGAGGGCATGAAGCGCCTGCTCGGCCGGTTCGTGCGGGAGCGGGTGAGCTCGCTGTGGTGACCGACGCCTCGCACACGCCGCGCGACGACAGCGCGCACGGGACCGAGCGGCTCACGCGGCGGGAGGACCGGCCGCGGCTGCCCGCCCGTGTCGCCGTGACCGGTGCCGCCGGGGTGCTCGGCTCGCACCTGGTGGACCATCTGCTGCGGTCGGGCAGCCGGGTCAGCGCGTTCGATCTGCGACCGGTGCCCGCGGCCCCCGGGCTGACGTCGTTCACCGGGGACATACGGGACCCGCGAGCCGTCACCGAGGCGCTCGGGGGAGCCGACGCCGTGGTGCACTGCGCGTCCGCGCTGCCCAGCTACCCCGTGGCCGACATCCGGTCCATCGTCGTCGAGGGCACGACGACCGTGCTGGAGGCGGCGCGTGCCGCCGCCGTGCCCCGGGTGGTGCACATCTCCTCCACCGCCGTCTACGGGCTGCCCCCGCTGGTGCCGACGCCCGAGGACTACCCGCATGTGCCGGTGGATCCGTACAGCTCGGCGAAGGCGGAGGCGGAGAAGGTCGCCGAGCGGTTCCGGGCGGCGGGGATGTGTCTGCCGGTGCTGCGGCCCAAGACGTTCCTCGGGCCGCGCCGGATGGGGCTGTTCGACATGCTCTTCCAGTGGGCCGAGGAGGGCCGCAACTTCCCCGTGCTCGGCCGCGGCGACGTCCGCATCCAGATGCTGGCGCTGGAGGACCTCGTGGAGGCCGTGGCGACCGTGCTGCGCGCCCCGGACGAGGTGGCCTGCGACACGTACAACATCGGCGCCGCCGAGTTCGGCACCCTGCGGCAGGACTTCCAGGCGGTGCTGGACGCGGCCGGGCACGGCCGGCGCGTGGTCTCGGTGCCGGGCCGGCCCGCGGTGGCGGTGCTGCGCGCGCTGGAGCGGACCAGGCTGTCCCCGGTGTACGGCAGGCTGCTGTCCAAGCTGCTCGCCGACTCCTACGTCAGTGTCGACAAGGCGCGGGAACGGCTGGGCTTCCGCCCTCGGCTGTCCAACCAGCAGGCCATCCTCGGGACGTACGAGTGGTGGCGCGCGCAGCGTGCGACGGCGGCCCCCGTCGCGGCCGGCAAGGGCGGCGGCCAGACCAGCCGGGACCCCTGGCGGCAGGGAGTGCTGGGTCTCGCGAAGGTCTTCTTCTGATGCCTGCTGACATGCCCTCAACAAAAGAGACGGTGGACGGCGGCCCGCCGGCGGACGCGCCCGCGGGTGGCGGGCCGTCACGGCCGCCGGCCGCCGACGAGACACCCCGGCACGGCACGCCGGACGGGCCGGACGCACCGGCCGCCCGGCGCTGGTGCCTGGGCACCCGGCTGCTGGTGGCGGCCACGGCGGTGTGGGCGCTGCTCCTCGCCCTGCACCTGCTGCTCGTCGGCCGCTGGTGGCCGTGGGTGGTCGTCGAGGCCACCCCGCCGCTGACCCTGGTGGCGGTGCCGCTGCTCCTCCTCGCCCTGGTCCCCCTGGCCCGGCCGGTGCGGCGCCGGCTGTCCGTGGTCCTGGTCGTCCTGCTGCTGGCCGGGGCGCATCTGGCCGGCTACGGACCCGGATGGGGCGGCCCCGCCGAAACCGCCCGGGGGACGGAGGTCAAGGTCTTCGCCTGGTCCACGGACTACTGGCAGATGACGGACGACAAGGACGCCTTCTACGCGTTCCTGCGCCGGCAGGACGCCGACGTGTACCTCCTCCAGGAGTACCTGTACTGGGAGGGGGACCAGCCGGTCCGCATCGACGACTCGGCGCGGCTGCGCGCCGAGTTCCCCGGCTACCGGATCGCCGTCGAGGGCGAACTGCTCACCCTGTCCCGGCTGCCGGTCGTCGCGGAGCACCACGACCGCGTGGCCGCCACCGGTACGGACTGGTACTGGAAGGGAACCAAGGCCCAGCGCACGGACATCCGGGTCGGCGGGAGCGTCGTCTCCTTCTACAACGTGCACCTCGCGGTGCCCTTCCGGGTCGGCGACAACCCGCTGAGCAGTCGTTTCCGGGACTTCACGAAGGACCAGTCCGACTGGCGGAACCGCGAACTGCGCAAGCTGCGCGCCGACCTGACGGACAACCCCCGTCCGGCCGTGGTGGCCGGCGACTTCAACTCGCCCTGGATGAAACTGACCCCGCTCGGAGCCGGCACCCGACTGCACAGCCCCGCCGCCTCCCTGCTGCCCGCCCGCTCCTGGCCGGTCTCCGACTACCCGCTGCCCCGGCTGTGGCGGCTGGACTGGCTGTTCACCGACGGCGGCCTGGCCGTGCCCGGCTACCGGTTCGGCGGAGGAGAGGACTTCTCCGACCACGCGGCGCAGGAGATCCGCGTCGTGGTCCCGGACGCCACGGACTGACCCGGCCCGGCCCGGAGCACACCCCGGGACGCCGAGGACGGCGTCGGAACACCCGGAACACCCGGAACGCCCGCGTCACCCCCGTGGAGAGACGAAGCACACCCCCGAAGAGACGTGAGAAGGGACGCAACGTGCTGCAACCCGACAGGTTCGACGTGACGGTGATGCTCGACTACTACGCCCCGTACGTCAGCGGCCTCACCGAGGCCGCGCGACTGACCGCCGAGGGACTCGCCGCCCGCGGCTGGCGCATCGCGGTGGTCTGCGCCCAGCACGACCCCGCACTGCCCCGCCACGAGGTCGTCAACGGTGTCCATGT
This sequence comes from Streptomyces sp. NPDC059895, assembly GCF_042731035.1. NCBI lineage: Bacteria > Bacillati > Actinomycetota > Actinomycetes > Kitasatosporales > Streptomycetaceae > Streptomyces > Streptomyces sp. NPDC059895. The sequence goes on from NZ_JBHWKO010000025.1 coordinate 65,608, forward strand.
CTTCAGGGCACCCGTGCTCGCCCGGATCAGCCGGGGCTTCATCTCCCCGGCCCTGCCCCTGCTGGCGCGGCGCCTGGCGGCGCGCTCGGACATCGTCCACATGCATCTGCCCAACCCCGAGGCCGCGCTGATCGCCGCCCTCAAGGGACACGCCCGGCTGGTGGTGACGTACCACATCGACGTGTTCCTGCCCGACAGCCCGGTCAACCGCTTCGGGATGCGGGCCGTCGACGAGGTGTGCAAGGCGGCCGTACGCCGGGCGGACCTCGTCATCACCAACAGCGAGGACCAGGCGCGCGGCTCCCGCATCTGGCCCACGATCCGGCGCCGCCGGCTGGCGCCCATCCCCTCCCCGTGCGTCGACCGCAACGGAGGCGCGCCCCGGCTGCGCGACGGGGACGGACTGCACATCGGCTTCATGGGCCGGATCACCGTGGACAAGGGCATCGAATACCTCATACGGGCCTTCAGGTCCCTCGACGACCCCCGGGCCCGTCTGCTGATCGCGGGGGACTACACGACCGTGGCCGGCGGCAGCAACATCGACGAGCTGCGCCGGGAGGCCGCCGGTGATCCGCGGATCCGGTTCACGGGCCTGCTGCGCGGTGACGCCGTACGGGACTTCTACGCCTCCATCGACGTCTTCGCGCTGCCCTCGATCTCGGAGTCCTTCGGCATCGTCCAGGTCGAGGCCATGATGGCGGGCATCCCGCCGGTGTCCACGAACCTGTCCGGCTCCCGGTTCCCCGTGGAGGCCACCGGCTTCGGGCGGCTGGTCCCGCCCCGGGACCCGGCCGCGCTGCGCGAGGCGCTGCTGGACCTGGCCGCGCTGCCCGAGGAGGACCGGCAGGCCGGCAAGGAGACGGCGACGAAGCTCTTCGGCGGTGAGGCCTTCCTCGACGCCCACGAAGAGGCGTTCCGGCGGGTCCTGACGGGTGCCCGGCCGTGAAACCGCTGGGCGGAGAAGAGATCCTGGACGACAGGGACGTCCCGGCCGCGACCACGCTGTCCGGCCCCCAGGGCGCCACGCCCACTGCGAAAACCGTGCCGGCCCCGCGCGAACAGTCCCGCACCGCCGGCGACACGCACGGCCCGCTCCGGCAGGGTCCGGCCCCCCGTCGCGTCCCGCGGCGTTCGCGGCTGCCGGCCTGGCTGGTGCTGCTGCGCCCCCGCCAGTGGGTGAAGAACGTCTTTGTCCTGCTCGTCCCCCTGGCCGTGGACCCGGCGGCCCTGCTGCACCACACGGGACGGGCCCTGCTCACCGTGGCCGCCTTCACGGCGGCCTCCGGGGCGGTCTACGTCCTCAACGACTGGCTGGACCGGGACCGGGACCGGCTGCACCCGGTCAAACGGCACCGGCCGCTGGCCAGCGGCCGGGTCGGTCCGCTCGGCGCCCTGCTGCTGGGCGCGGGCTGTCTGGCCGTACCGGCGGCCGGGGCGGCACTGCTGCCCCCCGAGGTGACGGCCGCGGTCGCCGGATACCTGGTGCTGAACCTGGCGTACTGCCTGGCGCTGAAACACTACTCACTGGTCGACGTCAGCCTGGTGGCGGTCGGCTTCGTCCTCAGGGCGGTCGCCGGATGCGCGGCGGTGGCGGCGCCCCTCAACCCCGCCTTGATCATCTGCGTGTACTGCACGTGCCTGCTGCTGTCGCTCGGCAAGCGGCGGCACGAGCTGGAGACCGCGAGCCTGCGCGGGGACGCGGCCGAACAACGGCCCGCCCTCGCCGGGTACTCGGTGGCGCTGCTCGACCAGCTCATGGCCGTGCTGCTGGCCGCCACGCTGATCAGCTACGTGCTGTTCACCCTCTCCGCACCCCATCCGCACGCCGCCGCGCTGGCCGTCGTCACCACGCCCTTCGCCGTCTTCGCCTCGTGCCGCTACGTGCAGCTGGTGGCGATGCGGCGCAGCGGCGGGGAACCGGGCCGAGACGTGCTCACGGACACCCCCCTCGTGATCAACGCCGTTCTGTGGCTGGCCTCTCTGGCCGTCGGCCGTCTTCTGTGAGGTGCACCGATGCGACCGCCCACCGTCTCCGTCATCATCCCCAACTACAACTACGCGCGGACGCTGCGCCAGTGCCTGGAGTCCGTGGTGGCCCAGACGTATCCGCACGTCGAGATCGTCGTCGTCGACGACGGCAGCACCGACGAATCCCCGCGCATCGCCGAGGAGTACCCGGTCCGGCTGCTGCGCACCGCGAACGGCGGGGTGTCCGCCGCCCGCAACACCGGGGTCCGCAACAGCACCGGTGAGATCCTGTTCTTCCTCGACTCCGACATCGCGCTGCGCCCCGACGCCGTCCGCATCGCGGTGGACGTCCTGCGGTCCGATCCCGGGGTCGGATTCGTCTGCGGCATCTACGACTCCGTGCCGCTCATCGACGACGGTGCCGTCGAGCGCTACAAGGTGCTGCACGGGCACTACTGGCGCCGGCGCACCGCCGGGCCCATCAAGGCCGCGTACTTCTCGCTGGGCGCGATGCCCCGCACCGCCTACGAACGGGTGGGACCGCTGGACGAGTCCCTGCGGGACACCGAGGACGTGGAGTACGGCGCCCGGCTCGCGGCCGTGTCGTCGGTGCTGCTCGACCCGCGGATCGTCGGGCGCCATGACGACGACGACCGCCTCCGGGTGCTGCTGAGCAAGCAGTACCGGCGCTCGGTGCCCCTGGTGTCGCTCTTCGCCGACCGCAGCCGGGGCCGGGGCCGTCCGCAGCTGTCGGACACCGCCTACCGGCCGACGGCCGTGGCCGGTGTGTCCCTGGTACTGGCCGGGCTGGCCGCCGCCCCGCTGTGGCCGGTGGCCGGCACCGCGGCGGCCGTCGCCGGCCTGGGCGCCTTCGCCGCGGAGGAACGCGGGCTGCTGCGGTTCCTGCGCTCCACGGCGGGCACGCGCGCACTGCCGATGATGGCGGGACTGCACCTGCTGATGACGGCCACCACCGGCCTCGCCGCGGCGGTCGGAGCCGTCCGCTGGGTGGGCTCGGCGTCCTTCCGGCGCCGCTACGGCGGTGCGCCGGCCGTCGCCGGGGCGTCCGGCACCGGCGGCGCGGCGGGAGCCACCGGGCATGACTAGGACTCCGGACACTCCTCCCCCGGCCCGGCGGGGCGACCCCCCGCCCGCCGGGGGCGGCACACAGCGGGCCCCGGCCGGCCGGGCGCCCGGCCGGCCGGGCGCCCCGCGGCGCTGGGCCGGACTGCGGTCCTTCGCCCGGCGCCCCTGGGTACGGGGCGCGCTCACCGTGACGGTGCTGTCGCTGTGCGCCGGTTTCCTGCTGCGGTCGCTCGCCCGGGACCGGGCGGCCACCGGCGAGGCACTGGGGCAACTGGGGCCGCTGTTCCCGCTGTCCCTGCTCCTGGCGGTGGCCGGACTGTGGCTGACCGCGCTGTCCTGGCGCGAACCGCTCCAGGCCCTGTCGGTCCCGATGCGCGGCACGTTCGCGGTACGGCTCTTCGCCGCCGGCGCGCTGGGCAAGTACGTCCCCGGAGTGATGTGGTCGATCGTGCTCCAGACCCGTCTCGCCGCGGGCTCCGGGATCACGGTGTTCCAGTTCACCGCCGCGTTCGGCCTCTACGCCGCCGTGTCCCTGGGCACCGGCGCCGCGCTCGGACTGCCCGCCCTCGCCGGGTACGCCCACGGCGCCGCAGCCGCGGTGGTGGCGGCGGCGCTGGTCCCGGTGGTGCTGGTCGTGCTGCCCCGGCTGCTGGTCGCGGCGGTGCGGCTGCTCAGGACGGTCAAGGCGCTGGACCGCAGGCTCGCGCCGGTCCCGTCCGGAGTGCTGCGGCGCTCGGTGTGGCTCTGCGCCCTGTCCTGGGCGGTGACCGGCGGCCATCTGTGGCTGTTCGCCGTGGCACTGGGCGCCGATCCGCTCGGCTCGCTGCTGCCCTGCGTCTGCGGATTCGCGGTGGCCACCTCGCTGAGCAGCCTGGTCGTGCTCGTCCCGGACGGACTGGGGGTGCGCGAGGCGCTGCTCGCGGTGTCCCTGGCCTCGGTGCTTCCCCCGGCCGAGGCGGCCGTCGCGGGGGGGCGCCCCCGGCCCGGGCCCGGCCCCGCGGGGCGGGGGGGCGGCAGGGGGGGGCCGGCCGGGGGGGGCGGGCGGCGGGGCGCGGGGGGGCCCGGGCCTGGGGGCTGCCCCGGGCCGCGGCGGACGTGCTCGCCTTCGGGTACGGCAGCCTGGCGGCGCGCCGGGCCGGCCCACCGGCCGAGGTCGCGGACACGGCCGAGGTCACGGACACAGCCCAGGTCACGGACACGGCCGAGGTCACGGACACGGCCGAGGGCCGGGTCACGGCGCACGCTTCCGCCGCACCCGTCCCACCTGATATCCCATCGACCTGAACCCCTGTCACCCAGACAGGAAGGACACCCGACACCCCACACCCGACACCTCGTTCGCCCCGTTCCCTCCGCACGAAAGGACCCGCACATGCTGACGACGGCATACGGAGAATCGGTCATGGCCCGGCTCCGTACCACCGAAGTCGCCCTGGGCACCATGTACTTCGGCACCACCGTCGACGAGCCGACCTCCTGGGCTCTCATGGACCGCTTCGTCGAGCGTGGCGGCCGGCTGCTGGACACCGCCAACTGCTACGCCTTCTGGGCCCCCGACGGCACCGGCGAGGAGTCGGAGCGGGTCATCGGGGGCTGGCTGGCCGCCACCGGTGCCCGCGACGAGACGCTGATCGCCACCAAGGTGGGCTGTCTGCCCGATCCGCTGGACGGCCCCTTCCCGGAGTCCGCGGAGGGGTTACGCCCGGAGGTCGTGCTCAAGCAGTTCGAGCGCAGCTCGGAGCGGCTGGGCTGCCCCTCGGTCGATCTGTACCTCACCCACGCCGACGACCCGGCGACGCCGCTCGCCGACACCCTGGGGGCCCTCTCCGAACTGGTCGCCTCCCAGCGCGTCGCCGTCGTCGGCGCGAGCAACCCGGACGCGGCCCGGCTGCGGGAGGCGGCCCGCCTGGCGTCCTCGGACGACGCGACCGCGCTGCCCCGCGTCGTTCAGGTGCGGCACTCCTACCTGTGGCCGGACCCGGGGCACGACATCCGCCCGCAGCTGCCGCTGGACCACGCCCTGGCCGGGTACACCGCAGAGCACGGCGCCGTGCTCCAGGGCTACTCACCGCTGCTCCAGGGCGCGTTGACCCGCGCCGACCGGGAGCTGAGCCCCGAGTACCGGTCCCCGGAGAACGAGCGGCGGGTGGTGCTGCTGCGGGAGCTGGCCGCCCGGCTGGGGGTCACCGCGAACCAGCTGGCGCTGGCGTGGATGACGGGCGGCCCGGTGCCGGTCATGCCGGTGCTGGGCGTGAGCAGCGTGGCCCAGCTGGACGAGGCGCTGGACGGGATCGCCCTGGACCTGCCGGAGGAGATCAGGGCCGAACTCGACGCGCTCGCCCCGCTGGGGCGCCTCGCGCCTGCCGCCCGCGACTGACCGGGATCCGGGTCAGGCCGAGCCGCGCACCACGAGGCGGGTCGGCCTGACCACCGGGGAGGCCGGGTCGTCGCCGGCGGCCGGTCCGTCGTTCCCGCCGTTCACGCCGTTCCCGCAGGACGCGCAGCGCTCCGGCCGCCATGAGGTCCGAGGCGACGATCACGGCGTCCAGAGCGGGGCAGCCGTCCAGCAGCCGGCGCATCGCCTCGGCGCCTCCCTCCCGTCGACGTGACCGCCGCCGAGGAAGTCGCCGACGCGCGCGTAGAGCCGAGTGACGGCCGCCCTGCCGGACACGTGCCCCTCGACCGGGCGGCCGTCGCACCGGGCGGTCAGCTGTCCGAGCGGAACGCCCCATGGACTCGCAGGTTGCCCTGGATCGCCACCAGGTCGTCGTTGACGTGCATGATCCACGCGTTCTCGGTACGGACCGACAGGAGCCGGTTGGCGTTCACCTTCCCCAGGAACAGCGACTCCCCGTGGACGACCAGCTTGAACCGCTCGTGGTCGGTCGTCAGCTTGTCCCTGACCGTCAAGTCGTTCGCGGTCACCAGCCCTCCGACCTCCAGGTTCCGCAGGGGCCGGACATCGCCGTGGACGACGAGGTCGCCGTCGGCGGAGAGGTCGCCGCCGACAACGACCTTCCCGTTGGCGTTCACCTCGCCCTCGGCGTCGAGCCGGCCGTGGACGACCAGCCGGGCCGGGCCGTCCTGCGTTTCCAGCACGTCGGTGACGGTCAGCCCGCCCTGGAGCGTGAGGCGTTCCTTGACCTGGGCCCGGTGGGTGACCAGGTCGTTGAGGTCCGCCTTGTCGGCGGCGACGGCTCCCCACTGCCGGCTTCCCGCGCCTTGGAACACGTTCAGCCCGGCGGGCGGGAACTCGATCCAGCCGGCGCTGCTGTCGCGGCCCTGCACCCACTTGGTGTTGATGCCGTTCAGGTCCGCCTTGTCAGCGGCGACGGTTCCCCACTCCTGCTGTCCGTCCTTTCGTACGTTCACCCCGGACTGCGGGAACTCGATCCATCCCTTGCCGGCGTCGCGGTCCCCCACCCACTTGGTGTCCACGGCGTTCGCGCTGACCTTGTCAGCCGTGACGGTGCCGGGCGCGTCGGAGTCGTCGCGGATTCGCGCGCCGCGTGGGGTGAAGGTGATCCGCCCCTTGTCCGTCGTGCCCTGGACCCACGGGGTGTGTACTCCGGTGGTGGCGGTCACGCTCTCGAACTCGGGGTGGCGCAGGTGGACGGTGGTGGTGAGGAAGTACCCCGGCTGCTGCCCGGTCTGCGATGTGGCCATGAGGGTGTAGGTGGCGTCCCGCTTCGGCTCCTTGCCCGCCGTCGGCGACCACTGCCAGCCGCCGGGCCCCTGCCTGGGCGGGACGGTCTCCGGGGCGCCGTCCGGACCCTGGATCCGGTACGTGAGGGTGTCGGGTCCGTCCCACTGCAGGACGACGTCCTGGCCCGTGGCCACCAGGGACTGTTTCGGGCGGAAGTTGCGCGGCACCTTGGGGGCCTGCTTCAGCAGGCTCAGAGCCACGGGGTTCTTCTGCACCACGGCACCGTTCGCCGCCCTTTCCGTGACCTGCAGCAGGACCAGCCCCGGCTTGTGGGAGACCGGGAAGCCGTCCAGCACCAGGACCAGGGAACCGGCCTCCTTGAACAGCGTGCCCCCCAGGGCGGACACGGTGAAGACACCTGTCTTGCTGTCCCAGTCGGCTATCGGCTCCTTCCCCGCCTCCGTCGCGTTGTTCCGCTCGACCCGTGCGTCGATCGCCCCCGGATCGAGCGTCAGATCACCGTCCTTGGCCCCGAAGGGCACTCGCACCTCGATGGAGTACCAGATCACCTCGGCGTTGTTCGGATTGGAGACGACGATGTAGACCGCGCCCCGGGACTCCTCACCCGCTTCCGGCACCTGGAGCGGAGCCGGGTCGCTGAGGATGTCGTAAACAAGAGAAGCCACCGTTGGAACCCCCTGTTTCTGCTGTGCGGGCGCTCGCCCCCCACGGGCACAGTCCCCGTCGTCCAACACCGTTGTCCACCGGACCACCCAAGAACCCTGATTCGCCCATAACCGGCGCGAACCAGATCCGAAGTGGCCGAAACCGGCAAGCGCGCAGGTACCAGGATCCAGAGGTCGAACCTGGTAGCACTCAGTGCTGCCGGGAACGCGGAACCACCCCGGCAGACACGCAGGCACGGCACGGCCTGCACTTCTTCGCCCGCACCGATGACAGAGGCCGCCTGATCCGGATGTCCGCCGCCCGGCCAGAGGGACGCCAACCGGGTCCTCGCCGTCGGACGCAGGGGGCTTCGCTAGTCAGGGATCCCCGGCATCCCCCCTGGGCTCTCCTGTCGCTGACCACCGCTCTCGGGCACGTCTGCCGCCATGCCGTGAGGACCGGGGGGCGCCCCGGTCGCCCGAAGAAGAGCCGCTTCCTCCGCACGCTCAGACGAAGTCTCGCCAGATCGCGGACGTTGTCGTGGATGACAAGGACCCGGGCTCCCTGGTGGGGGTCGTGTTCGGTGATCCGTCCGCCGGCGTGCCGGAGGCGGAGTCCGGCAACAGCAATAAGCCGAAGAAGCCGAGACAGCCGGGCGTCACCGCCATGCGCCATGGCCGCGGAACCATCTGCGTACTCTTGTCCGCCGCGTCCCAGAGCGGATCTTCGCTGACAGCCATGCCGCCATGATGAGCCCCGCCCATCATCCTGAAAAGCCCGAAGCGTGCCTCCGAGAACGGTTCAGCCCGGGGGACACCGACAAGCTGTCATGGGGCATCGCCCTTGAGACGACTCATGAGGAGTACCAGGCCGTGAACGTCGACATCGACCCGCTCATCCGTGACACCGCCGCCCAGTTGGGGGCCGGTGTCCCCTACGCCCTGAAGGTTGTGGCCCGGCAACTGGCCGATGACCCGGACATGGGCGTTCCCTCTGATCTGCACGGCATCCTCACCGTGGAGGTCGACGGCGATCTGTTCGAGGACTGCCCGGCCCTGAACGTCGGCTACATCCGTGAGCCTGACCGGATCCAGATCCGGTACGTGAGCCTGGCCCGCTCTGCCGAGCCCGCCGCGGACACCCCGCGGGAGGAGCGGGAGCAGGTGCAGGCTGCCGATCCTGCCGGCGAGGCGATCGTCGTACGGCAGGTCGCCGATGCGTGGCATCGCATCACACGCTGGCTGCAGCGCGACGCCCCGGATTCCCATGCCGCGCTCCGTGCCGGTGCCCGCCCCGCCGCCGTCGCCGCCCTGGAGGAGGATCTCGGCGTTGCGATACCCGTCGAGCTGTGCACCTTGTGGATGCTGTCCGCGGGTGACGACGGGGCCGATGGCCGGGGATGTCTTCCGGGCAACATGGCTTTGATGACGCCGGACGCCGTGGCCGCCCGCTACCGGCTGATGGCGGAGGCCCAGGCTGTCTGGAAGGCGACCCGGATTCCGGTGGTCGCCGCGGGGCCGACCGACAGCACGACGGGTCTGTACCTGGACGCGACGACCGGCTACCTGGGCCGCTGGTCCCGCTACGACGAAGCCCCCGGCGAAGTGCTCGACACGCTGGTCACCTATCTGGAAGAGACTGCCGACATGCTCGAAGCCCCGGCCCTGGCCGGGAGGGACAGGCCTGGCCTGATCGGTGGGACGCTGGTGTGGCTCAGCAGTATCGGTCCGGCGGAGGAGAAACGGTGGCGGCCCGTGGCCGGCTGACCATGCGTGGAGGGGCAGTTCCGGGTGCCGGCCCCTGCACGTCTCCACTCGTTCCCGCGCCGTACGCATCTTCTTCGACGCCCGGGGCGGGGCGTCGGAGAACACCGCTGGGCCGCGGGTCGTCAAAGGGTGCTGGGGAAATCCGTCTCATAACCGAGGCTCGCCAGGGCTTCCTCGCAGATCCGGTCTTCCTGTCCCGGCGCGCCCGACATGTCCACGCCAGACAAGGCCGTCGCCGCGGGTCTGGCCGGCGACGCACTGCGACGGCTGACCGACGCCGACGACCCCGGCTTCACGTGCGCCGACGAGCGCATCCTGTACCGCTTCGCCACCCAACTCCTGCGCGACCACTTCGTCGAGACACGGGCCGGGACGACATCGGCGAGGCCGGACAGTCGAACTCCCCTGCCGGGTCGTGCAGATAGATCGGGAAGGACATCGCACCGGCGGCCGTACAGGCCGAGCTCTGCGCCTGTACCGGGCTGGCGCCGAAGCGACGTTCCCTCTTCGCCCACACCCAGGTGACGACCATGGTGAACGGGGCGGCCAAGTACGCTCCGGACACCCGCAGTTACCGGAGAATCACCTACGAGGCGATGGCATCGCGTTACGCCGCCGGCGCGGCCGAGCTCGCCGTGGCCGCGATCTGCTCGCGGCTGGAGGACCTGAGTCGCTGAAGGAGAGCGGGCGGGAACCACGACGGATACCCGCTGTGTGGGGGTGCACGAAAGTCACGGCCCTGGTGGTGCGGGGACGGCCGCGGCCGTCGCGGCACCACCAGGGAGCGGGGCGTCCTCGTGAGCGGGTCAGTCCGGCAGGACGCCGAACTCGACGAAGGCGGGCTGGCCGACGCGGACTTCCGTCAACGGGCACAGCGTGCCCTCGTCGGCGTCGACCGCGTACGAACGCACCAGGTCCGCCGGCCGGTCGGCGACGAGGAGGAACGTGCCGGACGGGTCGAAGGCGAAGCTGCGGGCCGCCAGTCCGGGGTGGACCGAGGGCGCGAGCGGCACGTGTCCGGCCCGGGTGAGGCCGCCGTCCGCATCCGCGCGGAACCAGACCAGGGTGTCCTCCCCGCGGTTGTTCACGTACACGAAGCCGCCACCCGGGTGGACCCGGACCTCGGCGGGCTCGTTGGGACCGGTGTAGCCGGGCGGCAGGGTCGACGTCCTGGACAGCGCCGTCAGCTCTCCCGACGAGGGGTCGAAGGCGTACGAGGCGATCTCGGACGCGAACTCGTACGTGACGTAGGCCCGTGTGCCGTCCGGCCCGAAGGCGATGTGCCGGGGGCCGGTCTCCGGTGGCAGCTGGTAGGTGTGGGTGAGTTCCAGTGTCGTGCCCAGGGTGTACACCAGGATGCGGTCGGTGCCCTTGTCGGCGACGAGGACATGGCGGCCGGAGGGGTCGATGACGGCGCAGTGCGCGTGCGCGCCGGCCTGGCCGTGGCCGCCGGCCTGTGCGGAGAAGTTCGGGTCCTTGCCATGGCCTTCCATGACCCGCACATCGCGCAGCACGGCGAGGTGTCCGTCGCTCGCCAGGTCGTACAGGAGGACGGTCGAGTCGTCGTAGAGGTACTCGGTGTGCCAGGTCCCGTCCTCCGCTCGGACCACGTGCTCGACGTGGTCGAAGTCGCCGTGGTTGGCGGTGACGAGCACGCCCTGCCGCTCGTCCAGCGCCAGGTAGGTGGGCCGGGGTCCGGGGGCGGGCAGTGAGTTGAGCGGGGTGAGGCTGCCGTCGCGCCGGGACACCGACAGGGCGTGGACGGCGGCGGGCGGCTCGACGGGTCCGCGGCCGTCGGTCTTGCGTTCGTCCACCGCGTACAGGGTCCCGGTGGCCGGCGCGTACACCAGGTATCCGGCTTCCCTGGGTTCGGCGATGTGGTGGACGGGTGCCAGTTCGCGGCCGTTCCAGGCGGCTTCGAGGGTGGTGATGCCGCCCGCCGTGGGGTCGGTGGGGCTGCCGTAGGTGCCGACGAAGGCGACGAGGCGGCCGGCGGGCGGGGTGTGCGGGGCGTTCACGAGGCGATCAGCCTCCTCAGCATCTCCTGGTGGCGGCGGACCTGGTCCACCTCGTCCATCAGGTCTTCCCGGCCGCGGTCCTGGAAGTAGCGCTGGCCCTCGTACTCGGAGTTGATGTATCCGTCGAAGCCGCCGGCCTTGAGCGCGCCGATGGCCGCGTCGTAGTCGATGGAGATCTCCTGGTACCGGTCGGGCGCGTCGGGCATCGGGGACATGTTGTTGAACTTGCCGTGGACGTGGATGACGTGCGGCGCGATCTCGCGGAGGGTGTCGGCGGAGGTGCGGGAGAGCATCAGCGCCTCGGCGACGGTGCGGTAGTCGATGTGCTGGGCGTCCTCGACCCGGTCGTCGGCGTACTTCTTGACGGCGGTGAAGACGTCGGCGAAGTCCGGCTCGCACTGCCCGGTGGACAGGAAGCGGTTGAAGTCGGAGCGCAGGTTGCCGGCGGTGTGCCGGGCGAGCGCGGTGAGGTCGAAGGGGGCTTCGCCGCGGCGGATGAGCAGGGCGAGGTCCACGGAGGCCGCGGAGGCTGCCGGCTGCGCTCCGCGCCGTTCCAGCCAGGCGAGCATGACCTCGGAGGGCCGGAACTGGAAGATGCCCAGGTCGGGGACGATGCCGAGGTGCTGGGTGCCGGTGCGTTCCACGACGTCGAGGATGTCACCGACTTCGCGGCCTTCGAGGTTCATGGGCTGGTGGATCTCTTTGCCGAGCCGGATGTCGAGGGACTCGGCCAGGGGCAGGGCGGAGACCAGGATCTCGACGGGGACGACCGACAGGACGCGCACGTTGCCGAAGCCGAGGGACTTCGCCAGGCGGATGTCGTGGCGCAGCCGGTCGGCGCACTCCTCGTACGTCATCACGTGGTCGCGGAACTGCAGGACGTCCATGCCGACGTCCATGGCGACGGGCCTGGTGCCGTAGGTGTCCATCCAGGTGAACCACTGGCGGCGGAAGTCGTCGCCCGGTTCCGGGTAGCGCAGGGACATCTCGTCGATCAGCTCGATGCCGTCGGCGCCGCCGAGGTTCCGGCCGACCTCGCGGATCTGGTCCTCGAGGTTCAGCTCCTTGAAGAACTGGGACTGCTGGTAGCTGTAGAGGGATACGCCTCGCCGGATGGTGGTCATCGGGCGGCCTCCGATCCGGTCAGGTCTTCGGTGAGGTCGAGGGTGTAGGTGACGATCTCGGGGGTCTTGTCCGATCCGGCGCCGGAGCCGGGCCGGGGCGGGTTCTTCACCCATTCCTCGTCGGTGGGCAGGTAGCCGTAGGCGGCGAGGACGGACTGCTGGAAGCGGATGGTGTGGCGGCCGGGGGCGAGTCCGCCGGGGGCCGCGATGTGCAGGATGCCCTCGTCGTCGTAGTCCCAGTGCTCGTGCACGGCGGTGCGGATCTCGTCGAAGGTCCGGGGTGCCGTGCCGTTGATCTCGAAGGTCTGGACGGAGGTGGGGTATTCGGTTCCGTCGACCTCCAGGTAGTAGCCGTTGTGGAGGGAGAGGTAGACGCCGCGGTAGTTGGCGTGGCGGACGGCCAGGGTGAAGCCGACGGTCTGCCCGTCGCGCCGCTCGTTGCGCAGGCTGTCCGGGCGGATCAGGAAGTTTTCGAACATGTACGTGTATCCAGTGATCGTGAGGTGGTCAGAGCCGGCCGGCCAGGTCGCGGGCGCCCAGGACGCACAGGGCGACGGTGGTGAGGGTGGGGTTGCAGGCGGCGGGGGTGGGGATGGTGCCGTTGCCTCCGACGTAGACCGTGTCGTTGCCCCAGACGCGCAGCGAGGTGTCGGCGACGCTGGTGGTGTCGTCGCCGCCGAGGCGTGTGGTGCCCTGGTAGTGGAGGGAGGCGCCGTGCGGCATCACGGCGGGCTCCAGTCCGTTGATGGGTTCGCCGAGCAGGGAGCCCATGCGCTTGGCCTCGGCGACGGCGGCGTCGAGCCGCTGCCGGTCGGCGTCGGTGAAGGTGTAGTGCACCTTGATGGACGGCATGCCGAAGTGGTCGGGGCGGGTGTCGTCGAACTCCAGGTGGTCCTCGTGACGGACCTCCGCCTTGCCCATGAAGACCGAGCACTCCACGACCGATCCCGGCCATGCCTCGAAGGTGTCGTCGACCGGGATGGGAGAGGCGTCCCACTGGGTGACCTGGCCGTGGAACGGGAAGGACGGGTCGTGGAAGGGGACCCAGCTGACCCCGGCGAGCAGGTCGACGGCGCCTTCGCTGGTCTTGCGCAGCCCCTGGGCCGCGGTGCGCAGCGAGTCGTCGAGCTGGATGGTGTTCGTGGTCATCGTGTGCTCGTTGAGGTAGTGCCCGAGCGCGGCGGGGCGGATGCCGGAGGCGCTCAGCAGCTGCGGAGAGCGCAGCGCGTCGGCCGCCACGACCACGAACCGGGCCCCCACCTCGTACTCACGGTCCTCGCGGCGGTCGTGCAGCAGCACTCCGTCCGCCCGGCCGGCGGTGGTCAGGACACGCTTGGCGACGGTCTCGGCGCGGAGTTCGAAGCCGTCCCCGCCACGGGTGAGCAGGTCGCCGAGCATGACGCCGGGGCCGGTCCAGTAGCGCTGGCCGTCGGGCCGCACCTCCATGGCCAGCGGCATGGGCTGGACCACGCGGTCCGCGCCGCGCCCCGGGTTGTAGTGGGCGCCGAGCAGGCGGCGCACGTCCGCGCCGAGCGGGGCCTGCTCGAAGGCGCGCTGGGTGACCTGGAGCAGGCGGCGCGCGCTGCTCAGCGCGGCGTCGAACCGGTCGGGGTCGAGGTCCTTGGACAGTTCCGCCGCGTCGGGCCACGGGGAGGCGCCGGACCAGTGGGCGCCCATGCCTCCGACGTTGCTGGACAGCGCGGCGGCCGGGAAGCCGGTCTCGCCCTCGGCGGGGGCCGAGGTGTCGAGCAGCCAGGTCCCGGGACGCGCCGCCAGCCCGGCGGACCGGCCGCGGGACGGGGACAGCGCGCGGGCGACCTGCTCCTCGTAGTCGTCGGGGCGGGCCTGCGGGCCCTGGGAGGCGAACTGGGCGGCGACGCGTTCGCGGGGGTCGGTGATGGTGCGTACGTGGCGTCCCGGCGGGTCCGACACGACCGGCCCGGCCTCGACCATCAGGACGCGCGCGGTGGGCCGCGCCTCCTTGACGGTCCGGGCGTAGGCCGCTCCTGCGGGGCCGCTGCCGACGATCACCACGTCGTAGGTGTCGCGCATGTGCTTCACAATCCTTCGGGCTCGTTACGGTGCTGCGATGTCCTGGCCGGCTGCTGCGGCGGGACCGGGGCGGGCGCTGCTGCGATGTCCCGGCCGGCCGCTGCGGCGGGACCGGGGCGGGCGCCGGCGAGGTCTCTGCCTCGCCGGCGGTCACCGGTCGCCGGTCGGGCCGCGGACCTCGCGCAGGCCGAGGCGCCGGCTGCGGGCCCAGGCGCCGCAGAACAGTCCGAGGGGTGCGTGCGAGCCGTCGAGGAACGGCGGAGCCGAGTGCGTGCCGCAGGTGCTCCTGCGCGATGGGTGTGTCATGTGCTCCACCTCCTCGATGGTGTGAGTGCGGCTTGTGTCGGGGCCGGTGCGCGGCCGGCGCTCAGGCCTCCAGGACCGCCGGCCCTCGGGTGCGGGGGTGGCGGAAGAACAGGGCCCACACCAGTGCGGCGACGAACGCCGAGGCGATGGGCAGCGACCAGACCGCGTTCCAGTCGGCGGGCACGCTGTGCGCCTGGCTGCCCACGGTCGCGTCGTAGATCCAGCCGGAGGCGAGGGAGCCGATGCACTGGCCGAAGCCGGACACGACGAGGATGAGCATGCTCTGGGCCTGGGCCGCCAGCTCGACGGGTGCCACCTGGTCGATGTACATGGCGGCCAGGACCAGGAAGAAGTCGTTGCAGATGCCCTGGAGCACGATGGCGGTGATGGCGATCCCGTGGGAGCCGTCCGCGGCCTGGATGAAGAGGGCGAAGCGCACGGCCCACATGCACATGCCGGCGAACAGGGCCCATTTCATGCCGACGCGCTTGAGGACGAAGGGGATGGTGACGATGAAGGCGACCTCGGACGCCTGGCCCAGGGCGAGGGTCCCGGCGACGTTGGAGAAGCCCAGGGCCCCGACGTACGCGGAGGCGTAGGTGTTGTACACGCCCAGGGAGGCCGAGGTGAACAGGGCGCACACCATCAGCACGGTGAAGTTGCGGTGCCGCAGGAGCCGGAACGCCTTGGCTCCGACGAGGTCGCCGACGGAGAAGCGGACGCCCTTGGCGGGCGGCGGTGTGTTCGGCAGGGTGAACGCGTAGACGCCCAGGGCGAAGCTGGTGACGGCGGTGGCGTAGAACAGGTCGGGCGACGAGGACAGGCCGAGCCAGCCGACGACGGCACCGGCGACGACCCAGCCGACCGTGCCGAACACCCGGATGTAGGGGAACTGCCGCTGGTTCGCCCCCAGGTGCCGGAAGGCGATGGCGTTGGTCAGGCCCAGGGTGGGCTGGAAGAACAGCATGTAGACGA
The DNA here is from genome assembly GCF_042731035.1 of Streptomyces sp. NPDC059895. NCBI lineage: Bacteria > Bacillati > Actinomycetota > Actinomycetes > Kitasatosporales > Streptomycetaceae > Streptomyces > Streptomyces sp. NPDC059895. The sequence continues at coordinate 81,218 of NZ_JBHWKO010000025.1, forward strand.
AGGTCAGGGCGAGGACGAGTCCTCCGCCGCCGGCCCGGACGGCGGCCGGCAGGAACAGCATGACGACGCCGCCGAGCAGATGGGCGAGACCGAGGGCCTTCTGGGAGGGCAGGAAGCGGTCGCCCAGGGCGCCCAGGAGCATCGGCGAGACGATCGCGGCCACGGCGGCCAGGGTGAAGGCGGTGCCGATGACCGTGGGCAGCCCGTTCGTCGCGAGGACCAGGCCGACGGTCGCGAACCACGAGCCGAAGACGGCGAACTCGAGCAGCATCATGGCGGTGAGCTGGACGAGGAGTTTCGTATTGCCGCTTTCCGACTGGACCGTTGCGGCCCCGCCGGGACCCTCGGCGTCGGCGGACGTGGCGGCCGGCTCCGAGGGAGCCACGTTCGGCGGTTGACTTCTCATCATTGAGATCCTTAAACCGTTCGCTTTCTGAACGTTCTTGCACCCGCCCGGATCTCGGTCCGAACCGGGCGGCGGGTGGCGGTCGAACGGTCAGCGCTCTAGAGGTGTTGTCTCGCCCGGGCAGGTCAAGAAGTCCCAGGCCAGGCGCGGCCACCATCCGGTGTGCAGGGTCATCGGGAAAATCTCGGCTTGGTCGATGATCTGTTCTCGGTGGCTCGCGCGTCACAGATGACGTCGGGTGCAAAGGTGGCGGAATGTTCAGGAAACGTTCCGTTCACCGATCAGGCTCGGTCATCGTCAGGCCTGCTGGCCGAAATTGTCAACGATTTCGTGAGCGATCGTTCGGTTTCTGAACGGTCTGTCGGTGGAGAGCCCATGGGGGCAGGGTGCTGGCGCCTGTTCCCGTCTCGGTGAGCACCATGGCGACGCCACCCAGCAGCGTCGCGTCGTCGCCGAGGGTGGCCGGTACGAAGCGGATGTCCGGCGAGGCGGCCCTGAGGCTCTGGACTTCGGCCGAGGACACGAGGCTGTCGAAGAGCAGCGGTCCGGCTTTGCTGAGTGTCCCTCCGACGGCCACGACGCTGGGCGCCATGAGCTTCGCGGTGTTGGCGAAGGCGCGTCCCAGGTGGCGGCCCGCCTCGTACAGCACCCGTCGGCAGGCGGGGTCTCCGCGCCGTGCGCTGTCGATGACCCCGTGCAGGGTGGTGTGGCTGCTGCCGGAGGATTCGAGGGCGAGCAGGATCGAACGTTCGGACACGAAGGTGGTCAGGCAGCCGCGGCTGCCGCAGAAGCAGACGGGGCCGTCGGGTTCCAGCACCATGTGGCCGATCTCTCCCGCGAGGCCGTCGCCGCCCCGGTAGATCCGTCCGTCGATGACGAGTCCGCCGCCCACCCCGGCGGAGCACATGGCGTACAGGAAGTCCGCCGCTCCCTGTCCCGAGCCCCAGGTCCACTCGGCCAGAGCGGCCAGGTTGGCGTCGTTCTCGGCCCACACCGGCACGCCCAGCTCCGCCTGGAGGCTCTCGGCCACCACGACGTCCCGCCACGCGGGCAGTTGCAGGCGTGCCCAGGACGTGACGGCTCCGGTGGCGCGGGCGAGCGGGGCCTGCATGCCCACCGCGACGCCGGCCAGGTCCGTGGACAGCAGACCGGCCCGGGAGACCAGGGAGCGCACCATGTCGACGACGAGCCCCGGCTCGCCGCCTTCCTCGGCCGTGCCCTCCTCGAAGGCGACCGAGGCGTCGTAGCGTGCGCGCGCGCCGAAGTCGAAGAGGGCCGCGCGCAGCGACGTGACGTTGACCTGGACCGCTACGACGGCGCCCCGGCGGGAGACGAGGGCGACCAGGAACTCGCGGCCGTTGACGGGGCGGGTCTCGGCGACACCCTCTTCTCTCAGGGTCTTGACGATGCTGTTCACCGTCGCCCGGGACAACTGGGTGCGCCGGGCCAGCGCGGCCTGCGAGGAGGGGCCGTTCAGGCGGAGTGCCTCCAGCACGCGGCGCACGTTGCCCTGGCGTCCCCCCGCAGGGGACCGGGGGGTCCGGGGGGAGGTCGCCGCGCTGCCGTCGTCGCTGTGCTTCACCGCATGACCATACGACGCCGTCCGAGCCGGGTGCGCGGGTGCGCCGGGTGCCGGGTGCGCCAGGTGCGCCGGGTGCGCCAGGTGCGCGGTACAGCGGGCGCCCCGCGCCCGCCGCGGTCACTGATTGCTGAAGGCGGAGTCGAAGGCCGCCTGCGGAAGCGGCCACAGCGCCGAGCGGATGGTGCGTACGGCCTCGGCGGCGCCGTGCAGCCGGTCCATCCCGGCGTCCTCCCACTCCACGGAGATGGGGCCGTCGTAGCCGATGGCGGCCAGCGCGCGGAACGCGTCCTCCCAAGGGACGTCCCCGTGCCCGGTGGAGACGAAGTCCCAGCCTCGCCGGGGATCTCCCCAGGCGAGGTGGGAGCCGAGGACGCCGGCGCGCCCGTTGGGCTGCCGCAGGCGGGTGTCCTTGCAGTCCACGTGGTAGATGCGGTCGGCGAAGTCGGTGATGAAGCCGACGGGGTCGATGTTCTGCCACATCATGTGGGACGGGTCCCAGTTGAAGCCGAACGCGGGGCGGCGGCCGATCGCCTCCAGGGTGCGCACGCTGGTCCAGTAGTCGTAGGCGATCTCCGACGGGTGCACCTCGTGCGCGAAGCGCACACCCTCGGCGTCGAACACGTCGAGGATCGGGTTCCAGCGCCGGGCGAAGTCCTCGTAGCCGTCGTCGATCACCGACTGGGGCACGGGCGGGAACATCGCCACGTACTTCCAGATCTTCGATCCGGTGAAGCCGACGACGGTGTCCGCGCCCAGGCGGCGGGCGACCCGGGCGGCGCGCTTCATGTCCTCGGCGGCACGCCGGCGGACGCCCTCCTCGTCGCCGTCGCCCCAGACGGACGGGCGCAGGATCGCCCGGTGGCGGAAGTCGATCGGGTCGTCGCAGACCGCCTGGCCGCCGAGGTGGTGGGAGATCGCCCAGACCTTCAGTCCGTACCGCTTCAGCAGTTCCAGCTTGGCCGGGAGGTACGCGGGGTCCTCCTCGGCGCGGGCGAGGTCGAGGTGGTCGCCGGAGGCGGCGATCTCCAGGCCGTCGTAGCCCCACGTGCTCGCCAGTCGGGCGACCTCTTCGAAGGGCAGGTCGGCCCACTGGCCGGTGAACAGGGTGATCGGCCGGCGTGCGGCTTGCGGGCTCTGGTTCACGCCCGTACCTCCTTGGTGCTGATGCTCACTTTCGCTTAGTCTGAGCAAAAGTCGGCCGTTTATCAACCAACCATGGGCCTTCTTTCGCCTGTTTCAATCGTTAGCCCTGGCAGGGGCAGAGGATGAGGTGCGTCATGAGCCAGCTCCGCGTCGCCGTCGTAGGGACCGGCTTCATGGGAGCGGTCCACACCCGCAGTGCCGTCACGGCGGGTGCGGACGTCGTCGGCATCGTCGGTTCGACCCCCGCGAAGGGGCGCGCCGCCGCCGAGTCCCTCGGTGCCGGCCGCGGCTTCGATTCGGTCGAGGAGGTCCTGCGGCACGGTGTGGACGTGGTGCACGTGTGCACCCCCAACGCTACGCACGCCCGGTTCGCCCGTGCCGCACTCGACGCGGGCGTCGCGGTCGTGTGCGAGAAGCCGCTGGCGACCGACATCGCGACCGCCCGCGGACTGACCGAGCTGGCGGCGGAGCGGGGGGTGGCCACCGCCGTGCCGTTCGTGTACCGGTACTACGCGTCCGTGCGGGAGGCGCGTGCCCGGCTGGCGCGGCCGGAGCACCGGCCGCCGTGGCTGATCCACGGCAGCTACCTCCAGGACTGGCTGGCCGACGGGGCGGCGACCAACTGGCGGGTGGACCCGGTGGACGGCGGCGCCACCCGCGCCTTCGGGGACATCGGGGTCCACTGGTGCGATCTCGCCGAGTTCGTCACCGGCCAGCGCATCACCCGGGTGAGCGCGTCCTTCGCGCGCGCGTTCCCCTCCCGGCCGGCGGACGGCGGCGCGCCGCGTCCCGTCGCGACCGAGGACGGGGCCGTGGTGCTGCTGGAGACGGACACGGGTGCCGTCGGCTCGGTGGTGGTGAGCCAGGCCTCCGCGGGTTACAAGAACGCGCTGTCGTTCTCCTTCGACGGGCCGGACGCCAGTTACGCGTTCCGTCAGGAGACCCCGGAGTCGCTGTGGATCGGCGGCCGGGACGGCAACGAGGTCCTGCCGCGCGACCCCGGCCGGTCCGGCGCTCCCGTCGGCCGGTCGGCCGTCCTGCCCGCCGGGCACCCCCAGGGGTACTACGAGTGCTTCGCCGACTTCGTCGCCGATGCCCATGCGGCGGTCAGGGGAGAGCGGGTGCCGGGCCTGCCGACCTTCGCCGACGGGCTGCGCGCGGCGACGATCACCCAGGCCGTCGTCGATTCGGCGCGCGGCGGCGGCTGGGTCGACGTCACCGCGGCGACGCAAGCCGCGTGACGCTTCAAGGCCTGCCACCGAGCAGGCCGACGGGTGCGCGTCACGCGTCAGGCGGGCGGCGGGAGCGGCGGGAGGAAGGGCCCGGTCGCCTCGTGGACGAGGGCCCGGCCCCCGCGCGGGTCGCCCTGTGCGAGCCACTGTTCCAGCATCCCCGGTCGCAGCAGCTCGTCGATCGCCAGGGTGGCCGCCCCGACCACACCCTCGCGTCCGTCGAGGCCGACCTCGGCGATGACCAGTTCGTCGGTGGCCAGCGGCAGTGAGCGCCTGGTCACCGCGTCGGCGACAGGGGCCCGGAAGGCCTCCCCCGCCCGAGCGAGCAGACCGGTGAGGTAGACCGTCGACGGGTTGAAGACACTGACCAGCGTGGCCAGTTGCGCGCCGACCAGCTCACCCGCTCGGGTGACCAGCTCGACGCTCACCGGGTCCCCGGACCGGCACCCGTCCAGTACGTCGCCGACGGCCAGGGGGCCGTCGGTGCGCTCCAGCCGTTCGGCCAGGAACGGGCTGCGCCCGCTCAGGGCGGCGGCGCGCGCGTCCCGAACGATGGCCCACCCGCCCGCGAAGGCCTCGAGGCAGCCGAACTTGCCGCACCGGCACCGGAGGCGGGACTCGTCCGCGATGATCGTGTGCCCGAGGTCCCCCGCGGAGCCTCGCGCTCCCCGGTGCAGGCGCCCCCCGGAGATCAGGCCCAGGCCGATTCCGGTGCTCGCCTTGACGAGCAGGACGTCGTCGCCGGCGACCTCCCGCGTCCTGCTCCAGGCGCCCAGGGCCATGAGGTTGGCGTCGTTGTCGACCCACGCGGGCACGTCGTAGTGGGCCTGCAGCCGGTCCCGGAGCGGAAAGGCGTGCCAGCCGGCCATGATCGGCGGCCGTACGGCGGTGCCGCGGGCGAAGTCGACCGGCCCGGGGACGCCGACGCACACGCTCCACAGTCGGCTCCGGAGTTCAGGCGTCAGCAGGTGCGCCGAGATCTGGTGCAAGGTGTCCAGGGAGGCCTCGGGTCCCGCTTCGATGTCCCAGACCGTGCGGTGGTCGGCCAGGACCGTTCCGTCGAGGTCGGTCACGGCCGCGTGCAGCCGGCTGGCGCCGAACAGCACGCCCAGGACGACACCGCGCCCCGAGGCGATCTCCAGGATGCGGGACGGCCGGCCCCCGGTGGAGGGCGCCGGCTCGCCCTCGGCCACGAGACCCGTCCTGATCGCGTGATCCACGCGTTGGGTGACGATGGTGCGGCCCAGCCCGGTGCGCCGGCTGAGGTCGGGCCGGGTGACGGCCGCTCCGCTCCTGATCAGGCCCAGGATCAGCGAGAGCGTCTGGTGGTCGGTCATAAGGTGTTCGTCTCCATCAGCCAGGCCGAGACGCCGTCGGCGGCCACCACATGCACACGTCCTGCCCGACCGCGCTTCCTCGGAGGACGACTCGGCACGACGAGCTTATGGTCCGGCCCACGCCCGGCTCGACCGGCCCGGTGGGCGAAGCCCGATCCGGTTGACGTAGGTGCCGCTCTCCATCTGCACTCCCGCAGGCAGGTGCTGCCATTCCGACCTCGGCCCACGCGTCGTCCACCGGCAGTACCACGCCGTCGACGAACGAGGCCGCGTCGGAAGCCAGGCAGAGAAATCGCGTCGGCCTGCTCGTCGGCCGAGCCGATCCGTCCGATGTCGGCGTCGACGAGCCCGCCGACGACCGCCGGACCGTGGGCCTCCCCCGCCGTCCATGAACGCCGACGACGCCGTAGTGGACCAGGCCGAAGATCGGGGCCCCGGGGTCCCGCGGGCCATCGATCACGCGACGGCGGGGGAATCAGGACAGGTGGCCGGTATTCTGTCGTGGTGATGCAGCACCTCGGCTCCGGTGAACGGCGGCCCCCCAACGCGGGACCGAAAGCCGCCGCCCGCAACCAGGCGGCTCTGATCGTCGCCGCGCGGGAGGTGTTCGCCGAACGAGGCATCGACGCTCCCCTGTCCGCGATCGCGCGCCGGGCCGGGGTCGGGCAAGGTGTTCTGTACCGGCATTTCCCCGACCGGGCCGCTGTCGCGGCCGCGGTCCTGGAGGAGAACGTGCGGCAGGTCGAGCAGGCGGCCGCGGACGAGGGCACCTCCTTCGCCGCGGTGCTCGGTGTCCTGTCCTGGCACCTGACCGAGTCCGCGGCTTTCATCAGTCTCCTGCGCGCCGCCGACGAGGCGGACGACCGCCCCGGCACCCGTGCGTACGCCCATGATCTGTCCCATCGGGTCGAACGCGCGCTGCGCACCCGCATGCCGGACGGTCATCGGCTTGCCGAGGCGAACCATCTGATGCTCGCTGTCGGCATGGTCTCCGGCGTCGCCGTCGGCCCGACCCGTGAGGAGCGGGAACGCCGGGTGCTGGCGGCCTGGCGTCTGCTCACCGTCGAGGTGGGCCCGGTACGGCCGTTCGACGACTGAGCCGAAACGGCGTCAGCCGCCGTTGGACTGCCGGATGCCTTCCGCGAGCGCGTCGAAGGTGTACAGGTAGCCGCCGGCGGGGCCGCTGACGGTCATGTACGCCTTGGTCCCGCCGGGTGTGATCGCCACGTTGGTCGCGGACTCCAGGCCCTCGGCGTCACGGGCCGGTACCTCGACGGTCGCCAGGCGCTCACCGTACTTGCTGTACACGACCATCGCGGGGCGGCCGTGCAGCGCCTGGTAGAGGTTGCCGTCCGAGTCGACGGCGATCGAGTCGGTCTGTGCGAGGCCCCCGTCGACGCGGACGGCGGTGTGCCGGACGGTGATTCCGCCCTGGCCCTGGAGGGGCAGGTAAGAGATCCGGTTCTCGGTGAGTTCACTGAACCACAGGCCCTGGAAGCCGGTGTCGAAGGCGATGCCGTTGGTCGCGGCCAGACCGTCGGCCAGGACGGTCGCCTCCTCGCCGTCGTGGTCGATCCGCACCACGCGGCCGTGTGCCTGCCCCTCCGACAGGCCGCGTGAGTCGCTGACGTACAGATCGCCGTCCTCGTCGAAGGCGAGGTCGTCGGGGTTCATCGGCGCCCCGTCGACGTTCCCGGAGAAGAAGACCCGCCGGTCGCCGCCGTCCGGAGCCAGACTGACGATCTCGCCGTGGGCGTAGTCGGTCAGGTAGAGGCGTCCGTCGTACGGACTGAACTGCGCCGACGTGTACGCACCCCGGTCGTCGGTGTGCAGGGTCCGCGTCTTCTTCTTGTCGAGATCGACGCGTATCACCTTCGGTGCGCCCGCGGGGGCGGTGACGTCGACGACGGTCAGACGACCCTCGTCGTCGAGGACCGGTCCCTCCAGCAGCGTGCTTCCGCTCTCCTCATGCGGCGTCGTCAGCCGCATGAGCTGCTGCGCGTGGACGGTCCGGCCCGTGGCCCCGGCGGCCGCCGCGACCGTGGCCCCGGCGGCTGCCGCGCCCTTGTCTTCGCCGGTCTGCGTGCCGCAAGCGGTCAGGGTCAGCATGCCGACCATGGTGAGAACGGCGCAGGAGTGGAGTGGAAGTCGTCGCATGGGGGCTCTTCCCGTCGTCTGTGGGGGTGCCGTCGTGCGGGAGCGAGAGACGGTCCCGCACCTCCAGCCTAACCGGACAGCCGTGTCCGGTTCTTGTTAGGGTAGTGACCGGCCGCCCGTGGTCGCGGGGGGCCGCACGGTGACACATCGATCGGATCGAGGTCCCCCACATGACCACTGCTCACGTGCCGTCCCCCCACGAACTCGCGGTACTGAAGGAGCGCTACCGCCAAGAGCGCGAGCGACGGGTACGGCCCGACGGCGCCGGCCAGTACCGGGCGACCGAGGCGGAGTTCGGTTACTACGCCGCCGATCCGTACGCCGGGGAGACGGCCGAACGCGAGCCGCTGCGCGACACGGTCGACGTCGCCGTCGTCGGCGGCGGGTTCGGCGGCATCCTCGCCGGGGCGCGGATGCGGCAGCGGGGGGTGGAGCGCGTCCGCGTCGTGGAGAAGGGCGGCGATTTCGGGGGCACCTGGTACTGGAACCGCTACCCGGGCATCCACTGCGACATCGAATCGCACGTGTACCTGCCGATGCTCGACGAGACCGGGTACGTGCCGGATTGGAAGTACGCGCCCGGCGAGGAGATCCGCCGCCACGCGGTGCGCGTCGCGGAGAGGTTCGGCCTGTACACGGACGCCCTGTTCTCCACCGCGGTCACGTCGTTGACCTGGGACGAGGCGTCCGAGACCTGGCTGGTGACGACGGATCGGGGCGATGAGTTCCGGGCGACGTACGTCGTGACGGCCACGGGCACCCTCTCCGAGCCGAAACTTCCCGGGATCCCCGGCATCGAGGATTTCCAGGGCCACACCTTCCACACCTCGCGGTGGGACTACGGCTACACCGGCGGCACCCCGGAGGGTGGCCTGACCGGCCTCACGGACAAACGTGTGGGCATCGTGGGCACCGGCGCGACCGGCGTCCAGGTCATCCCGATGCTGGCGCGGGACGCCGCACGCGTCTACGTCTTCCAGCGCACCCCGTCCAGTGTGGACGTGCGGGCCAACCGCCGGATGTCGGCGCAGGACGTCGGCGCGGACCGTCCCGGCTGGGCCCGTGAGCGCCGTGACAACTTCCTGCGCATCGTCTCGGGCGGGACGGCCGAGGAAGACCTCGTGGCGGACCGCTGGACCTCCTCCGCGGGTCTGCTGGAGAAGCTCCTGATCAGCTTTGACCGCCAGAGCGACCGCGCAGCCTTCGAGAGCGCGTACGAGGCCGCCGACGCGGTCAAGATGAACGAGCTGCGCGCCCGTGTCGAGCAGACGGTCATCGACCCGGAGACCGCCGAACGGCTCAAGCCCTGGTACCGCTACGCCTGCAAGCGGCCCACCTTCTCCGACCTCTACTACCAGACGTTCAACCGCGACAACGTCACCCTCGTCGACACCGCGGACACCCACGGCATCGAGCGCGTCACCGCCCGCGGCGTGGTCGTCGGCGACACCGAGTACGAGCTCGACTGCCTGATCTTCGCCACGGGCTTCTCCGTCGGTGCCTCCGGCGTCCACTCCGGCAAGCTGCCCGTCCAGGGCCGGGGCGGCGCCGGACTGCTGGATGCCTGGCGGCGGCAGGGCCCGCGCACCCTGCACGGTTTCACCAGCAACGGATTCCCCAATTTGATCCACATGGGCTCCCTGCAGAACGCCAGCAGCGTCAACTTCACCCACGTCCTGGACGAGCAGGCCGTCCACGCCGCCGCCCTCGTCGCCGCCGCCGAGGCCAAGGGCGCTCTGATCGAACCGTCCCGCGAGGCCGAGGACGCCTGGCTCGCCACCCTCGCCCAGGACGCTCCCGACCACGAGTGGTTCCACGCCGAGTGCACTCCCGGCTACTACAACGCCGAAGGACGCGGCCGGCCCAACGGAGCGAACGCGTACCCGCACGGCGCGTTCGCCTTCCACGCGCACCTGAAGCGGTGGCGTGAGGATGCGGTGGGGGAAGTCCTTCAGCCCAGGAGGCCTGCCTGAGGGCTCGCGGGGAGAACAAGGTGTCGCTTCCTGTCGTCCTTTCCGTCCGGCCCGCGCGTCAGTGCTCGGCCGGGCCGCCTCCGGCTCGGCGGCGAACGGGATCGTAGGCGCGCAGGAAACCGCACATGCCGAGCGTGGCGCTGTCCGGCCAGATGTTCCGGGGGGAAGGTCTGACGGCGTCGCCGGCTTCCGGCAGCCCGCTGCTCCCCGTTGTGGCCGCCCCGGCCATTCCGGTCGGAGCGGGCCGTGCCGGTCCCCGGGGTGTTCGGTCTCGCCGGGGGCGACTGCCACTGCGGTTGCGACTGCTGCTGCGGTTGCGGTTGCGCACCGGCGCGCGGCGCCGACAACCTCGACGTCGACCACCACCCGATCGCCGTAACCCCGCGCCCCAACCGGCAGAAGGCCGACAAGGACGTAGCAGCCGAACGGCTCCCCATCGAGCCGGCGGGCCGCCTGCTGTCCGGTCGGCCCTCCGCGGTCCACCCCGTACCCCTTCGCACGCAGATGAGACAGCCGCAACTCGATTACTCTCGGCAATGTGGCGCCGCTCTGAGTAACGGGTAGGGTGCTCGGCAGGTTCACCGGCACTCCTCGCCCACCCCGTCCGCGTCGCTCCGCACTCCCGAATCGGAGCGCGTTCCGCACGACGCCGACGCATCCGGAGTAGGTCGTCAATCGATGCGACAGACGCTCCTTCCGTATCGGCCGGTGGGCCGACAGGCGCGAAGGCACCGGTGACATCGAACACACGGCGGTCGAAGAGCCGCTGAGGAAAGGAAGCAGTTCCATGGCAGACATCAAGCAGATCAGGGCCACGGTGCATACGTCCAGCGAGGGCGGCTCCGAGACCTACAGCTGGGTCTACCTCGGCATCGCGGGCCGGGAGTTCGCGCTCACGACCGGGGACAACGGCGACTTCGAGAAGGGTGCGAAGACGTGTTTCGTCATGGGGGAGGAGAACACGGAGGACGCTGACATCAGGGTCGCCGCTGTTCAGAAGCCCGAGTACAACGACCCGCGCAAGCCGCAGCTGCTGGACGAGGACCTCGACCTCTACCCCGCCTACATCCGGATGGACACCTCCGGCTCCGTCTCCTACTGGTGCGTGGACAAGGCCGAAGTGCACATCAAGACCTCCGACGGCCGGACCCACCACTTCGGCGCCCCCCGTCTGCAGGGCACCGGCGAAAAGGGCCGCATCTGGCTTCACACCGAGTACGGCACCCGCCTGGGCCTGGTCCGCCTCGACCGCAACGGACGACGCCAGACCACCGCCTGAGTTCCGGCGGGCACCCTCGTGGCTGTCCGCCTCACCACCACCCCCACACAACTTCGCGTGCGAGGAGCAGAGCATGGCGAGCGGCACCGTGACCATCAACGGTCAGACCCACACCAACCCCAACGGCTGCTACAACATCGACGGCGGCCAGGCCGAAATCACCTACGACATACACGCCCCCCTTGCCGTCTATTCCGAAGCCGACGGCAAGGGCGACACCGTCTCCAGCGTCGGCGGCGGTAACGGAACAATCACCATAGCCCCCGCCGGTAGCGTCGTCATCGGCTGACCCGCCCGGCACGAACTCAGGCAAAACCCCTGCCTGCTGGGGCTTCATCCGGTCCTCGGCAGTTGTACGCCGTTGCGCGTTGAGGGGGCCTCTTGCAGGCGTCCAGCCACGAGGGCTCGAGCGGCTTCCGTGTAGCGGTTGGCGGTGAGTTCCGACAGTCCGGAGATCGACGCGAGGCGACGGGGATCACCGCCGCCCGCGAGTGCTTCTTCCAGCTGCCGGTCGATTCGTAGCTGCTCGAGGGAGGCCGCTCAGCCTACGCACTGGAAGTGGCACCAGCAGGTGCTGACGGTGCCCTGACCGTGACCGGTGACGCCGGTAGGGTGGCCTGTTGTGGACGCGGGGGCAGAAAACGAGATGGTTGCGGTCCCGCCGGGGCAGGTGACACTGTCGGACCGGCGGACGCGGAGCAGTTGGCCGGTCGAGGTCGCGCCGTTCCAGATGTCGGCGTTCCCGGTCACGCAGTCCTGGTACGCGCGAGTCACAGGCCGACGGCCGAGTAGCGCCCCAGGCGAGCGGCTGCCGGTCGAGGGTGTTTCGTGGTGGGACGCGGTCCAGTTCTGCAACGCCCTGTCCCGACGCGAGGGGCTGACACCGGCGTATCACCTGTGCGTCGACGCCGAGACGGCAGAATGGGACACCTTCGCAGACGGGTACCGGTTGCCGACCGAGGCCGAATGGGAGCACGCCTGCCGTGCGGGCACTACTGGCCCGCGGTACGGCCGGCTCGACGAGGTCGCCTGGTACCAGGCGAATTCCGATGGGCGGATCCACTCTGTCGGCGGCAAGCAGCCCAACGCATGGGGCCTGTACGACATGCTGGGCAACGTGTGGGACTGGTGCTGGGACGTCTACGACGCCGAGGTGTACGGGGCCTACCGGGTGCTCCGTGGTGGTGGATGGGCCGACGAGCACTGGAGCTGCCGGGCGTCGGTGCGGCGGCGCAGCCACCCGACCTTCCGGATCGACGACGTGGGATTCCGCATCGTGCGCTCCACACCACTGCCTCGGCCGTAAGCAGCCTCATTCCGCGCTCGCGTCAAGCAGCGGCTGGACAGAGCGGGGGCCAGTGCTCACGCGAACGGAAGGCACTTGATTCGGAAGCCGCCGCCAGCTCTGATGGCTGGGCGACGATCTTTCGGAGGGGGCCTTGCGGTGACATGGTCGACGGGGCTGCTCGGATTCACCGCCGGGCTGCTGATATCGGTCGCGACAGCTCCGGTCGGCGTCTCCGGGGCGATGTTCCTGCTGCCGGTGCAGCTCAGTGTCCTGGGGGTGCCGAGCCCGGCGGTGACACCGACGAACCTGCTGTTCAACGTCGTGGCCGGCCCTGGTCCGCTGCTGCGCTACCGCAAGGCAGGACGCCTGGGGGGACCGTTGACCCGTCTGCTCGTCGCGGGCACCGTGCCCGGAGTGGTCATCGGGGCGGTGATCCGCGTGTTCGCCGTCCCGGGTCCCCGGGTCTTCCGGCTCTTCATCGCGGCCCTCCTGCTGCCGCTCGGGCTGTGGTTGTGGCTGCGCACCCTGCGCCCACCCCACAGGCACCGTGCCGGGCAGCCCTCCCACCGCACCACGACCGCACTCGCCCTGGTCGTCGGCGTCGTCGGGGGGATCTACGGGATCGGGGGCGGCTCCCTGCTCGGGCCGATCCTCGTCGGGCGCGGCATGCCGGTCGCCACGGTGGCGCCCGCCGCCCTGGCCTCCACCTTCGTGACCTCCGTGGTGGGCGCGGCCACCTACGCCTCGCTCTCCTTGACGGCCACCGGCGACATCGCCCCTCACTGGCTGCTCGGCCTCACCTGCGGCCTGGGCGGCCTGGCCGGCGGGTACCTCGGAGCCCACCTCCAGCCCCGCCTCCCCGAGAAAGCCCTCCGGCTCCTCCTGGGCGCCGTCGCCGCCGGAATCGGCGCGCTCTACAGCATTCAGGCCCTGCCCTGACCGGGGGACGGCGATGCCCGCGCAGGTTCGACCTGCCGGTAGGCCGCTCCGCCCGACGTCATCCGGTGACTTCCCTCAAGGCGGGCGCGAGCGGGGCCAGGGCCGCGATGCCTTCGTCGACGTACTGCCAGATCGGGACGTTACGGCGGCGGTTCGAGACGGTTCGGCCCCCACATGCCGTTGAAATCGGTAGGGTACGGGGTCGGCGTGGCAGGTGTTGCAAAGGGGGGAGCATGGCATACCTGGTCGAGTTGCCCGTGTCCGGGGCCGGCGGTATCGGAACGGCTGGTGAGGGGGCCGGAAACGGTCCGTCGGACGCGACCGGCATCGTCAAGGTCCAGATCGACGAGACCGTGGACGGGCTGGTGCGGGTCGCGCGTCCCGGGCAGGTCGTGGCGCGGGCGACCCGGTCGCTGAACGACATGATCGCCGGGATTCGGCCGGTCGCGGAGAACTTCGTGGATGGATTCCGTGACATGGCACGGCAACCCGACGAGATCGGCGTCGAGTTCGGCCTGTCCCTGTCGGCTGAGGCGGACGTGGTGATCTCCCGTACGACCGGTCAGGCCAACTTCAAGGTCACCCTGACCTGGCGCAATCCGTCGTCCGGCGAACCGGCGGCGGACGCGGCGGGATGACGGTGCCCGGGTTACCGCCCGAGCGCGTGGTGAACCCGGGCCTGCAGTCCCTGGACGCGGCCGTCCTCCGTGTCCGCGACGGCCGCGGGCAGCCTGTCGGTGTCGCCTTCCTGGTCTCTGACACGCTCGCCCTGACCTGCGCGCACGTGGTCCATGCGGCCCTGGGCACGACGGGGGACGCAGCGCCTCCCGCTTCCGCCCGGATCCAGGTCGACCTTCCCCTCGTGCCCGCCCCGCGGCGCGACGGCGGCGCGCTGGTGACGACGGCCGGTGTCGAGCACTGGGTGCCGCCGCGGGCGCCCGACGGGAGGTCCTCGGTGCCCTCCGCGCGCGCCGAGTCCTCCTCCAGGCGCGACGGTGTCGTCGAGCCGGCCGATGTCGCCGTGCTTCGGCTGGAGGCGCCCCTTCCGGGAGCGGGACCGGTGCGGTTGGTGGAGGCCGACGAGGTGTGGGGGCACCCGGTGCGGGCGTTCGGGCTGCCCGCCGGTCGTCCCGGTGGGGTCTGGCACGCGGGTGTGCTGCGGGGGCGTCAGGCGGACGGCTGGGTGCAGGCCGATCTCGCCGGTGACGGCTATCCCGTGTCGTGGGGCTTCAGTGGCGGCCCGGTGTGGGACGACCGGCTGTCGGGCGTGGTCGGCATGGTGACGGTGGCCGAGTCCGGGCAGCCGCCCGTCAGTTACCTGATCCCCACGAGCGGTCTGCTGGCAGCCTGTCCCGCATTGCGTGCGGTCGCGCTGCCTCCGTCGCCGTTCCGGGGCCTCTCGGCGTTCGAGGAGACCGACGCGGCGCTCTTCCACGGTCGGCAGGCGGAGAGCGACGAGGTGGCGCGGGCGCTGGCCGCCGAGCGCCGTGTCACCGTCGTGGGGCCGTCGGGATCCGGCAAGTCGTCGCTGGCTCTGGCCGGAGTGGCGCCCCGGCTGCGCACGCAGGGTGCCCAGGTGGTGGTTCTGCGGCCGACGCCCCACAGCGCCCCGCTCACTGTCTTCGCGGCGGCACTGCTGCCGCTGCTGGAACCCGACCTGGCCGAGGCCGATCGGCCCGACCGGATCGCGGAACTCGCCGATGTGCTGCGCCGCCACGGCCCGGCGGACATGGTGGCCCGGCTGCTCCACCTGCGGCGCGGCAGCCGACTGCTCGTCGTGGTCGACCAGTTCGAGGAGATCCTCGGCCTCGACCCGGCCGCCGTGGACGAGTTCGCCGACCTCCTCACGGGCGACACGCTGCCCGACACCGTCCGCGTACTGATCACGCTGCGCGCCGACTTCCTGGAGCCGGTGCTGGCCCACCCTCGGCTGGGCCCGGAGATCGGCGGACACCTGCACGCGCTCGCCCCGCTGGATTCCGGGCGCCTGCGTGAGATCGTGACCGCCCCCGTCGACGCCGTACCCGGGGTGTCCTACGAGCCGCATCTCGCCGAGCGCATCATCGCCGACACCGGCCCGGGGCCGGGCGGGCTGCCGCCCCTGGGCCTCACCCTCGACCTGCTGTGGCAGCGGCAGGAGGGCGGCCTGCTGACCCACCGCGCGTACGAGGAACTCGGCGGTGTCAGCGGCGCCCTGGGCGAGCACGCCGACAGGGTATGGGACGTGTGCGTACCGCCGGAGGACGAGGAGACGGCCAGGCGGCTGTTGACCCGGCTCGTCCGAGTCCCGGCAGGTCGGTCCGCGCCCACCCGCCGGACGTTGCCGCGCACCGAACTGGGCGCCGAGGAGTGGCGCGTCGCACAACGGCTCGCGGGAACACGGCTGTTGGTGACCGGCCGGAACGCCGAGGGCACCGAGACCGTGGAACTCGCCCACGAGGCCCTGATCGCCGAGTGGGAGAAGCTGTCCGACTGGACCACCAGCGACCGCGCCTTCCTGGAGTGGCGCGCCGAACTGCAACAGGACATGGACCGCTGGGAGCAGGCCGAACGCGCCCCGCAGTTGCTGCCGACGCCCCTGCAACTCGCCCGGTCCGAACAGTGGCTGAACGAACGCGGTGACGAACTCACCGACGCCGAACGGCACTACCTGGACGCCGCCCGCACCCACCGCCGAGCGAGGGTCCGCGGGCGACGAGCACTGCTCTCGGCGATC
Organism: Streptomyces sp. NPDC059895; assembly: GCF_042731035.1. Classification (NCBI taxonomy): domain Bacteria; kingdom Bacillati; phylum Actinomycetota; class Actinomycetes; order Kitasatosporales; family Streptomycetaceae; genus Streptomyces; species Streptomyces sp. NPDC059895. The sequence continues at coordinate 97,270 of NZ_JBHWKO010000025.1, forward strand.
AGTCTCGTCGTGCTGCTGGTCCTGGTGGCCCTGTCGTCGTTCCATGCCACGCGGGAGGAGAGCCGGGAACGTGCGGCGGAGGCCGCGTCCCGCGCGCTCGCGGTGGCCGCGGCGGACGACACGCGCACCGAACCGGCCCTCGGCGTGATGAAGGCGCTGGCCGCCTACCGGACCGCTCCGACCCAGGAAGCGCGCAGCGAACTCCTCAGGCAGTACCTGCGCTACCAGGGCTACGACCGGGTGCTGTCCGGCGTGCTGGGCACCGTCAGGGAGTTCAGGGCCAGTGCGGACGGCGACGTCGTACTCGCCGTCTCGCAGCTCGGCCGGGCCATCCTGTATGTCGGCGTCGCATCCGGGCGGGTGCGCAGCGCCCAGGTGCCCTCGACCGGGCAGGTCATGCACGGCGTGGTGGCCGCGGACGGCAAGCGCGTCGCCTATGTCCAGGTGGACGGCAAGGCGGTGTGGTTCGACGTGGACACCGATGCCGCGGGTCTGCTCGGGCCGATGCGCCGACTGCGCGAAGCGCCCGGCGTGGGTCTGGATCCTGACGTGGTTCCCGCGATGTCGGCGGACGGTCGCAGCCTCGCCTCGCTCGTCCGGAACCGTCTGGTGTGGTGGAACCTGGACAGCGGCACGCTCGCCGGTGACGCGCCCGCGCCCCAGGACATGACGAACGCGTTCGCGTTCGGCCCGGACGGACGGACGCTGCTGACGCTGGTCTACACAGCGTCGGGTACTTCGGCCCTGACGTCCGTCGACATGAGCACCGGCCATGCCACGCGACTCCTGTCCGGGGTGCAGGACATTCACCTGTCCGGCGACCGCCGCACCGCCGTCGTGTGCCGCGAGGAGAACGGGCAGTCCGTCATCAGCCGCCACCGGATCTCCGACGGCGCCGAGACCGGCCGCTCCTATCGCGAGCGGGACGAGGCGTACGTCACGGACATGTGCCCGCTGGACGCCGTCGACGAGACGGGGCGGCGCGTCGCGCTCAGATGGGGTGACGAACTGCGCGTCCTGGACCTGGACAGGGGGGAGGTGATCTCCAGAGCACCCTTGCTCGGGCGTGACTCCACGCAATTCCATTCCATCGGTCGCCTCTCCGAGTCGCACGGCAAGCTCTACTACATGGGTCGGAACGACTCGCTGATCGCTTTCGTGGACATGACCCCGGGCAGACGGCTGCTGAAAGCCGGCCAGCACCGGCTCACTCCCGACGGGAAGCGGTCGGTCATCGTCCATGAGGACGGCTCCCGGACCGAACTGCACCCGGCCGACCCCGAACGGAGCGGGCAGGTTCTCGCGCAGGCCGCGCGCGCGAAGCCGTACTGGGTGCCCGAGGCGACCGACCTGCCCGTCTTCGACGGCGCCGGTGCGCTCGTCGCCGACCGTGAGGCGCGGAACGTCGTGGTCGTCCGCGACGCGTCGACGCTGCGGAAGGTGACCACCGTGACCGCCGTCCGGCCCCCGGAGACCCGCCCCGACACCCGAGAGGTGCGGGATCTGGACATGAGCGGGGTGCTCAGCAACTACCACCAGGACTACGAGTTCCGCTACTTCTTCGACCACACCGGCCACCTGCTGACCGTCTCCGGCACCGTCGTCCAGCAGTGGGACCCGCGCACGGGCCGGCAGACCGCTCGCTTCGACGCCGGCGCACTGCGCCCCGACGACGAGCCGGACGCGATCATGACGATCACCCCGTACCCGGGCCGGAACAAGGTGTCCGTGCTCGTGCCGGGGCGACCAGGCATCCGCGTCGTCGACATCACGGACGGAAAGGTCACGGACCGTGTGCGCACCGAGGGCGATGTCCTTTCCGCGCAATTCTCCTCCGACGGCCGATACCTCGCGGTCCTGCGCCGCGACACGGGACTCGAGGTGTGGCGGCGCGGAGACCTCCCCCGCAGGGTGATCGGCCCGCTGAGCACCATGGGCGAGGCAGGAGCCGTCACCCGGTACCGCGCCGTCTTCCTCGACGACGGCCGCTACCTGGTCGCCGCCGACAACGCGGTACACACCTACCGGCTCGGCGAGCGGGGCTACGAAGACGCTTACGTGCTCGGCGAATCGGGCGGTGTGTCGCAGGAGTACTCGTTCCTGGACGTGTCCGGCGACGGGGGCACCGTGGTCCACTGGACGTTCGGGGAGCCGGGCAGTGCCCTGGCCCTCGACCCGGACCTGTGGAGACGGGAGCTGTGCCGCATCATCGGCCACCGCGCGTTCACGGCCGACGAACGCGACGACCTGCCGGCCGAGGCGAGGACACGGCGGCTGTGCCCGTAGCACCGGGGGCCGGGTGCTTCCGGCGAGCGTTGACGACGAGGGCCCGAGCGAAGGGGGACGCATGGCGTATCCGATCGAACCACCCGTGTCCGCGGGCATGTCGGACACGGTCCAGGTGCGGATCGAGGAGGTGACCGACGGGCTGGTCGAGGTCGTCCGGCCGGGGCGGGTCGCGGCGCGCGCGGCGAACTTCACGGCGCCCCTGACCTGGCGGCGGCCGTCGGACCGGACGGCGAGATGACGTCGCATCAGGAGCGGGAACCGGGGCAGGGGTCGGCGTCGGAGCGGCGGTCGGCGGGCATCGGGCCCAAGGCCTTGGAGCGGGCGCTGCTGCGGATCCGCGACGGCCGGGGTGACCCTGTCGGCCTGGGCTTCCTGGTGTCCGACACGGTAGCTCTGACCTGTGCGCACGTGGTTTCGGCCGCTCTCGGCACGCCGGCCGGCACTCCACCGGAGCCCGGTGCGCGTGTCCCGGTCGACCTGCCTCTCGTGGCCGGAGGGCCGCAGGCGGACGCCGTCGTCGAGCTGTGGCTGCCGCCTCGAGAGCCGGGTGATGAGCCCTCCGGTGCCGCGGATGTGGCGGTGCTGCGGTTCGAGGCTCCGCTGCCGGGGGCGGGGCCGGTGCGGTTGGTCGACACCGACGAGTCGGCGGACGGGCTGTGGAGTCATCGGGTGCGGGCGTTCGGCCTGCCCGCGGGGCGTCCCGGTGGCGTGTGGCATGCGGGTGTGCTGCGGGGGCGTCAGGCCGACGGCTGGGTGCAGGCCGATCTCGTGGGCGGCGGCTACCCGGTGTCGCGTGGGTTCAGCGGCGGGCCGGTGTGGGACGACCGGCTGTCGGGCGTGGCCGGCATGGTCACGGTGGCCGAGTCCGGGCAGCCGCCCGTCAGTTACCTGATCCCCACGGGCGGCCTGGCGGCTGCCTGGCCCGGACTGGGCCCCCTCGTGCTGCCGCCCTCGCCGTTCCGCGGACTCCAGGCTTTCGAGGAGGCCGACGCGGCGGTCTTCCACGGCAGACGGAACGAGAGCGACAAGGTCGCCCGGGCGCTCGAACAACGGCAGTGGGTCACCGTCGTGGGCCCCTCAGGCTCCGGCAAGTCGTCGCTGGCGCTGGCCGGTGTGGCGCCACGGCTGCGGGCGCGCGGAGCCCGCGTCGTCGTCATGCGGCCCGCGTCCGGGAGCAGTCCCCTCGCGGCCCTCGCCTCCGCGCTGCTGCCGCTCCTGGAACCCGACCTGGCCGAGACCCGCCGGCTGGCCCGCATCCCCGAGCTGTCCGACGAACTGCGCCACCACGGCCTGTCCGAGACGACGAACCGCCTGCTCACACGCCAGGGCGGTAATCAACTCCTCCTTGTCGTCGACCAGTTGGAGGAACTCCTCCAGCAGCCCGCGGACACCGTGCGCGAACTGGCCGACGTACTGTTCGCGGCCGACGCCCTGCCACCGGCCGTCCGCGTACTCGCCACCCTGCGCGCCGACTTCCTCGAACCCGTCCTCGATCACCCCCACCTCGGCCCGGTCACGAGCCGGCACCTGCACGCCCTCGGCCCGCTCGGCGCCGACGGACTGCGCGAGATCGTCACCACCCCCGTCGACACCCTCCCCGGTGTCTCCTACGAGCCCCGTCTCGCCGACCGCATCCTCGCCGACACCGGCACCGAACCCGGCGCCCTGCCGCTCCTCGCCCTCACCCTCGACCTGCTGTGGCAGCGGCAGGAGAACGGCGTCCTCACCCACCGCGCGTACGACGAACTCGGTCGCGTGACCGGCGCGCTCGGCACCCACGCCGACCGGGTCTGGGCCGAACACGTGCCGCCGGACGACGAGGCCACCGCGCGGCGGCTGTTCACCCAGCTCGTCCGGCTGCCGCTCGGCGCCGCCGTCGCGACCCGGCGCCTCGCCCGGCGCGGCGACCTCAGCGAGGACCAGTGGCGCATCGCCCAGCGGCTCGCCGCGCACACCCGGCTCCTCGTCACCGACCGCGGCGCCGAGGGCACCGAAACCGTCGAGCTCACGCACGAGGCGCTGATCACCCAGTGGGAGAAACTCGCCACCTGGGTGGCCGAGGACCGGTCCTTCCTCGGCTGGCGGGAGACCGTACGGCATGAGATGGACCGCTGGCAGGAGGCGGAACACGCCTCCGCACACCTGCCGACCACCGCCACGCTGGCGGGCGCCGAGCAGTGGCTCCCCGACCGCGACGCGGCCCTCAGCCAGGCCGAGCGGGACTACCTGACCACCGGCCGGACCCACCGCCGCACCCGCGCCCGCCGGCGCCGCGCCCTGCTCTGCGGACTCGCCACCGCCCTGGCCTTCGCCCTGGTGCTCGGCATGCTCTACGTCGTCGAACGCCGCAGCAGCCAGGAAAGCGCCGCTCTCGGCGCCTCCCGCGCCCTCGCCCAGGTGGCCGCACAGGAGTACACGGCCACCGACCCGGCCCGCGCCGCGCTCATCTCCCTCGCCGCCTACGACACCTCTCCGACGCAGGAGGCCGAGAACGAACTGCTGCGCCAGTACCTCCAGTACGCGTTCTACGACCGGGTGCTCTCGGGCAACCTCAAAGACAGGCTCTTCGACATGAGCCGCGACGGCGACGTGGTACTCGCCGCGTCCAAGCGCTCAGGGGCGACGCTGTTCGTGCGGGCCCTCACCGGACCGGTACGCACGGTGCGGTTGCCGTCCACCGGGGAGGTCAACGGGGTCGTGGTGTCCGCCGACGGAAAGCGGGCCGCCTACGTCCAGGACGATGGCAAAGCAGTCTGGTTCGAGGTGCGCCCGGACGCGAAGCGGCCCGCCGGACCGCTGCATCAGCTCCCGCGGGCCGCCCTTGGCTCGGGCATGGACTGGAGGGCGACCCACTTTCCCGCGATGGCCCTCGACGGTTCGGTGATCGTCGCGCGTGTCAGCGAGCGCATCGTCTGGTGGAACCTGAACAGTGGTCCGCACGGCACCCTCGGAGGGAGCCTCCCAGCGCCGGAGGACGGGTTCGACATGTGGCCGGCCCCCGACAATCGCACGTTGCTGATTTCTGTCCCGAAGGGGACCGACGAGAAGGCCGGCCTGCTCGCGGTCGACCTTGACACCGGCAGGAGCCGGGTCGTGGTACGTGCCGACGAGATCCGCGTCTCCGGTGACCGGACGCGGGTGGTCGTGTGTCACGAGCGGGGCGGGACCACCGAGGTCAGCGTCCGCCGGCTTTCGGACGGCGCTCGTGAGGGCATCGTCTACCGGGAGAAGGACAGCGACTTCGCGTCCCCGACCTGCGGGGTGGAGTCCGTCGACGGTTCCGGCCTCCGGGTGGCTCTCCGCTCTTCCTCCGGCCTCACCGTCGTGGACGTGCGGGACGGCGAAGTCCTCTCCCGCAACGGCCTGCCCGCCTCGTCCCACGCGTGGGGCGAGAGCCGCCCATGGCTCGTGGAGTCCGGCGGCAGGCTCTATCACGTCCGCCACGACGAGTCGAAGATCGGGTTCATCCAACTGCGCCCCGGCAACTGGTTCATCGAGATCGGCCAGCAACTCCTCACTCGCGACGGCACATACATGATCACCGTCCTGGCGGACGGCTCCCGTATGCAGGTGCACCACGCGCGCAAGCTCAGCGCCCGTGTGCTCGCCGACGTGCCGCGCCGCAAGCCCTACTGGGTGCCCGACATCGGTGACTCTCTCTCCCTCGACCGCACGGGGCGACTCGTGGCCGCCCGCGAGGGCGCCGACATCGTTACCGTCCGCGACGCGACGACCCTGCGCCGCACCGCCACGATCACCACGGCCGAACCCCCGCAGTCGCCTGGCGGCGAGGGCGGCTCCGCAAGGCCGGACTACGACTTCAGCTACTTCTTCGATGGCGGCGGGAAACTGGTCACCGTTTCGGGAACCGTCGTCGAGCAGTGGGACCCGCGCACCGGTAGGCGACTCGCGCGCTTCGACGCCACGGCGGTCCGTTCCCGGGCGGGGGGTGCCAAGGACGCGCGACTGCGGGTCGGCTCCTACCCGGCGGCGAACCGGGTCAGCGTCATCGTCCTGGACCGGCCCGGCGTTCAGATCGTCGACGTCGCCACCGGACGGACCGTCGAGACGGTGAGAACCGGCGACGACATCCTCGCCGCCCAGTTCGATCCCAGCGGGAAGTACTTCGCCATCCTGCGCCGGGGCTCCATCTTCGAGCTGTGGCGGCGCGGCGACCCGCCCCGCAAGGAACTCGGCCCCTTGCGCAGCCTCTCCGAGGTGGACGGCACACCGTATGTGGCGAGTTTCCTGGAAGGCGAGGGCCGCTACCTCGTTGCCGCGAACAACGCCGTTCGCATCTACCGGATCGGCGAGCCCGGCTACGAGACGTTCTACTCCTTTGTCCGCCCGAGCGACGGAACAAGCGATGTGCAGCACGCTTTCAGGGGCGCCTCCGTGGACGGCAGCACCGTGCTCTACGAGGGCCCCGACGGCACGGGCGGCCCCCTCCACCTCTCGCCCCGCCGCTGGTACCGCGATCTGTGCGACGTCATCGGCGACCGGGAACTCAGCGCCGAGGAGGTGGACCTGCTGCCCGCCGAGCCGAGGTCCCGGCGACCGTGCGCCGACGACGGCTGAGGCTCGGCCGGCCGGACCGCCGAGACGTGGCTGCGCGACTGCGCCGACCTCCTCGCGCGCCTGGCGATGCGCCTGAGCGGCGCCTGGACGCGTACGGTGAAGACCGGGCCGGGGAGACCCGGAAGAGCCCGCAGCGGCCCGTGTCACTCGGCGATGCGGGTCCGCATCGTCCAGTGGAAGGCGACGACCTCCGACTCGGAGTCGGGGCGGCGTTCGAAGTGCTCGTAGCCGCCCAGGTACGGAATCTTCACCTTGACCTCTCCGTCGGGGACGGTGCGCGAGCGCTCCGCGGCGGGGATTCCGTCGGGACCGCCCAGAAGTACTGCCTCGACACTCTTCTCCGTCATGTTCCACTCCCGTCGTCAGCGTGCCCACGACGATAGGAAGGGGAACCGCCCCAGCGACACTCCCAAAGTTGGTAGGACCTCAGGGCGGCACCGCGCTCAGCAGACCTCGCCGGCGGTGTGGGCCTGGATGGCGCTCAGGAGGCGGCGCAGGGTGCGCTTCTCGTCCTCGTCGAGCGCGGCGAAGGCGGCGGCCTCGGCGGCCTCGATGTCGGCCATGCCGTGCCGCAGACCGGCGATGCCCTGCTCCGAGATCTCCACGAGGTGGCGTCTGCGGTCGCGCGGATCGCGCACGCGTCGGACCATGCCGTCCCTCTCCAGTTCGTTGAGGAGTCCGACGACGATGCTCGGGTCGACCCGCAGGGCCTCGGCCAGGTACTGCTGACTGGTCGACTCGTGGCGCGCGAGGACCGCCATCAGCTCGACGTGGCGGGGCTTGAGGCCACCCGATTCGAAGGCCGGCCGGATGCAGGAGGCGACCTGCCGGCTCGCGATCAGCAGCAGCATGCCGAGGGTGCCCTGGTAGGTGTCGGGATTCTCCTCGGTGGGCGCCGACGGCCGCTTCCGCGCTGCGTCCCGGGCCTTCTGATTCACCGTTCGAGCATATCCCACGTGACTCATCCCGCCTTGATGCCTGAAGAACCTCAATGGTACTTTTACCTCAACGATTGAGATCTTCAACGAATTCCCGCTTGCGCCGCCTCGACCAGCAGGAGCAGATCCATGGGCATCTTCACCAAGACACCGATGACGTTCGCGGAGGTGCACGAGGAGGACGACGGGGTGCACGCCTTCTCCTTCGTCCCCACCAAGCCCCTGTCCTTCGTGGCCGGCCAGCACGGCGTCCTGAAGGTGCCGGGCGCCGGTCAGAAGACCTTCTCGCTCGCGTCCGCGCCCGAGGACCCCGAGGTCGTCATCGCGACGCGGCTGCAGTCCGGCAGCGCGTACAAGAACGCACTCGCCGCGCTCAGGCCGAACGACCCCGTCACGCTCCAGGGCCCGATGTTCAACTTCACGCTCAAGGGCACGCCCGAGGACGTGGTGTTCCTGGCCCAGGGCATCGGCATCACCCCGTTCCGCTCGATCCTGCGGCACATCTCGGCCGCCGGTGTCGCCAAGCGCACCCACCTGGTCCACGTCAGCGGCACCCAGACCCCCACCTACCGCGCCGAGACGCAGGACCTGGCGACGACCGCGCTCTACCCCACCCAGCGCGACGACTTCGCGCTCGCGGTGAAGGAGCTGGTCGCGGAGAAGCCCGGTGCCGTCTACTTCGTCTCCGGGGCGACGGACTTCCTCAAGGGCACCGTCGAGCAGCTCACGCAGCTCGGCGTCGGCAAGAAGCAGATCCGCAAGGACCGCTTCGTCGGCTACTGACAGGGCCGGCGGCCGCCGCTCTCAGAGCCGGTCGACGATGGCCCAGAAGTCCGCGTGCAGCCGGTCCGCACGGATGCGTGCGTCCCGCTGGGCCAGCTCCGCGGCGGCCAGCGCCAACGCGTGCGGACCGGAGCAGTAGGCCAGCATCCGGAACAGGCGGGGAGCGAGCCGGGTGAGCCGGACCGGGCGTGCGATTCTCACGTGACCTCCAACGCGGCCCGGCCCTGTCCGAGCAGGGCGACCTGACGGGTGGTGTCGAGCAGCATCGACCGGTCGGACGGCGGCGGAACACCCCCATCCTGGTAGGGACTCCGTCAGCCGAGGTCGAAGAACTCCCGGTAGGAGTCGATCTGATGGGTGAGCATGTGGATCCCGGCGTGGGTCGGGAGCCCGGCGGCCTCGGCCGCGGCGAGCAGCGCGGTCCGGGGCGGCGTCATGATGATCTCCGCGACCGGACGGCCGGGCGGCAGGTCCGCCACCGGGAACGGCAGAGGATCGGCGTCGGGCCTGCCGAGCGGGGTGGCGTGGACGGGCACGAGGACCGCGTCCCGGCCCAGGGCGGCGAGGACGGGGTCGAGCGGACCGGGTGCCCGCGCCTGGGCGACGGGGGCACCCACCACGACGCAGAGCCGCGTCGTGCCACGGACGACAGGCAGCGGAACGGAACTGAGCGTGGTCATCGATCTCCCTTCGGACGAGCCGTCCGGCGCGGCGCCGCAGCGCCCGGACAGCGTGCACGGATCGTTCGAGGTCACCCTGGTGGTGCCGGCCGCGCCGGAGCGGGTCTTCGCCGCGTATGCCGAACCGGAACTCCGTCGCCGGTGGTTCCGCATCCCCGGCGCGCCCGGACAGGCCCGGCACGAGCTCGACTTCAGGGTCGGCGGCCGGGAGACGGCGAGCGGCACCCTCGTACAGCGGGGCGTACCGGAGACGATCGAGTACCGCTCGGAGTTCCTCGACATCGTGCCCCTCCGGCGCATCGTGCTGGCCTGTTCGGTGTCGGTGGGCGCCGAGCGTTCGGCGTCGCTGGTGACGGTGGAGTTGAGCTCCGGTCCCGGCGGGACCCGGCTGCGGCACACCGAACAGTTCGTGCTCCTCACCGGCGACGGGGACGGCTCCCGGGCCGCGCATCTGCGCGGTGGAGTGCGCCTGCAACTCAACGGGCTGATCGCCGCGGTCCGCGAGGAGAACCCGGCGTTCCCGAAGTGGCCGCAGAACCCATTGTTCCCGAAGTGGCCGGAGAACCCGGCGGTCCCGAAGTGGCCGGAGAACCCGGAGCGGCCCACCGCGGCCGGTCCATGACGCCTCTCGCGCGCGGCCACGGCGATGCCCGCCTCTCGCGCCCTCCCCGTCAGCCGGGCCGGTCACCACAGGCTTTCCGCCGCCCCGTGCCGGTCGTGTCTCCGGCGGCGCCCGGCGGCGGGAGACCGACGGCCGGAACACGTCATCCTTGTCCCTTCTGCCTGGTCTAGGCGGCCCTATGCCGATCGATCCGAAGCACCCCGTCCCGACCGGCCCCGAGGAGCACGACGGGCCGGTCGCCACAGAAACCGTAGGGTCCCGAACGGGCGCGCCGTCCGCGCTCGACCGGCCCCTGCTCCTGGTCGCGGCCGTCGTGACGCTCGGCGCCGTCATGGCGGTCCTGGACGTGACCGTCGTGAACGTCTCGATCAACGCGATGGCCCAGCAGTTCGACGCGTCGCTGACGACCATCCAGTGGGTCTCCAGCGCCTACACGCTGGCACTGTCGGCGGTCATCCCGCTGACCGCGTGGGGCTCGGAACGCTTCGGCGTCAGAAAGCTCTTCCTGCTGTCGCTCGTGATGTTCACGGTCGGCTCGCTGCTCGCGGGGCTGGCCTGGAGCGCCACGTCGATCATCGCGTTCCGGGTGGTGCAGGGGCTCGGCGGCGGCATGCTGATGCCGGTCGGCATGATGATCCTGACCCGGGCCGCCGGTCCCGACCGGCTCGGCCGGGCGATGTCGGTGATCGGCATCCCGACGGTGCTCGGCCCGATCGGCGGCCCCGTCCTCGGCGGCTGGCTGGTCGACAGCTTCTCCTGGCGCTGGATCTTCTTCATCAACCTGCCGATCGGGCTGGCCGCGTTGGCGCTGGCCGCGCGGGTGCTGCCGCGTGACCCGGCGGGCACCCGGTCGCGGCTCGACCTGCGCGGTGTCCTGCTGCTCTCCCCCGGCCTGACCCTGCTGGTCTACGGTCTGGCCCGCTCCGGCTCGGGCGGCGTCGGCGAGCCGGCGGTCTACCTGCCGGCCCTCGGCGGCGCGCTGCTGCTCGTCCTCTTCGTCGGCCACGCGCTGACCACCCGTCAGCCGCTGATCGACCTGCGGGTCTTCCGGAACAAGGTCTTCAGCGGCTCGCTGGTCACCATGCTGCTGATGACCTGCGCGGTCTTCGGGGGGCTGCTGCTGATGCCGCTCTACCTGCAACTGGCCCGCGGTCAGGACGCGACCCACGCCGGCCTGCTGCTGGCGCCGCAGGGCGTCGGCGCGATGATCGCGATGATCGTCTCGGGCCGGCTCGCGGACCGTACGGGCGTCGGACGGATCGCACCGGTCGGCCTGGTCCTGGTGGCCGGCTCGTTCGGGTGGACCACCACGCTCGCGGCGGACACACCGTTCTGGCAGCTGGGCATCGCGCTGTTCTGCACCGGTCTCGGCATGGGTCTGACCACGATGCCCCTGTTCACCGGCGCCATGCAGACCATGCCGCCGGAGTCGGTCCCCACCGCCAGCACCACGCTGAACATCACCCAGCAGGTGGGCGCGTCGGTGGGCACCGCGGTGATGACGCTGCTCCTCAGCAACGCGCTGACCGATGCGCTGGGCGACGGCGCCGCGGGCGGGCAGCCGGACGGCGGCGACCTGGGCGCGCTGGGCTCCGTACCGCCCGAGGCGCTCGCGGCGCTGCGGCCACTGCTGGCCGCGGCCTTCGGCGACACGTTCCGCTGGGCGGTCGGCTTCGTGGCGGTCGCGGCCCTCGTGGCGGTCGCGCTGCTGCCCCGGAACCGGCCGCGGACGCCGGTGGGAGGGGAGAAGGACGGTGCGCTGCCACCTCCGGGGATGTGAGGCCCTCGGGGACCTGTGGCGCCCTCGGGGGCCTGTGACGCCCTCGGGGGCCTGTGACGCCCTCGGGGGCCTGTGACGCCTTCGGGTGTGGGTGATGCCTTTCCGTCGGGGGCTCGTGCTCTATCAAGTCGAGGGATGTCCGCGCCGTGGCCGCGCGCTTAGCGTGGCCACCCATGTCCTGACGGAGAGGACCGCACCGCATGACTCAGAGCGCGGAAACGTCGCTGCCGCTGTACCCCTTCACCAGATTCTCCGACGACGATCTGTACGCCCCGCCGGCCGGCCCCGACCCGGACGCCGCCGCACGCCGGGTCAAGCTGCCGACCGGGCAGACGGCATGGGTCTTCAGCAAGTACGAGGACGTCCGCAGACTGCTGCGCGACCCCGCGGTCAGCGGTGATCTGACCCGTCCCGGCTTCCCCATGCTCGCGACCATGGAGATACCCGAGGGCATGGAACTGCCGGAGGGCATGGAACTCCCGGAGGGCGTCGACTTGCCGGGCGCGCCCGAGCAGCCCGCCGCCGAGGACCGGGTGGACTCGTTCATGCTGATGGACGAGGACCAGCACACCGTGTTCCGGCGCATGCTCACCCCCGAGTTCCTCGTCAAGAACGTCCGAGCGCTGGAACCGCTGATCCGCCGGACGGTCGTGGAGAGCCTCGACGACCTACGGTCCGCGGGCCGGCCCGCGGACCTCGTGGCCCGGTTCGCGCTGCCGGTGCCGTCCAAGGTGATCTGCCACCAGTTGGGCGTGCCCTACGAGGACCACGAGTTCTTCGAGTCGCGCAGCCGGGTCATGCTGATGCCGCAGACGCCGATCATGGAGATGCACGCCGCGATCACCGACATCGCCCTGTATCTCGGCGAGCTGATCGAGCGGAAGGCGGCCGGCGAGGCACGCGGCGACGACATGCTCACCCGCCTGGTCGACCAGTGGGTGAAGCCCGGCGAGGTGACCACCGCCGCCGTGCGCAACGCGGCGATGCTGCTGTTGCTGGCCGGCCACGAGACCACCGCCAACCAGATCGCCCTGAGCACGATGGTGCTGCTCGAACATCCCGAGGAGTACGCCGCCCTGCGCGAGCAGCCGGACCGGGTCTCCGACACGGTGGACGAGCTGCTGCGCTACCTCACCATCATCCGCAGCGGGCTGCTGCGCATGGCGACCGCGGACGTCGAGATCGGCGGTCAGCTGGTCCGGGAGGGCGAGGGCGTCATCGCGCTGCTCGGCGCGGCCAACCGCGACGGCGCCACGTTCGCCGAGCCCGGCGCGTTCCGCCCGCAGCGCGGCGCGCACCAGCATCTCGCGTTCGGATTCGGGCCGCGGCAGTGCCTGGGACAGACGCTGGCCAAGCTCGAACTCAGCATCGCGCTGTCCGAGTTGGCGACACGCTTTCCGGACCTGCGCATCGTGACGCCACGCGAGAAACTGGTCATGAAGAACCAGTCGCTGGTCTACGGCGTCGACGAGCTTCTGGTCACCTGGTGAGCGGGGGAAGGAGCAGCCGTGCGCGTAGAGGCCGACCGTGACGTGTGCGTCGGGTCGGGCAGTTGCGTCTTCCGGCTCGACGCGGTCTTCGACCAGGACGACGACGGTCTGGTGATCGTCCGGCTGGCCGACCCGCCGGACGCGCTGCGTGAGGAGGCGGAGATCGCCGCGCGGGTGTGCCCGTCCGGGGCGATCACGGTCCGGGACGGGACGTGACGGTCCGGGACGAGACGTGACGGTCCGAGACGGGACGTGACGGTCCGGGCGGGCACATGAGTACTTGAGTGGTTCTCCTCGCGCCTTCCCTCCTCCCCCGAACCGTTCGTGGCCGGCACCCCGCCCGGGGTGCCGGCCACGGTCGTTCTCCGCTCAGCCGGCCGTCGGCGCCGACTCCACGCGGGCCTCGGCCAGATGTTTGCGGTCCAGCTCGTCGTACTGCGGGTAGGCCGGGCAGCCCTTCGTCCGCTCGAACGGCTCGAAGGTGTCCCACTCGGACCTGGCGCGCATCTCCTCGCAGAGCGGGTTGTGCTCGCTCCAGAAGTCGCCGCCCATCAGCCGGACCATGTACTTCTCCAGCACCGCGCGGTCGGTGGTGCGGGCCGCGTCGGCCGTGACGGCGAGCAGCTCACCCTGGTAGAAGCCCTGGATCAGGCGGATGTAGGTGTCGTAGCCGGTCTTGTAGAAGTTCGAGTAGTGCTGGATGTGCTCCTCGGCCCGCTCCGGCTCGCGGAGCGCGTCGGAGACCGCCTGCCCGGCCTTGAAGCCGGTGGCCGCGGCGACCGTCACGCCGCCGGAGAACATCGGGTCGCCGAAGCAGCCGGCGTCCCCGGCCATGACCCAGCCGTTGCCCGCCACGGTGTCGCTCTTGTAGCAGTAGTCGGTCTCGACCTTGATGTTCGTGGCCGGAACCGTGCCCTTGAGCCGGCTGACGATCCGTGGCACCCGGGCCCGGTGCTCCTCGAAGGCGGCCTCCGGAGTGGAGCGCCGGAACACCTCGCGCGGCATGACGGTGCCGACGCTGATGGTGTCCGAGTCCAGCGGGATGGCCCAGACCCAGCCGTCGTCGTGCACGCCGATCTGGATGTCGCCTTCGGCGCCGAGGTTGTTCTGCTCGTCGTAGCCGGTGTAGTGGCGGAAGACGCCGACCATCTGCAACCGGTCGATCTTCTTGCGGAGGCCGAACTTGTGGGCGATCTTGCCGGCCCGGCCGCTGGCGTCGACGACGTAGCGGCTGCGGACCTCGTGCTTCTCTCCGCCCCTGCGGTACCGCGCGCCGGACATCCGGTCGCCGTCCATCAGCAGTTCGAAGACCTCGGCGCCCTGGAGCACGGTGGCACCGGCCGCCTCCGCCTGCTCCAGCAGCATCTTGTCGAACTTGGCCCGCTCCACCTGGAAGATGTGGTCGTGACGGCCGTCGCCCTGGATGGAGAAGTCGGCGCGGAACACGGCGTCGAAGAAGCGGGTCTCGGTCGGGTCGATGAACTCGCCGCCCCATTTCTCGACGTATCCCTGCGCGGCGACCACGTCGTAGATGTTCAGCTGTTCGAGCAGCCCTGCCAGGTACGGCAGCAGCGACTCGCCTATGTGAAAGCGCGGGAACTCCTCCCGCTCCAACAGGAGCACGGAGTGTCCGCGTTGGGCCAGTGTCAGGGCACTGATCGAACCGGCCGGACCGCCGCCGATCACCAGGACGTCCACGTCTTGCTCGCTCACCGCGTACCTGCCTTCTGTGTTGTGCCGGCCTTGTCGGTCGTGCCGGTCTGACGGGTTGTGCGGGGGGTGAGGATCTCGTCGAGCTCGCGCCGCAGTTCGTCGTCGTCGACGAGGGTGCGGACCCGTTCGCGGCCGTCGCGCACGGTCAGCAGCCGGCGTCCCTTCAGGACGGTCTGGCCGTCGGCGTACGCGCGGCCGCACAGGATGGTGTCGGCGTCCTCCGGCGTCGCCTCCTCGGCCTGGCGGCGCAGATGCGTCTCCAGGCCGGTCCAGTCCTCCGGCCGGCGGGACCGGTCGCGGACCCGGTAGATCTCGCTCCACCGGGTGGCACGGCCGCGGCGGCTGAGCACCAGTCGGCCTTCCTCGGCCGCCAGCCGGAACTGGCTGCCGTACTGCCGCTGGACGCCCTCGGTCAGGCTCAGCGGCTCCAGGTACGACGGCCCGGGGTAGCCGACGTCGACCAGCCAGTGCTCGCCGCCGAGGGTGACCCGGATGAGCATGTGGTCGATGTCGGAACCGAAGTAGACCAGTCCCTCGGCGGTGCCCGCGCCGATCAGGTCGGCCTCGTAGCCCAGTTCGGTCAGCAGCCGGAAGAAGAGCCGGTTGAGGTGGAAGCAGATGCCGCCGCGGCCCTCCAGGACGCTCAGCTCGAAGAGGGCGTCCTGGTCGACATCGACCAGCGCGAAGCCGGTGCTGCCGTCCGGGAGGGTGCCTGTCAGGGGCACGTTGCGGTTGTAGGGCACGGTCATCAGGTGGTTCTTCTGCAGCTGGCGCAGCGACTCGACGCTGACCGTGCGGGCGTCGCCGCAGCCGATGCGGTCGAGGTAGGTGGCGGCGTCGAACAAGGCATCGCCTTCTCTCGCGGGTCGGGGTTTCGTGGGGCGGGCCGGTTCACGCGGCGGTCATCCGCCGGCTGAGGTAGCGGCCGAGGAGGGCGGGGGTGGGGTGGTCGAAGATGATGCCGGAGGCGAGCCGCAGCCCGGCCAGCCGGCCCAGCCTGTTGCGCAGTTCGATCGCCGTCAGCGAGTCGAAGCCGATCTCGAAGAGTCCCTGGTCGGCCTCGACGAGGACGCCGGGGGCGTGTCCGAGCAGCGCGGCGGCCTGCTCGCGGACCAGGGTCACCAGGACCTCGTCGCGGTCGCCCTCGGAAAGGCCGGCCAGTCGCGCGGACAGCTCGCGGCGGTCGGCGTCGGTGACCGCGGTCGCCTGTGCCTGTCGGCGGGCGGGCCTGACCAGTTGGCGCAGCAGCGCGGGGACGCCGTCGGCGGCGGGTGCGGCGCCGGGGTCGAGCTTGATGGGGACGACCACCGCCTCGGTGCCGCGCAGCGCCGCGTCGAACAGTTCGAGGCCTTCCGCGGTGCCGAGCGGGGCCATGCCGCCACGGGTCAGCCTGGCCCGGTCGGTGCCGGTGAGGTGGCCGGTCATGCCGTGCTGCTGCTGCCACAGGCCCCAGGCGAGGGACAGACCGGCCAGTCCGTCGGCGCGGCGCCGGGCGGCCATCGCGTCCAGGCAGGCGTTGGCCGCCGCGTAGTTGGCCTGTCCGGCCGCGCCGAACGTGCCCGCCGCGGAGGAGAAGACGGCGAACACGTCCAGGTCCGGGTGCCGTTCGCGGGTCAGTTCGTCGAGCAGGGCGACGGCACCGACCTTGGGGGCGAAGACGGCGGCGAGCCGGTCGGGGTCCAGGTCGCCGAGTACGCCGTCGTCGAGGACGCCCGCCGTGTGCACCACACCGGTCAGCCGCCGCCCCTCGGGCAGTTCCGCCAGCAGCCGGGTCATGGCGGCGCGATCGGACGCGTCGGCCGCCACGACGGTGACCTGCGCGCCGAGGCCGGTCAGCCGGGAGGTGAGGTCGTCGGCGCCGGGCGCCGTGGGACCGCGGCGGCCGGCCAGCACCAGATGCCGTACGCCGTGCTCCTCGACGAGGTGTGCGGCCACGGTGGCGCCCAGTGAGCCCGTGCCGCCGGTGACGAGCACGACGCCCTCGGGATCGAACGCCGCGCCGCCACCCTCCGTCTCCGTACCGGCCTGCGTACCGGCCTGTGCACCGGCCTGTGCACCGGCCTCGGTGCGGGTCAGGCGGGGGCCGTACGCGTCCTCGCCGCGCAGCGCCACCTGCCACTCACCGGCGGCGACCGCCGCGGTCAGTGCCGTGCGCGGCACCGTTTCCGGGGTGGCGTCCGCGTCGAGGTCCGCCAGGACGACGCGCTGCGGATTCTCGGCCTGGGCCGAGCGGACCAGGCCCCAGACGGCCGCGCCGACGGGGTCGGCCGGGGTGTCGGCGGCGCGCGGAGCCACGGCGCCGCGGGTGGCGACCACCAGGCGCGCCGCGTCGAACTCCGGCTGGCCGAGCCATGCCTGGAGGGCGTCGAGGACGCGCACCGTGCGGTCCAGCGTCGCGGCAGGCAGATCGTCGTCCTCGGCGCCGCCGGTCGCGTCGAGCAGCACCCACTCCGGGGCGGGTCCGCCGTCCGCGACCCGGTCCGCGAGGTCGAGGATCTCCTCCGAGAGCGTGACGACCGGCCAGTCGGGCGTCTCGGTCGCCTCGGTCGTCTCGGTCGCCTCGGTCATCTCGGTCGCCTCGGTGGCCCCGGTCGCCTCGGTGGCCTCGGTGGCCTCGGCACGGGGCAGCTGTGCCCAGTCGGTGCGGAACAGCGGCAGCCGCCGGCCCGCGCCGGCCCCGGCCCGGTCGGCCGGCACCGCTCGCGAGAGCAGCGAGCCGATCGTCACGACGGGGGCCCCGGTGTCGTCGGCGGCGTGCAGGACGAGTTCGTCGTTGTCGGCCCTGCTCAGGCGCACCCGGAGGCTGCGGGCGCCGGCCGCGTGCAGTTCCACGCCGGACCAGGCGAAGGGCAGGGTGACCGTCCCCGGCTCGGCGGGAGTGTGCGCGGTGTGCGCGGTGTCAGCGTCCCGATCCGTGTCCGTGTCCTGCTCCGTGACCGCGGCGGGCGCGAGCAGACCGGCGTGCAGGGCGGCGTCCAGCAGAGCGGGGTGGATGCCGAACCTCGCCGCGTCCGCCCACTGCGGCTCGTCGAGGGAAACCTGCGCGTACAGGTCGTCGCCGCTGCGCCACACCGCGCGCAGCGCCTGAAAGGCGGGCCCGTACTGGTAACCGGCCGCGGCTAGGCGGGGGTAGAGGTCGCCGACCTCCACGGGTTCGGCGTCGGCGGGCGGCCATGTCGACAGGTCGGGGACGGTGCCGGGTGCGGTGGACCGCTCCGGCAGGAGTACGCCGCTGGCGTGCGCCTGCCACTCGTCCGCCTCTTCCGGCGCCGTGTGGATGGTGACCGTACGCCGTCCGTCGTCGTCGGGCAGACCCACGGCGACCTGGAGGCGTACCCCTCCGCCGGCCGGCACCACGAGCGGCGCGCCGATGACGAGTTCGTCCAGGACCGGGGCGCCGACGTGGTCGCCGGCCCGTACGGCCAGTTCGACGAGGGCGGCCCCGGGCAGCAGTACGGTCCCGCCGATGGCGTGGTCGGCCAGCCAGGGCCGGCTGCCGAGGCTCAGCCTGGAGGTGAAGAGCACACCGCCCCAGCCGGGTACGGACACGACCGCGCCGAGCAGCGGGTGCCCGGCCCCGGTCAGGCCGAGCGAGACGGCGTCCTGGGAACCGGCGGTGGGCTGCACCCAGTAGCGCTGCCGGTGGAAGGCGTAGGTGGGCAGGTCGAGGACGATCTCGCCCGGCGGCAGCAGCGGGCCCCAGTCGACATCCACCCCCCGGCCGAACAACTCGCCCAACCCGGCCAGCACCTCCCGGACCTCGTCACCCTCCCGCCGGGTCAACACCACCGCGTCCTCCAGCACACCACTCAACGTCGCCGGACCCACCTCCACGAACGTCCCGAACCCCGCCTCCCGCAACCCCCCGACCGCATCCG
>NZ_JBHWKO010000026.1:0-4266 GCF_042731035.1 Streptomyces sp. NPDC059895
GTCAGTATCAGGTTCAGGGCCCTTGCGGACCAGCCCACCAGCATGCCGGTGTATCCGCTGTCCGCCCACACGCGCCTGAGCCGGTGATGCCGCCTCGTGGCCTGGGCCAGGAGGTCCTGGGCGGCATCCCGGTCCCCCGCCGAGGCGGGGGTGACCATGACCGCGAGGATCAGGCCGAGGGTATCCACCACAATGTGCCGCTTGCGCCCTTTGATCTTCTTCCCGCCGTCATAGCCGCTGGTCGCGGCCCCGACCGTGGACGTGCCTTTCGCGGACTGCGAGTCGATCACCCCTGCCGTCGGCTCCGCATCCCGGCCCTGCGCTTCACGCACCGCGGCGCGGAGCCGGTCATGGAACTCGCCGGTCAGCCCCTGCTTCCGCCAGCGGGTGAAGAACCGGTGCACCGCCTTCCACGGCGGGTAATCGGCAGGCAGCGCGGGCCACTTCACGCCGTTGTCCACCACGTACCTGACCGCGTCGAGTATGTCCCGGTGGCAGTACTCCTCCGGCCGGCCGCCCCGGCCCTCGGCCCACGCGGGCTTCGGGATCATGTCGCGGACCGCGGCCCACTCCGCGTCCCTCATGTCGGTCGGATAGCCGTGCCCGCCGGACGAATTGTCCGCGGCGTTGCCGTACGTGTGGGCGAAGCAGTCACACGTCCGCGTGTCCGGAATGGACTCTTTCAAAGCAGACCGATACAACTGCGGCAACAGGGCCTCCCGGTGAGCAGTGGCGTAGACACCCTCTGTGCTACCGAGAGGCCCTGCCTTCATGCCACCGCGCGGCCACAATCACCTGAACAGCACGTTCGTACGGAACCCCCAGCTCCACACTCGGTTTCGAGAAGCCTTCTGAAGGCAATCCGGTCCCGATGGCGAATCCTGCCGCCGGGGAAGATCGCGGTGATCGTCCTGGCCGTACTGCGCCACGACCAGCGCCTGGCCGACATGGCCGGCGGCAACAACGTTGCCGAGTCCACCGTCCGCCGCTGGCGCGACGAGCTGATCGGACTGCTTGCCGCCCAGGCGCCACGCCTGGACCGTGCTTTGCAGAAGGTCGCCAAGCAGGGCGGGGAGGTGGTCCTGATCGACGGCACCCTCATCCGCGCCAGGCGCCGCACCGGCAAGGCACTTCGACGGCCGCCTCTCCGCAGCCCGCCAGTAACCCGGAACACCCTGGTTACACCGCTCGATTGACAGACCCCCTTGACGAGGCGTAGGCGGTCCGGTAACGCGAGGGCGGGATCCCGTACCGGCTCTGGAAGGCCAGGCGCAGGGTCTCGGCGGAGCCGAATCCGCACCGTGCGGCGATCCGGGGCAGTGGCAACGACGTCGTCGTGAGCAGGTGTGCGGCCGCGGCGATGCGGACCTGCCGGACGAAGCGGCCCGGTGGCTGTCCGACGTGGGTCAGGAACAGCCTGGTGAGGTGGCGGGGGGTGACTCCGGCGATGCCGGCCAGCGCGGCTGTGCCGAGGTCGCCGTCCGGGTGGGCGTTGATGTGGTCGACAAGGCGTCGTACGACGTCGTGGTCGGGCGCGGGTGCGGCCGTGAACAGGCTCATCTGCGCCTGGTTGCCGGGGCGCTGGAGGTAGGTGACCAGGTGGCGGGAGAGGTGCCGGGCCAGTTGGACGCCATGGTCCTCTTCCACCAGGGCCAGCATCAGATCGAGGCCGCTGGTGATGCCCGCCGAGGTGGACACCTTCCCGGACCGGATGTAGATGGGGTCGGGGTCGATGGTGACCTGGGGATGTCGCGCGGCGATCTCTGCGGCGAACGCCCAGTGGGTCGTCGCGCGCTCGCCGTCGAGGAGCCCGGCGGCGGCGAGGACGCTCGCGCCGGTGCACACCGAGGCCACTCGCCGGCTGATCCGGGCCAGCCGCTGCACATGGGCGATGACCAGGGGGTTGGCGGCGGCACGGGCATGGCCGAGGCCGCCGGCGACGACGAGGGTGTCGAGGGGGCCGGTGAACCGCTCCAGTGCCTGGCCGCTGTGCAGGACCACGCCGGGGCCGCAGGTGATCGGACGCCGGCCCGGACTCAGGAGGGTGACCTGATAGGGCATGCGCGGCTCGCCGAGGAGGTTCGCCATGGCGAAGGTCGACGTCACGCAGGCGATGTCGAGCAGTTCGGCGTCGTCGTAGCCGACGACGGCGATCGAACGTATTCCCACGGGGACGAAGCATAGGCGCAAAGGACCGGTGTCCCACAGTTTCGGACCTCCCTGACGGGAGGACGGCCCACCGCACCGCACGAAGATCACTGTGTTCCTGACACCGGGACGCCGGAGCGCCACGCTCCCGTCCGCGTGGTGATCGCGTCACCCGTCACCCGGGCATCACTTTGCCTCGTGCCGCCCTCGAACAGGAGAACCGACATGACCTCGCACACCGATCTGGAGCAGATCGAGGCGGCCAACGCGAGCGGCAGGCAGCCGGTCGTCTTCATCCACGGCCTCTGGCTGCTGCCCACCAGCTGGCAGCGGTGGGCCGACGTGTTCGCCGCGGCCGGCTACGCGCCCGTCGTACCCGGCTGGCCGGACGACCCGGACACCGTCGAGGAGGCCCACGCCCACCCCGAGGTGTTCGCCCGCAAGAGCGTCGGCCAGGTCGCCGACCACTTCTGCGAGCTGATCGGCAAGCTGGACCGCAGACCGGCCGTCGTCGGCCACTCCTTCGGCGGCCTGATCGCCCAGATCACCGCCGGGCGGAGCCTGTCCACCGCCTCCGTCGCGATCGACCCGGCCCCCTTCCGCGGCGTGCTGCCGCTGCCGCTCTCCGCGCTGCGGGTGGCCGGCGCCGTACTCGGCAACCCAACCAACTACCACCGCGCCGTCCCGCTCACCTACGAGCAGTTCCGCTACGGCTTCGCCAACGCCGTCACCGAAGAAGAAGCACACGAGCTGTACGCGGCCTTCGCGGTCCCGGCGTCCGGCGAACCGCTCTTCCAAGCCGCGGTCGCCAACCTCAACCCGTGGACCGAGGTGAAGGTCGACACCGACACCCCGGACCGCGGCCCGCTGCTGATCATCTCCGGCGAGAAGGACCACACCGTACCGTGGGCCATCGCCCACGCCTCCTATCGGCAGCAGAAGGGCAACCCGGGCGTCACCGAGATCGTCGAGATCGAGAACCGCGGCCACTCACTGACCATCGACAGCGGCTGGCGGGAGGTCTGCGACACCGCCCTCGCCTTCATCCAGCGCTTCCACTGAGCAACCGTCACTCCGCCGTTCACGACTGCCTCGCGGACGGCGGAGCAGACCTTCGACCTGCCCCGCTGCCGGACCCTCGCGTGCACCTGGCCGCGCTCCTTGAAGACGCGCCCGCCCTGATCCAGGCTCTCCCGACCACCGCCAACCGTACGGTGATGACCGGCCGTATCGGCAGCTTGGGCGGCGGCGTGGTCACGTGGGGTCCCCGATCGCGCTCGCAGTGAGTCCTCCCACCACAAGGAGGTGGAGACCTGTTCACGCACTTGCGCCCTGACCTGCGGTTGCCACTCGGATTCGGCCTCCTCCACCAGGGCCGCCTGGAGGCGCTTCTGGGGCTTCGTCAGCTTCCCGGCGAGATAGCGCTCCACCGTACGGCGCGAGGTGCCCAGACGCTCCGCCACGGCCTTGTGGACCCCCTCTCTCGCGTGCGAAGAAATTTCATGCATGCCTTTGCGGATTCCGGCGCAGGTCGGGTGAACACCTTCCGCTCCGCCCGCGCGAGGGCCTCCAGGACCTTGCCGCGGCGCGGCGCCGGCTGCTGCGGGGCATCGACCGCACCTTCCTCTACCGTCACCGCGACCTGCTCGGCCGGGTCCACGCCCAGGCCGCCCCGTCCCCGGAGGCCGCACGCCCGGCGGTCAGCAGGGCCCCGCTGCAAGCCGATCTGCTGGCCGCCGACGCCCGAACCGCTCAGCTCGCTGCCCAGGTCAGACGCCTCGAAGCGCGACTCAGCGAAGTCCTGGGTGAGCAGGTCCGGCGCGAGTCCGGCATCGGCGGCCCCGAGGACACCGAACAGCTCAAGGCTCGGATCACCACCCTGATCGACCTGGAGCTCAAGATCCAGGACCGTGACGACGACCTCGCCGCTGCCCGCGCCGCCGATCTCGAGCTAATGGCCCAGCTCAACCGCCACACCGATTGATCAATCGGTTTCTGACCACCTGAAGTCCGCGGGCCCCCGGCGGCCCCGCCGGGGGCGGGCCGGGGGCCGGGGGGGGGTCCGACACCGGGGTGGCGCGGCCGCGGGGCGCCAAGGGCCGCTTTGGGCCCCAGTGC
>NZ_JBHWKO010000026.1:4276-114668 GCF_042731035.1 Streptomyces sp. NPDC059895
CGCGGGCCCCCGGCCCCCGGCCGTTGCACGGCCGGGAGCCGGGGGGCTGATCCAAGACGGTGACGGCGAGACCCTGCGCCGACTGCCGAAGTTTGGCCGCGATGGCCTACGGCCACCACTCGGCGCCCCCTCCGCCGGATGGGGCAGCCGCGAGACCCTGGACGTCACGCTGGTGGAACCCGAGCTGGTGGTGGAAGTCGGCGTCGACGTCGCCCG
Source organism: Streptomyces sp. NPDC059895 (assembly GCF_042731035.1). NCBI lineage: Bacteria > Bacillati > Actinomycetota > Actinomycetes > Kitasatosporales > Streptomycetaceae > Streptomyces > Streptomyces sp. NPDC059895. Next base: position 4,493 of record NZ_JBHWKO010000026.1, read on the forward strand.
CGACGCGGCCGGCCGGTGGCGCCACCCCGCACGCTGGCACCGCCCCCGCCCCGATCTCTCCCCCGCCGGCCTACCCCGCCTCACCCCGCCGCCCCGGTGCAGCGGCAGCGGCGCGTCGGCACCGGCCGACGCGCAACCAGCCGAGCGCGCCCCGATCCCCGGCCGTGGCCGCGCCGCCCATCCCGCCCGCCCTTCCGTCACTCCAGCCGTGGGAGCCCTGACAGCCGTGGTCGGCGTGGTGGACGAGCTCGCCGGGGACGACTTCGCGGCTGGCCAGGGCATACTCCAGCGGAGTGAGGACCAGGTCCGCGTCCGCGCGGGCGGAGGTCTCCCAGGCCACGACCCGGCGGGAGAACGCGTCGCGGATCGCGGACAGCCACAGCGGCCCCTCCCCGGTGGGGATCATGGTCAGGTCGGTGACCCACAGCCGGTTCGGCCCGTTCGCGGTGAAGCCGCGTTGCACCAGGTCAGGAGCAAGATCGGCGTCCGGGTCCCGGCGAGTGAAGCCCTTGCCCCGGCGGGGGGCTGATCCCGGCCAGGCCGGCCTGGCGCATGAGCCGCTCGACCCGCTTGCGGCCGACATGGACGCCCTCGCTGACTCTCTGACCCGCCTGGTTCCGGTAGTTCAGCACGATCGTCCGCGGGCCCGTCTGCGTGTGAGGACCGATGGCGAGGCCAGTCAGTTCGAACCTCAGGTCGGGGAAGAGCCCGAGCCCGTGCGTCCAGAATTCACGCAACTCTTCCTTGCCTCTCAAGCGCCCTCCTGAGTCTGGCCTCAGGCGAGCGGCGGCCGACGAGTTCACGACCACGTCGTCGGCGTAGTGGATGAGCAGGCCCTCGAGATCGCGCTCGTTCCAGCAGCGGATCCAGCGCCGGGCGAAGCACAGGATGCCGTCGGGGGTGATATTTATCTGCGGGAGCGCAGTCTCCGGCTCCGCAGATGGCAGGTCGGAGTGCTGCGACGTCACGCGGTCCACCGTGTGCCCATCTCGTCTGAGGTGCGGATCTCGTCAAGGAGCCGGTGCAACCGCAGGGCCGCGCCGAAGTCCGCGACGGTGCGGGTGCCGTGCCGGATGTCCTCGGCAAGGCGAGCGTATGTCTGTGCGACGTTCAGTGCGCCCAGCTCTGACACTGTTGGTGGCACACGGCGGTAGGAGGGGGGATGGGCAGCACACGGGGTTTGCCTCCATCGGGCAGCCGGCTTCCGATCAGCCGCAGCTCGCTGATCTGGATCCCGGAGTTGCTGCCGGGGCCAGCGGTCTCCAGGGTGAGCGTCCCTTCCGTGCCGGCGATCTCGAAGGCTGTTCGGGCCTCGGTGACTCTGCCGTCGTGAAGGTGCACCGAGACGGGGGTGCCGTCCGTCAGCCGGGCCTGAAGGAGCACACTGTCGGCAGCCGTGGCCTGGAATGGGACGCCTGTCTCGGCCAGGACGAAGTCCTGTCGCCGGACGGCCAGCGTGGCCGAGAGCTGAACGATCTGGCCGAGCAGCTGCTCGAGCGTGTCGATCGTGTGGCCGCCGGCCACTTCGAGCGTGCCGGCCCCCGAAGTTCGGTCCAGAACGTAGGCGGCCCAGCCCGGGATCTGGTTCGTAGTTCCCCGGCTGCGGGCGCCGTGCACGGACGCGGACGTGACCTGGCCCACGTAGCCGTCCGCGAGCAGCTGCTGAGCGTACTGGATGGCAGGCGCGAGTCGCGCCTGGAGCCCCACAGCCTGATGACCGTCGGACCGTGCCGCCAGCTGTGTGAGGACTTCGGCTTCCTGCGTTGTGCGGCCCAGGGGCCACTCGCAGTACACGTGTTTGCCCTCGGCCAGCGCAGCCTCCACCAGCGGGAAGTGCGCAGGCACACGGACGGCCACGACGACGAGGTCCACGTCCGGTGATGCGGCAAGCTCCAGGCCGTCGGTGAAGGCGTGTAGCGCGCCGAATCGCTCCGCTGCGGCGTTCGCGCTCTCCTTCCGGGTGGTCGCGACCGCAGTGACTTCGTACTCCGGCAGGGCTGACAGCGCCGGCAGATGGGCGCGCGCCGCCCAGCTCCGTTCGGGGCTGGCGCCCACCACCCCGACCCGGATCTTTCCGTTTACCATGATCGATCCCTTTTTAGTTCAGGTTGGAAGGAATGCGCGGGCAGGTGTGGCCAGCGCCGGTAGGCCGAAGAATGAGCCTGAGAGGGGTCACGTCAGGGAGGCCAGCGCCGCGGGGTCGAACGGCAGCAGCTCGGCTATCCGTCCGTCGCGTACTTTGGCTGCCCACTCCGGGTCCGACACCAGCAGGCGGCCGATCGCCAGCAGGTCGGCGTCGCCTCGCTTGATCAGTGCGGTCGCCCTGTCGAGCGGTGCGACGCCCGCCCCCTGTCCGGCGAAGGCGTTTTGGAAGTCACTGGGTTCGAGCCCGACCGACCCTACGGCGATGCTCGGTTTTCCGGTGACCTTCTTCGCCCATCCCGCCAGCCCCAGCTCGGGCTTCGATGCCGCGAACTCGGGTTGCCAGAATCGGCGGGTGGATGCTTGGAAGGCGTCGACGCCGGCCTCGGCCAGCGGTGTAAGGAGTGCCTCCAGTTCCGATGGGGCGTTGGCGATCCTGGCCTCGAAGTCGGTCATTTTCCACTGGGAGATGCGCAGAATGATCGGGAAGTCGGGCCCTACCGCGGCTCGGCAGGCGGCCACGACTTCCGCGCCGAACCTGCTGCGTTCCGTCGCGCTTCCGCCGTAGCGGTCAGTTCGTCGGTTCGTGTGCGACCACAGGAACTGGTCGATGAGAAAACCGTGTGCGCCGTGCAGTTCGATGCCGTCAAAGCCGAGTTGTTTCGCGTCGGTGACGGCACGGGCGAACGCTTCGACCACGCTCGCGATGTCGGCTTCGGTCATGGGTGTGCCGAGCGGCGCTCCGGAGAGCCCCAGCCCAGAGGGGCCAACCGGTTCGACGGCAGGATTTCTGGCGGCGTCGGGGCCGTCGTAGGCGCCGACGTGCCACAGTTGCGGCACGATCCGGCCGCCGGCGGCGTGTACCGCCGCAACCACACGGGACCAGCCGGCGAGTGCCTCGGCGCCGGCGAAGAACGGTATGCCGTCCGGTACGGCGGAAGCGGCGTGGCCGATGACGGTGCCCTCGGTCACGATCAGGCCGATGCCGCCCCGTGCCCGGCGGGCGTAGTACTCAGCGACGTCGGTGCCTGGCACACCGCCCGGTGAGGCGGCCCGCGTCATGGGCGCCATGACGAGCCGGTTCGGTAACCGCAGGCTGCCGATCTCAAATGGAGTGAAGAGCGGGGCCAGCGCCGGATCGGCAACTTGCACAGTGCTGGTCGAACTGGGAGAAGCCATGGTCATTTACCTCTTCCTGAGCGGCATGTCCGGGAGGAGTCGTGAGGACGATGACGGGGACAAAAAAGGGGTGGCTGATGGCAAGCAGCCGGGTAGAAAAAGCGCGGTGGACGGCGGCAGGCTGCGAGGGACAGGCAGATCTACGCCGCCGGTGTCCCTTCGTCGGAGGGCCGTCTGGCCCAGCGGGCCACGAGCAGTGCGGCGATCGCGTAGGCGGTTGCGGCCACGGCGAAGGTCGTCCGGGCTCCGGTGTCCCAGTTGTGTACCGAGGCGAGCACGGTGCCTGTGACGGCCACACCCACCAGGGTGCCGATCTGTCGGTTGGCGTTGAATGTGGCGCTGCTGACGCTGGCGTGTTGGCGGCCCGCCGCGTCCATGAGCGCGGCGGTCATCGCGGGTGCGGTGACGCCCAGACCGAGGTTGGCGACCGAGACCACCGCGGCCAGCAGCCAGTACGGCTGCGATGCCAGGACTGCGAGCAGGGCTGAGAGCACGGCCGCGACGGTCAAGCCGATGAGCATCGGCAGCCGGGTGCCGACTTTGGTCACGAACCGGGCAACGGTCAGGTTGCCGATGACGAACACGATCATCATGGGCAGCATCTGGAAGCCGGCGCGCATGGGACTGGCGTGGTGCTCCTGCTGGAGGAACAGGCCGAGCATGTAGAGCACGCCGTACAGCCCGAAGTTGAGCAGGAAGCCGACGAGGTTGGCCACGGAGAACTGGCTGTTACGGAAAAGCTGTACGGGAAAGACGGGAGCCGGTCCACGCACCTCGCGCAGGGCGAAGACGACGCCGAGAACGACCGCGGCCGCCGCGCCGGACAGGACGACCGGATCGGTCCAGCCCTGGCTCGGTCCCTCGATGAGTGTGTAGGCGAGGCCGACCAAGGCGAGCACGCTCAGGACGTGCTGGGTGATCTTGAGCGTGTCTTCGGTGTTCGCCGGCACGGGCTTGATCAGCCGAGCCGTCAGGAACAGGCCGACGACACCGATCAGGACGTTGATCACGAAGACGCTCCGCCAGCCCCACAGCCCCACCAGCAGACCGCCGATCACCGGGCCGAGACCGGAGGCGGCCGCGCCGGCCCCCGACCACAGCGCGACCATCCGCGCGCGTCTGGCCGGATCGGGGAAGGCGTGCACGAGCAGGACCAGCGAACCGGGCAGGAAGAGCGCGGCCGCGACGCCCTGCACGGCGCGGGCGGCCACCAGCGCTCCGCCCGTGGGCGCCAGTGCGCAGGCCAGTGAGGCGGCGGTGAATCCGGCCAGGCCGACCAGATAGACCTTCTTCGCGCCGAACCGGCTGCCGATCGATCCGGCAAGCAGCAGCAACGAGGCGAAGGCGAGCATGTAGCCGTCGACCACCCAGGTGAGCGAGGGCAGTCCGAGATGGAGGCTTCCCTCGATACTGGCCCCCGCGACGTTCACCACTGTGGCGTCGAGTGCGGCCATCACGAAGCCCACCGCCACGGAGGAAAAGACCAGGATCGCAGGGGCGGAAAGCGGAGAGGGCTGCACTTCCGCCTTGCTGTCAGTGTTCGCTGTTGCACTCACGTCAGTGGTCGTTCCTTGTGTTCACCGGCCTGCACGGCCGTGTGTCGACGGCTGGGATGGGATCAGAGGGGACGGCGGGCGAGAGGCCGGAGACGGACGCCCCACCGTCCCTGAGCTTCAGGCACCGGGAAGCAAGGGAAGTCGTTCGGGGCCGCGCACGAGCATCCCGGGCCGCCAGGCGAGAGGCCCGGCGTCGGTGTCCAGGGCCAACGCGGGGCAGCGTTCAAGCAGCGTACGCAGTGCAATCCGGGCTTCCAGGCGGGCAAGTGGCGCGCCCAGGCAGTAGTGGATGCCGTGGCCGAAGGCCAGGTGGCCACCGGAGGCCCGGGTGATGTCGAATTCCGCGGCGTCCGGGTACTGGTCCTCGTCGTGGCCGGCGGCTGCCAGCGCCACGAGGACCAGGCTTCCGCCACCCGGGACGAGGACGCCACCGATTTCGACCGGCTCCACTGCGAACCGCCAGGTGGCGCACTCCACCGGGCTGTTGTGGCGCAAGGTTTCCTCGATGGTGCCTTCCAGCAGGGAATAGTCGGCTCGGAGGGCTGCGAGCTGGCGCGGATGTTGGAGCAGGGCCAGCAGGGAGTTGGCGATGAGGTTGACGGTGGTCTCATGTCCGGCGACGAGTAACAGCTGTGCCAGGGAGCGCAGTTCGTCGGTGGAGAGGTGGTCGTCCTGCTCCTCGGTGACGCGCAGGAGCGCAGCCAGTAGGTCGTCTCCCGGCTGGGGCTGGGACCGTTTTGCCTCGATGAGTTCGTCAAGGTAGGCGTTGACTGCGGCGGCGGCGTCACGGTAGGCGGGTGTTGCGCCGTCCGCAGTCACCAGAGTCGTGGACCACTCCCGGAACCGCTCCTGGTCGAGTTCGGGCACCCCGAGCAGCTCACAGATCACCATGATAGGGAGAGGAAAGGCGAGTCCCGAGACCGCGTCGACACGCGGGTGACGGACCAGGTCGTCCACCAGGCGGTTGGCGAGCTGCTGGATACGGGGACCGAGCTCGGCGACACGGCGCGCGGAGAAGGACGCGGTCACCAGTCGGCGCAGACGAGTGTGCCGGGGCGGGTCAGCGGCAAGAAGAGAACCGCCGACCAGAGGCGTGGACCGCTCCGGGTGGCCCGTGCGGAAGGCGCGAAGCCCGGGCGCGGCAGTCGACCAGTCTTTGGTGAGCCGGGGGTCTGCAAGGGCCGCCCGCGCCTCCTGGTGCCGTACCACGAGCCACGCCTCGACACCGCCGTCCAGCCGTACCCGGTGGACAGGGCCGCTGCGGCGCATCTTCGCGTACAGAGGGTACGGATCGGCTGTGAAGCGGGCTCCCAGCACGCCCAGATCGATCACGTCCTCAGCCGTGCGTGCTGGGCAGAGCATGAATTCCCCCTGTGCCTGTCTGTAGGGCCCGCATCGAACGGTGTCGGTCAGCGCACCGGCTTGGACACCGGAAGGAAAACTATGGCTTACATGATTCAAGCTGCAAGCAAAGACATGCAAAAGATCCTAGCTTTAAGTATCTCTACTTGAGATGTCATTCCTTGAAGCATCCTGGTATCGTCCGACCCATGCAGCAGACCCCCGAAACGGTCGGCTCCCGTCCCGGCAGCCGCCACCGGGAGCTCCGCACCCTGATCCGCGACCTGGATCGAATGTTTGAAGAACACGCCCGTCGCTGCGTCGCTGACCTGGGACTGACACTGCCTCAGGCCACTGCACTGCGTGACCTCGACACCCCCCGGACCATGCGCGAGCTGGCCGGCATCATGTGCTGCGAGCCGTCCAACGTCACCTTCGTAATCGACCGCCTGGCGGACCGCGGCTTGGTCGAACGCAAACCCCACCCCACCGACCGTCGCGCGAAGATGCTCGCCCTGACGCCGGAAGGGGCCGTGCTGAGGGAACAGCTGCTGGAACGGGCGGCTCAGCAGGCGCCCCTGGCCGACCTCGGCGAAGAACAGACCGCCCGCCTGTGCGAGGCGCTGCACGCGGCGCTCAAGAGCTCACGGGCCACATCTGCCTAGGGTCTGTTGCGAAAGTGGATCATGGTCCTGAGTAATCGCGTGCTGTGGAGCCGGACGGACTGACATACTCCGCGGCGTGACGACTGACCACAGCCCCGCCCTGACTCTGACCATCGGCGAGCGCGACACCGACCTCAACGACCGATTGACCGAGGAATTGGTCGCCTTCAACACGGCCGCCACAGGTGCGGCTGACCGCGGAACGTTCTCGATCAAGGTCACCGATGAAGCAGGCGAACTGGTCGGCGGGCTGGCCGCATGGACTTGGGGCGGCCTCTGCGGCATCGAGCTGCTGTGGGTTCGCGAGGACAGCCGCAAGGACGGGTGGGGTAGCAGGATCCTGCAGGCAGCTGAGACAGAGGCACGGCGACGCGGTTGCGATCGCGTCACCGTCTCCTCTTTCAGCTTCCAGGCTCCCGGCTTCTACCAGCGCCACGGCTATGCCGAGACCGGTCGGACCCTGGGTATCCCTGGAGGGCACGCGGACGTGCACCTGTTCAAGTCGCTGACCGATTCGACGCCGTCGCACCAGTCGTAAGCGTACTGGTCACAGCCATTCGTTGATGGCCGCGACCAGCACCGTCGCTTCGTAGCGGACCGCGAGCTTCTCGTACCTCGTGGCCACGGCCCGGTGGCGCTTGAGCCGGTTGATGCCGCACTCCACCGCATGGCGCTCCTTGTAGTCGTCCTTGTCGAACTTGGGCGGACGACCACCGCGGGCCCCGAGGTTCTTGCGGTTGCGGACCTGGTCGGCCTTCTCCGGGATCGTGCAGCCGATCCCGCGTCTGCGCAGGTAGGCCCGGTTCGCGCGGGAGCCGTACGCCTTATCCGCGCGGACCCTGTCCGGCTTGGTCCGTGGCCGGCCCGGGCCGATGCGGGGCACCCGGATGCCCTCCAGGACCGGCTGGAACTGCGGGTTGTCGTGCCGCTGCCCGGCGGTGATCAGCAGTGACAGAGGCTTTTGGCCCTGCTCCACGGCCAGGTGCAGCTTCGAGGTCAGCCCGCCGCGCGACCGACCGAGGCCATGGTCGTCGGGCTCGGTGAAGACGCCACCGGGAGGCTCCTTCTGCAGTGCCCCTTTTTACGCGCGCCAGCAGCGTGCTGGTGAGCCCGGGCGACCGTAGAGTCCACGCTCACGTCCCACGTGATCAAGCCTTTCGCATCGGCCTCGGCCTGCAGCTGCACGAAGATCCGCTTCCAGGTGCCGTCCCGTTGCCAGCGTCGGAACAGGTCGTAGACGCGGTCCCAGGGCCCGTACCGTTCGGGCACGTCCCGCCACGGCGCTCCGGTCCGGGTCCGCCACCTTATGCCGTCGATCAACTGCCGGCGCGTCCACGTCGGCGGTCGACCCGGCTTCTTGCCATGCGGCAGCAACGGCTTCAGCCGGGCCCACTGGCCGTTCGTCAGATCACCACGCCCCACGGCCAGTGATCATCCACGATGATGATCCACTTTCACAACACGCCCTAGTAGGACTCCGTGAGGTCTGTCGCGCGGTCCTGTTTGGGGGCAGCCTCACGTGATCGCGTCCCCCTTCGCGGAGACGGACCCGGAGCTGGTGGAGGACTTCAGCACACCCGGACGAGGCACGCCAGGTCCTCACGGAGTACACGAAGATCGGCGCGGCGGCCGGGAAGGAACTCGTCCTGCCCGCCTGGCCGGCGGAGGTGGACATGCCGTCCCTGGAGAAGCTGACCGGGCTCAGCGAGGAGGACGGGCTGTTCGGGGAGGAGGGGGAGGAACCGGATCCGGAGGCGCTGTTCGGCTGCGGCGCCGCCCCGCCGGGCGGGTCGAGCCGTCACTCAGGAGGGCCGTCGTTCCAGGAGCGCCGTCGTTCCGAGAGTGCCGCGCCCACGTTGTGTTCGGCTTCGCGCAGTCGTTGCCGCCTCACGTACAGCCGGCCGGCCGAGTACAGCATGGCCGAGGTGACCCGGTGGTTCCGGGCGCGCTCGGTCGCGGCCAGTGCCAGTCGGGTGGTCTCGTGCCACTCGTCGAGGTAGCCGCCGCGCTCGAAGAGACCGGCCGACGTGAGCACCAGATCCCAGTACAGCTCGTGGAAGCCGGTCTCGGCGGCGAGCCTGATGGCCGCGATGAGGGAGCTGCGTTCCGGCGCCCAGCGGACCGTGCCCGCCTCGGCGAGGCCCGCCTCCGGGGTGGTGTAGTCCTGGCCGTGCAGTTCCCGGTGCCACTGCCGGGCCAGTGCCAGCCAGGCGCGCAGCACCCGCCCGAGGGTGGCCCTGCGGTCCTCCTCGCTCTCGGTCAGCGTCAGCTGTTCCTGGGCGTACAGGCGGATCAGGTCATGCAGGCAGTAGTGCGGCAGCGGGGTGTCGAGGGGTGTGACGGTGTCCAGCAGTTGGGCGTCCACCAGGCTCTCCAACAGGTCTTGGGCCTGCCGCGGACCGATGTCCAGCAGGGTGGCGGCGGTCCAGCCGGGGAAGTGGGGGCTCGGCATGAGCGTGCACAGCCGGAGCAGCCGCCGGGCCTGCCCGTTCAGTTCGCGGTAGGCCGCGTCGATGCTGGAGCGCAGCGCCAGTCCCTGGTGGGTGAACTCGTCCAGCCGCCGGGACTCGTCGGCCAGCCGCCGTACCAGTGCGCCGATCCGGTGGTCCGGCCGGGACTCCAGCCGGGCCCCGGCGATGCGCAGGGCCAGCGGCAGTCCGCCGCACAGGCCGGCCAGTTCGACCGCCGCGTCCCGTTCCGCCCGTATCCGCCGTTCACCGACGATCCGGGCGAGCAGTTCGATCGACTCGTCCGTGTCGAGGACGCCGACGTCCACCCGGTGCCATCCCGACAGGCCGCCGAGTCTGGTCCGGCCCGTCACGATGACCGCGCAGGTCGGACTGCCGGGCAGCATGGGGAGCACCTGTTCCTCGTCCGCCACTTCGTCCAGCAGGACCAGGATCCGCTTGTTGGCCAGTCTGCTGCGGTACATCTCGGCGCGTTCGGTGAGGTCGTCGGGGACGGCCGATCCCTCGACGCCCAGGGCGCGCAGGAAGCGGCCCAGTAACCGGGAGGTGTGCTCGTCCCCCCGGCCGGAGCCCATGTCGGCGTAGAGGTGGCCGTCCGGGAAGGCGTCGCCGAGCTGGTGGGCGACGCGTACCGCGAGGCTCGACTTGCCGACGCCGGCCTTGCCGCAGATCGCCACGATGCGCACCGCGTACGGATGCGGGTCCTCGGTCAGCAGGCGTTCGATCCGGGTGAGCTGGGCCTGTCTGCCGGTGAAGTCGGCGATGCTCGCGGGCAGCAGGTGCGGCACCTGGCAGGGCGGCTCGTCGGCGCCCGGCCAGGTGTTCGGCGCGGTGTTCGGCGCGGTGTTCGGCTCGGCCGGTGGCGGTGTCCCGCCGGTGGTGTCCGGCTCGGCCGCGAGGTCCGGCGGCAGTTGGTCGGCGGACAGGTGGAGGCCCGGGTCCTGGTGGAGGACGGCGCGTTCCAGTTCGCGCAGTTCCAGGCCGGGTTCGATACCCACCTCGTCGATCAGGAACTGGCGTGCGGCGCGGGCGACGGCCAGTGCCTCGACCTGCCGGCCGCAGCGGTACAGGGCGAGCATGAGCAGGCCGCGGAACCCTTCCCGGCCGGGGTGTTCCGCGCACAGCGCGTACAGTTCGCCGGTCACCTGCCCGTGCAGTCCGAGGGCGAGATCCAGGGTGATCCGCCGTTCCAGCGCGGTGAGGCGGGACTCCTCCAGCAGTGCGGCGCTGCGCTGGACCAGGCTGCTGCGCACTCCGGCCAGCGCGGGGCCGTGCCACAGCCGCAGCGCCTCGCGCAGCGTCGCCGCGGCGTCGGTGAGGCGGCCCGCCTCCGCCTGCTTGCCCGCCAGTGCGACCAGCAGGGCGAACCGTTCGGTGTCCAGTTGGTCCGGGGCCAGCTCCAACAGGTAGCCGGGCGGACGGGTCTTGATGATGCCGGGCGCTCCGGCGCGGTCGAGCAGTTTGCGCAGCGCGGAGATGCAGACCTGGATCTGGCCGCGCGCGGTGGACGGCGGGGCCTCCTCCCACAGCGCGTCGACCAGCTTCTCGACCGGGGTGACCCGGTTCGCGTTGAGGGCCAGCACGGCGAGAACCACCCGCAGGCGAGGCGGTCCGACGTCCAGCGTGCCCCGCTCCGCGATCAGCGCGACCGGCCCGAGCAGCCTGAGCCGTGGGGAATGCGCACCCGGCTCGTTCATGCCGGGTAACTGAGTGCGCGGCGGACCGGGTCTCGGCATAAGAGTTCCTCGGGGTGAAAGCGAACCATGCGGACCTCCGGGCACCCTGTGCGCCGTTGCACCGCCTTATCACCCGGACCACATGCAATGGTCCCACCGCCGAGTTACCGTCAGGCCAACGACAGATCTCCTGGGCCACACACCGCACAAAACAGCCGGGCCCGGGTCCGGTTAAAATATCCGCATGTTCCGGATCAATTCCCGTCGGTGGTGCCCGGCGCTGCCGCGCGCTCGCGGAACGCGCGCAGGCTGACCGGACCGCCGCCGCGTTCCCGGTCCACGAACGCGAGGGTGATCAGGGCGCGGAGGGCGGGCCGCGCGCGCTGCGGAATCCTGATCTCCTGGCGGAAGTCGGCGCGGAAGGCCCGCGAGCCGTCCGCACCGGGCCCCAGCGGCGTGACGAGGCGTGTTGCCACGACGAGGCGGGTGTAGGGGACGGGCGCCAGGTAGTCGATCTCGGCGCGGGCCACCACGGGTGCCACCGTGCCGTCCGGAACGAGCCGGTGGCGGGCGAACCAGTCCCAGCGCCCGGCCTCCAGGTATTCGAGACCGACGGCGTTGTTCACGTGGCCTTGCGCATCGAGATCGTTCGGCCGCACGGACAAGTGGATCAGCGTTTCGGTGTCGTCCATGTACGCCCGGTCCCCCCGAAATTACGCATTAACGGTCCATGACGTTTCTTCGACGCATGGTATACGCGGTGGCGGGGGACGCCGCGAAAGACGGAGGATCAAAGTAGCGCGACGAGTGAGATGAGCGTAACGAGCACATGGAATTGCACGCGAAATTTCCCCGCGAGGAGAGGACCGTCGCCATGGCAGCGACCCAGCGCCCCGTGATGCCCGGGCCCGACGCCGCCGCCGGCCGGCCGTGGTCGTGCGCGGTCGTCGGGGGCAATCCCCTGACCGCGCGGTGCGCGCAGATCCTGCTCGACCGCGGCCACCGGGTCACGGCCTTCGTCACCGACGATCCCGAACTCGCCGCCTGGGCCGAGGAGAAGGGACTCGACCCGCTCCCGTACGGACCGGAGCTGGAGGTCTCGCTGCGGCGGGTCCCGGTCGACTTCCTGTTCAGCGCGGCCAATCTCCGGATGCTGTCCCAGGGCGTGCTCGACGTGCCCCGGCGGCTGGCCGTCAACTACCACGACGGACCGCTGCCCCGGCACGCCGGTCTGTACGCGACGAGTTGGGCGCTGGTGGAATCCGCGGCCGGCCCGGCCCGCGACCACGGCGTGACGTGGCACGTGATGACCGCCGAGGCCGACGCCGGCGACATCCTGGTCCAGCGCGGCGTACCGCTGGAACCGGACGACACCGCCTTCAGCCTCAACGCCAAGTGCCTGCACGCCGCGATCGAGTCCTTCACCGAGCTGGTCGAAGGGCTCGAACAGGACACGGTGCGCCCGCGGCCACAGGATGCGAGCCTGCGCACGTACCGCGGTCTCACCGATCCGCTGCCGGACGGCGGGCTCCTGCGCTGGACGCGCGGCGCGGCCGAACTGGACGCCCTGGTGCGCGCGGCCGACTTCGGTCCGCACCCCAACGCGTGGGGAGCGGCGCGGTTGACGGGCCCGGACGACGTCGTCCTCGTCACCGCCGCCGCCGTCGCCGCGACCCGTTCGGCGGCCCGGCCGGGCACGATCACCGGGCTCGACGACAGCGCGCTCACCGTCGCCACCGCCGACGGCGACCTGCGCCTGACCGGGTTCGCGTCCGTGGACGGCGCGGTCCTCGCGGTCCAGGACCTGGCCGCGCTCTGGCACCTGTCGGCCGGCGACGCGTTACCGCTGCCGGACGGCGCGTTCGTCGAGGCGTTCGCGCGGCACTCCGCGGCGGCCCGGCGGCACGAGGCGTTCTGGGCGGACCGGCTGACCCGGCCGGCGCCGTTCGCCCTGCCGCACCGCGACCCCTCCCCCACGGCGGCCGAGGGACGGCACGAGCTGAGCGTCCCGGTCCCCCGCCCGCTCGCCGCGCACGCGGTCGCCGCGACGCTCGCGTTCCTCGCCCGGCTGAACGGGCTGAGCGGTACGGGCCCCTTCGACGTGGCGCTCTCCGTCGGTCCGCCGGCGGACCTGCCGCACCCGGCGGCGGGCCGGCTGTTCGCCACCGAGGTCCCGCTGCGGGTCCCCGGCCCGGACCGGAGCTTCGCCGACTTCCGCGACCAGGTCGCCGGCGCGCTGTCGGCCGTGGCCCGCCGCGGTCCCCACCTGCGCGATCTGCGCACCCGCTACCCCAGACCGCGCGGCACGGACGCGTCCGGGACGCTGCCGACCGCCCTGCACCTCGGTGCCGCGCCGCCGCCGGACGCTCTGCGCGGGCGTACCGCCGCCGTCCATGTCGCCGCCGACGGCACCCGGTGCACCTGGCTGCTCGACGGCCGGGAGTTCGGTCCTGAGGCCGCCGCCGGACTCGCCGCGGACTGCGCGGACTTCCTCGCCGGCCTGGCCGAGGCCGCCGCCTGCGACACCGCCGGACCCGTCCTCGCCGTGCCGCTGATGTCCCGGCGACGGCGCCGGCGTGTCCTCGTGGAGTGGAACGACACGGCGTCCGCGGAGCCGGTCCTGGAGTGCGTCACCACGCTCGTCGCCCGGCAGGCGCACGCCCGTCCGGACGCCGTCGCGGTCTCGGACGAGGAGACCGAGCTGACCTACCGCGAACTGGCGGACCGCACGGACCGGGTGGCGCGGGCCCTGGCGGCGCGCGGCATCGGACCGGGGGACCGGGTCGGTGTGCTGCTGCGCCGCCGCGCCGACCTGGTCCCGGTGCTGCTGGGAACGCTCGCCTCCGGCGCGGCCTACGTGCCGCTCGACCCGGTCTATCCGCGCCGCCGCCTCGACCACATGGCCGCCGACGCCCGGCTCGCCCTGCTGCTGGCCGACCCCGGTGCGGCGGACGGCCTCGGCGGCGACGTACCGCTGCTCGCTCCCGACGAGGCGCTGCGCGCGGCGGGCCGGGAGACCGGCCGGCTCGACCGCGCCTCGCCCGACGCGCCCGCGTACGTCATCTACACCTCCGGGTCGACCGGAAACCCCAAGGGCGTGCAGGTCGGGCACCGGGCGCTGAGCAACTTCCTGATGTCGATGGCGCGCGAACCGGGGTGCGGGCCGGACGACCGGCTGCTCGCCGTCACCACGGTGTGCTTCGACATCGCGGGGCTCGAACTCTTCCTGCCGCTCACCGTCGGCGGGCGCGTCGACGTGGCGTCCGAGCAGGCCGCCGCCGACGGGTTCGCGCTGCGCACCCTGGTCGAGCGCACCGCGCCCACCGTGCTGCAGGCGACGCCCGCCACCTGGCGCATGCTGTGCTCGGCCGGCTGGCCCGGCCGGGCGGAGCTGCGGGTGCTGTGCGGCGGAGAGGCGCTGCCCGCCGATCTGGCCGCCGAACTCACGGACCGGGCAGGTCAGGTGTGGAACATGTACGGCCCGACGGAGACCACGGTCTGGTCCGCGGTCTCGCGGGTGCGCGCGGGGCGGCGGGTCACGATCGGACGGCCGATCGCCAACACCCGGTGCTACGTGCTGGACGGCCGGGGCGAGCCGGTGCCCCCGTTCGTGCCCGGTGAGCTGTACATCGCGGGGGACGGCGTCGCGGACGGCTACCTCGGCCGGCCCGACCTCACCGCCGAACGCTTCGTCCGCGAGCCGGGCCGCCCGGGGTCGATGTACCGCACCGGTGACGTGGTCCGCCACCGCGCCGACGGGGAGCTGGAGTACCTCCACCGGGCCGACAACCAGGTGAAGCTGCACGGCTACCGGATCGAACTCGGCGAGATCGAGAGCGTCTTGGCCGGACACCCCGCCGTCGCCCGCTGCGTCGCCGTCGTCCACGAGGACGCGTCGCACGGGCGCGGCATCGTGGCCTACGTCGTCCCCGCGGACGCGGGGACCGAGAACCCGGGGACCGATAACCCGGCGGCCGAGAACCCGGCAGCCGGGGCGATGGACGCCGCCGTCCTGCGCCGGCACGCCGAGGCCGCACTGCCGCGTTACATGGTGCCCACCGCGTTCGTCCCGTTGGCACGGATTCCGCTGACCGACAACGGGAAGGTGGACCGCAAGGCGCTGCCGGCACCGGTGCGCGGCACCGCGGCCCGCACCGGCCCCGCCCCCGGGACCGACCTGGAGCGGCTGGTCGCCCGGGCCTGGCGGGAGGCGCTGCCCGCCGGGGAGTTCGGACTCGACGACAACTTCTTCGAGTCCGGCGGCAATTCCCTGAACGTGGTGGACGTGGTGGCGAGGCTGCGCGCGGACTCCGGCACGGACCTGGTGGTCGTGGACATGTTCCGGTGCCCCACCATCCGCACCATGGCCGCCCGGCTCGGCGGCACGGCGGGCGCGGACACCGCGCGCCGGCACCTCGCACGGCCCGACCGGAGCCTCATCAGCCGCCGCCGCGCCAGGCTCTCCGGCTGAGGACCGCGCCGACGACGACGGCGGCCGGCTCCCCCGCTACGGGGAGCCGGCCGCCGGACCGCGCCGTCGTACGAACCGGGTGTCAGACCACGGCGGCGCCCGGATACCCCGGCAGCTCCGTGAGGCTGAGCGCGGCACCCCGGATGGTGGGGTGGTCGATGAACGCCGTCAGCGGCACCTCGCACCCGAGTTCGTCACCGAGCTTGGCGACCACCTCGATCAGCATCAGCGACTCCACGTCGAGTTCGAACAGGTCACGGTCCGCATCGGGCAGTTCGTCGCCCAGGTCCTTGGCGGCGAGGGCGGCCCCGATCTCCTCCCGCAGGTACCGCACCAGCAGGTCCTGCTGTGCCGACGCGGTCAGCGTGCCGAACCGCTCGCGCAGGGTGGTGGCGGACTTCCGGGCCGGGCCGTCGGTGTCGATCCAGTACCTGGCCCGCTCGAAGGGGTAGGTCGGCAGTTCGACCCGCCGCCCGGTCCGGCCCTCGTAGAAGCGGTCCCAGTCGACCGGCGTCCCCTCGGTCCACGCCCGGCCGACCTCCCGGAGCAGCGCCTCGGTCCCGGTGCCGGTGCCCGGGTACAGCTCCAGCGCGGACCAGCCGGTACCCGCCAGCACCCGGTCCAGCGTCTCGTCCTTCGCCGCCCCGGTCGGGCCGGTGTCGTCGGTGGCGGGGGCGGGCCCGCGTACGGCGCCCGCCGCCTGCCAGGACCCCGCGCGCCAGAGCGGTATCCGCGGAGCCCGCTCCGCCACGGCCCCGGCATCGAGGAGGGCCGCCGGGTCGGTGGCGCCCGCGACGCACGCCGCCGCGCGCCGGCCCGCGCCGAGCCCGATCACCGCGGCGGGCCGGACGCCCCAGGCGGTCCAGAGCCGGGCCAGCGCGGTCTCCGCCACGGCCGCCGCCACCGCGTCACCGGACGTCAGCACCGACTCGCCCGCCGCGCCGTCCCCGGGCAGCAAGGCGTCCACCAGTGCCCTGAAGGCGGGCGACTCCCGGTACAGCGCCGCCGCGTGGGCGCCGCCGTCCGGCAGGGAGCCGGTGCAGACGAACGCGTGCCGCGTCCCGTCCGGGCCGCGTACGCCGCTGTGGACGCGGCCGGGGTCGGCCAGCGCGAGCGCGAGCGCCGCGTCGTCGGCGGTCTCGTCGGGCCCGGTGACCAGCGCCCGGCGGCAGCGGTGCTCGCGGCGGCCGAGGGCGAGTGTGGTGGCGACGTCGTGCAGGTTCGCCCCGCTGCCACGCAGCCGGCGGGCCAGGGCGGCGGCGGACCGTTCGAGGGCGGCGGGCGTGTCGGCGGAGACCAGCAGCAGGTGCGGCCCCTCGACCGCCGGCGCCGGCTCCCGGGACGGCGCCTCTTCGAGTACGACGTGGGCGTTGGTGCCGCCGATGCCGAAGGAGCTGACGCCGGCCCGCCGCGGCCACGGCCCCGCCGGCCAGTCGGCCGCCTCGGTGTTCACGTAGAACGGCCCGCCCGCGAAGTCGATGTCGGGGTTGGGGTTCTTGAAGTTCACCGTCGGCACGAACTGGCCGTGCTCCAGCATCAGCACGGTCTTGATCAGGCCGGCCATGCCCGCCGCCGTGTCCAGGTGCCCGATGTTGGTCTTCACCGAGCCGATCGGGCAGGACCCGGGTGCCATCCCCGCGTCGGCGAACGCCTCGTTGAGCGCGGCGACCTCGATCGGGTCGCCGAGCGCGGTGCCGGTGCCGTGCGCCTCGACGTAGCCGATGGTCCGTGGGGCGCAGTCGGCGACCTGCTGGGCGGTGGTGATGACGGCGGCCTGTCCGGCCACGCTCGGCGCCGTGTACCCGGCTTTCCGGGAGCCGTCGTTGTTGATGGCGGTGCCCTTGACCACCGCGCGGATCCGGTCGCCCTCCGCGAGCGCGTCGGCCAGCCGCTTGAGCACGACCACGCCCGCGCCGCTGCCGATCACCGTGCCGCGCGCGTCGGCGTCGAAGGCCCGGCAGTGCCCGTCCGGCGAGAAGATCATGCCGTCCTGGTGGAGGTAGCCCTCGGTCTGCGGCACCCGCAGGTGGGCGCTGCCCGCGAGCGCGATGTCGCACTCGCCGCCGAGCAGGCTCAGACAGGCCAGGTGGACGGCGACCAGCGAGGTCGAGCAGGCGGTGTTGACGTTGACGCTCGGCCCGCGCAGATCGAGTTTGTAGGAGACGCGGGTGGCGAGGAAGTCCTTGTCGTTGGCGACCATCAGCCGGTGGCGGTCGAGCGCGGACCCGCCGGCGAACCGGTCGGCGAGCGCCAGCCACGCGTAGGCGTTGAGCCCAACCCCCGCGTACACGCCGACCGGTCCGGGGTGGCGGGCGGGGTCGCAGCCCGCGTCCTCCAGCGCGGTGAGCGCGCACTCCAGGAGGACGCGCTGCTGCGGGTCGAGTATCTCGGCCTCCTCGCGCGGGATGCGGAACAGCGGGGCGGCGAACCGGTCGGCGCCCTCGATCACCTGCCCCGCCTTGACGTAGCGTTCCTGCCGGATCAGCTCGGGGTCGGCGCCCGCGGCGAGCAGTTCGGCGTCGGTGAAGAACGTGACGGTCTCCCGCCCCTGGCACAGGTTGCGCCAGAACTGCTCGGGATCGTCCGCGCCGGGCAGCCGGCAGCTCAGGCCGATGATCGCGATGTCCGTGTCGGTAACGGTCGGCTCCACGTGCGGTCCTCTCAGGTAAGCCGGATCCCCAGGTCGTCGGCCACGGCCGGCATGTCGAGAAAGCTGTCGGCCACGAACCCCGCGGCCTCCTCGTCGGCGCCGAGGTCGCGGAAGATCCCGACCAGTTCCGCGCGCCGCCCGTCGCGGTCGCCCTCGCCCGCGGCGATCGCGAGCGTCACCTCGCGCAACCGCCGCTCGACACCGAGGAGGTCGAGGGTCTCGGGGAACCTGATGCTGAAGGTCGACCGCCCGCCCCCGGAGCCGCGCCGGCCGGCCCGCACCCGGCTGGCCGCGTTGAGCTTGTAGAACATGCAGTCCCAGTGCTTGAACGAGTAGTAGTTCAGCAGCGGGAACAGCGTGCAGTGCGTCTCCATCGGCGAGGAGTTGTACAGGCCCTTGGCCTTGAGTTCCTCGACCATGCGGTCCGGGTCGTAGGCGTGGCGCATCGCGATGAACGGGAAGACGATCCTGGGCAGGTCCTTCTCCTCGGCGAACAGAATGCGCTGCAGTTCGCCGCCGAACCAGGTGTCGGCGAGCCGCTGTCCGAAGGTGCGGTAGAAGCCGCGCACGACCTCCAGGACGTTCGACTCCATGGTGAGGATCTGCTGCGGGTCCGCGCACATCGCGATGTAGGGGATGCGGTGGCGGAAGGCGTAGAGGATCGCGCGGATCACGAAGAACGTGCGGCAGGAGACGCAGGGCAGTTTCTCGTCGAGGTAGCCGCCCGGTCTGGCGGGTGCGGGCCGGTTGAACACCTCGCGCATCATCAGCTTGATGTTCTCGTCGTCGGCGTCCTCGATGAAGGTCGCGTCGATGCGCTCCCTGGCCAGCCGGATGTTGTCGGCGGCGTGGCTGGACTCGAAGGGCACGTCGAAGGTGAAGGCGGCGACGCGCTTGCCGTACTCGTTGACGAACTTGTCGAGCATGTACGTGCTGTCCTTGCCGCCGCTGTACATGAACAGGCAGTCGTAGGGGCCGTCCGGATTCGGACCGGCCTGCTGGAAGTCGCGGAAGACGTCGTTGGTGTACCGGTAGTTCACCAGCAGGTCGCCGGCCAGGTCCATCCGGCACAGGTTGCAGACCTGCTGTGCGTCGATGGCGATGCCCGGGTGGCCGCTGCCGAGCGAGCACAGCTTGCAGTGGGTCGGGCTCACCGCTGATCGCCTCCGCGGGTGGCCGGCGGCGCCGGCAGGTAGGTGGCGCACTCCGCCGGCAGCCGTACGCCGGCCAGCCGCAGCTGGTGGACCCGGCTGGTGTAGGCGGCGCCGCGCATGAGGTGGGTGGCGACGTCGACGACGCCGCGGTTGGCGGGCGTGGCCAGGTAGGTGCCGGTGACCCACTGGTTGAACGCGCCCATCGCGGGGCCGCACCAGATCTGGTAGTCCGCGGCGCGTTCGGGAGCACCCTGCACGCTCCATCCCGAGGACCGTCCGAGGTACCAGCGGAAGATCAGGGCCATCCGGCGCTTGGGGTTGTCCTCGGCGTGCCGGATCTGTGCCGGGTCCCGCTCGGCGAAGAAGCGCACGCAGTCCTGCCACACGTCGGACAGGGGCCGCTGGAAGACCCGTTTCTCCAGTTCGCGGCGGTCGTCGTCCGGGAGGGACTCGATCGAGTCGTGGGCCCGGTACAGCTCGTACAGGCGCCTGGCGCGGCCGGCGAACATGGTGCCCCGCTGCAGCACCTGCACGTGGACACCGAGTTCGAACATGTCGGCCGACGGTGCCATCACGCAGTCGCTGGTCCCGGCGGCGGCGAGCAGTTCCTTGGCGGCCGGGGACTGGTCGGCCTCGACGCAGGACTGGTTGACCGACCCGGTGACCACGTAGGCGGCGCCGAGCCCGAACGCGGTGGCGGCGGCGGCCGGGGTGCCGATGCCGCCGGCCGCGCCGATCCGCACCTGCCGCGGGTTCCCCAGTTCGCGCTGGACGCGGTCGCGCAGGGCGATCAGCTCCGGCAGCAGCACCACCAGCGGCCGGCGGTCGGTGTGGCCGCCGGAGTCGGCCTCGGCGGTGATGTCGTCGGCCATCGGTGTCCGCGCGGCCAGCTCGGCCTGCCCGGCGGTGATCGACCCGTCCTGGACGAGTCCCCGCAGCAGGTCCGCCGGGGCCGGCCGCAGGAAGCGTTCGGCGACCTCGGCCCGGGACACCTTGGCGATCAGCCGGTGCTCGGCCCGGACCGAACCGTCGTCCTCCCGGACCAGCCCGGCGGCCCGGTAGTGCACGATCTGCGGGGTCAGGTCCATGAACGCCGACGCCTCGACGCACCGCACCCGGTGGTGCAGGAACAGCCGTACCGCCGCGCGTTCCATGGCCGGCTCGCTGGGGCTGTGGATCAGGTTGCAGGCGAACGGCGTCCCCGGCGTCTGCCGCCGGATGCGGGTCAGCGCCTGGTCTATCTTGTCGGGCACCACGCCGCCGGCCCCGAAGGAGGCCAGGTAGCCCGCCCGGGACAGGGCGGTCACCAGGTCGGCGGAGGCGATACCGCCCGCCATCGCTCCGGCGGCGTAGGCCTGCCGTACGCCGTGCGCGGCCAGGAACTCACGGTCGCCCAGGGACTCGGGCGGCAGCGGCGGCACCGAGGCCAGCACCCGTGTGCGGCGGGCGAGTTCGGGGTCGACGGTGACACCGACGCCCGAGTCGTCGCGGATCACGAAACAGGGCCGGTCCAGCCGCAGCAGTTCACGGTGGATGCGCCGCGGGTCCCGGGCGACACCGTCGCCGGTCCGCACCGGGGCCGTCATGACCGGGCTCCCTTGCCGCGCGCGCCGGTCGGGACGTCGGCCGGTTGTGCGCCCTGCGCGCTCCGCCCGTTTCTCCCACGCGTCTCCGGGACGGTCACGGCATCGGCGGCGTCCTGCCGCCCGCGCACCGAACGCCGGAACTTCCCCGCCATGCCGGCCGTGGCCACGAAGTCCGCGTCGGCGAACCGCTGCAGCACCCGGCCGTCCAGGGTGGTCGCGGTCGCGGTGCCGGTGAACTGGTCGCCGGCGCCGGCCCCGTCGGCGGCCTCGGCCACGATGAGGAACGGCTCGTCGTCGGGGAGCGGGGCGAACCACTCGGCGCGGCCGATGCCCAGCGGCAGGCAGGGCCGGCCGAGCAGCTCGCCGCCCAGCACGCCCAGTGCCTGCAGGAGCAGGTCCGCGAGGACCGGGCCGTGCAGCAGGCCGTGGAACGCCCGGCCCGACACGTCCGCGTCCGCCAGCCGGCACCGCAGGGTCAGCCGGGTGGACGTGCGTTCCAGCACCTGGCGCAGTCCCTGCAACGGCGGGCCGTGGAACATCGTAGCGTCGCGGTACCACTCCAGCGCGTCCTCCGGTCCGTCGACGACCGGCGGGACGTCGATGACCGGTGCCGGCGCGGGTTCCGTCGCCAGGACGAGGGTGACGGCGTAGTGCGGCACCGGCCGCCCGTCGGCGTTCGCACCGCTCACCGCGGCCCGCACCGTGCTCTGCGCCCCCTCGCCCGCGCCGGGCTCGACGACGATCCGGTGGGCGCCGGGCGCGCTGCCGTCGAAGACGATCCCCTTGTGGACCTGGAAGTCCCGGGCCCCTGTCACGTACAGCCCGGGGTTGGCCCGTTCCACGACGTTGACCAGCCAGCCCAGTCCGAATGTGCTCGGCAGCACCGGGTGCGCCCCGATCGTGTGCGCCCGGAGCACCGGATCGGCCGCGACGGCGGTGATGTCCCGGCGCGCGGTGAACGCGGCCGGCGGCCCCACCCGCGTACCGCCGAGCGTCCTGCTCTCCCCGATCAGCACGCGTACGTCGGACCGGTGCGGCCGGGTGAACTGCTCGACGAAGGCCCGGGTGCCGGCCTCCGGGTCCAGCAGCGGCACACCCCGCTCGGCGAAGAGGTCGGCCAGGTCGGGGGTGACCATGCCGCCCCGCCAGGCGCCCCAGTCGATGGCGGTGACGTGCGCGGCGGGGTGCTCGTGCTTCCAGCCCGCCGCGAACCGGCACAGCGCCTCGTTGGCCACCGCGTAGTCGGCCTGCCCCGGGTTGCCGAGCAGTCCGGCCACCGAGGTGAACAGCACCAGGTGGCGCAGGGCCGAGGGGTCGAGGGCGTCCAGTACGTTGCGCAGGCCGTCCAGCTTGACCCGGAGGACGTGCTCGATCTGGTCGGCCGTCTTGTCGGGCAGCAGCGCGTCGGCGAGCGCGCCCGCGCCGTGCACCACGCCCGTCACCCGGGCACGGTGTCCGGCCAGCGCGGCGGCGACGGACGCCGCGTCGGTGACGTCGGCGCGGACGTAGTCGGCGCGGTCGCCGAGCGCGGCCAGGGTCTGCCCGACCTCCCGCCGGGCCAGCAGGTCCGCGCAGATCCGGTCGATCTCCCGGGGGCTGCGCCGTACGCCGTCCGCGGACAGCGCCGCGATCGCCGCGTCCTTGAGCCGCGCGTCGGCGACCCCTGCGGCCCACTCGGGTTCGGTGCCCGGTTCGGTCCGGCCGAGCAGCACGAACCGGGCGGCCGTGGCGTCGGCCAGCGCGCGCACGCACCGGGCGGTCACCGCGCGGGCGCCGCCGGTCACGAGCAGCACGTCCTGATCGGTCGGCGTCAGCTCGTCGAGGGGCGCACCGCCGACCTCGGACACCCGGCGGGCCGGGCCGTGCGGGCCGGGCGCCACGGTCCGGCGCGTCCCCGTGGCGTCGACGCCGACCTCTACGGTGTCGAGTGCCGCGTCCTGGATCTCGTCGAGCACGGTGGTGACGAAGTCGGCCCGCGGCAGCCCCGGGTCGATGTCGAGGGCGCGGCAGAACAGTCCCGGGCGTTCCTGCGCCAGGGTCTTGACCGCGCCGCCGATGCCGCCGACGAGCGAGGCGACCGGGCCGCGCCGGCCGTGCAGGCCGAGTCCGCCGTCGAGGCGGGTGACGGTGACGAAACCGGTGCGGTGGGCCCGCGCGGGCAGGGTGAGGGCGGCCTGCTTCGCCAGCAGGACGGTGCCGGCCAGGCGCCGGCGGGCCGCGTCCCACTCCGGCTCGGCGCCGAGCAGGCAGAGCCACAGGTCGACGTCGTCGGTGACGGGTCCGGCGGGTTCCGCACCCGGCGGCACCCGGCGCACGGTCCAGCCGCGCGCGGTCAGCCCGTCCGCGAGCGCGTCGGCGTCGGTGGGGTCACCGCCGGTCCGCTCGCCGCCGACGACGATGGCGACCGGGTCGGCCCGGTAGGCGCCGTCGAGTACGTCGGGGGCGGGCAGGGCGACGAGTTCGACGAGGTACCGGCGCGTGCCCGCGCCGGCCTCACGCGCTTTTGGGGCCGCATCACCGGCCTCGCTCAGGTAGGCGGCGATCTGATCGGCCGTGCGCAGCTCACCGAGTCGCTCCAGCTCCACGGACGGCAGTTGCGGCATCCGTTTGCGCAGCGCCGACAGCACCTGGACCCGTTTGATGGAGTCCACGCCGAGATCCGTCTCCAGGTCCATGGAGGGGTCGAGCATGCTCGTCGGGTAGCCGGTCTTCTCCGCGATCACCTCGATCAGCTGGGTGCGCACGTCGTCGCCGGTCACCGGGTGCTCCTGCGCCGGTGCCGCGGGCGGGGCCTCCGCGGGCTCGGGCGGGTGCGGCAGGCCGTTCTGGACGTACGTCTCGGCACCGGCGCCGATCAGCAGCGGATCGGGCAGCGGCGCCGGCGCCGGCGCCGGTTCGAAGGTGATCGCGTCGAGGGTGCCGTCACCGGCCGCCGGTGGGGTGAGGGCCGGTGCCGCTCCGGGGGGCCCGGACCGCAGCTCGGCCAGCTTCGCCAGGACCTCACCGGCCCGGCCGTGGGCCTGGCCGACGGCCTCGCTCTGCCGGGCCGCCGCGGTGACGGCCCCGGCCAGGTGCGCGTCCATCGGCCGGCCCAGCGCCTCGGCTATCTGCGCGGTCACCCGCGACTGGCTCTCCAGGTACTGGGCGTGCAACGAGAGGTACTGGTCCAGGGCCTCGGGCATGTCGTCCTTCACATCCGCGGTGGGAGGGGCGAGCAGGGTGGGCGTCGGGGTGGGCGCCGCCGTGGCGGACGGCACCCGGTAGCCGTCGGTGAGCGCGGCCTCGTAGGCGGCACGCCGCTCGGGGGGTGTGTACTCCGGCGCGGACAGCGACACGGTCGGGCCCTTGGCCACCGTGGGCTCCGGCAGCGGTTCGGCGTACCGGTTGATGCCCGTCAGCGGCAGGCCGAGCACGGCGAGGCGTACCGCGGCCCGCTTCAGCATCAGGTCGCTGTCGCCGCGCGGACCCGCGTCGGTGGGGATGACCCGCACCCCGTCGCCCAGGGTCTGGGTGACCAGTTGGCTGAGCTGCTGCTGGGGTCCGAACTCGACGAACACGGTGATCCCGTCGTCCCGCATCCGCTGCAGCGCGGACACGAACTCGACGGGCCGGCGCAACTGCTGGATCAGGGTGCGGGCGTTGGCCTCGGGGTCGGCGCCGTACTCGGCCCCCGGCGAGTTCGCGTACACCGGCGCGGCGGGTTCGGTGATGGTGGTGGCCAGCGCCTGGGGCCCGAAGGTGTCCAGCGCGTGGGCGATGTACTCGGTGTGGAAGGCCGCGGCCACCGGCAGCCGGACCGCTCTGGTCCTGCGGTCCCGGCACTCGGCCAGCAGCCGCTCGACCTCCTCGGTGCCACCGCCGACGACGACCTGGCCCGGACTGTTGTGGTTGCACACGACGACCCCGGGGAACTCCACGAGCAGTTCCGTGACCTCCTCGCGGGTGGCGAACACCGCCGCCATGGTGCCGGGGTCGTGTCCCTCGCGCGGCATCATGGCCGCGCCGCGCGCCGCGGCGATCCGGTGGAAGTCGGCGTCGCCGAGGGCGCCGGAGGCCCACAGCGCGGTCAGCTCGCCGAAGCTGTGCCCGGCGTACCCGGCGCAGACCAGGCCCAGTTCCCGCAGGACGCCGAACTGGCCCGCCGACAGCGCGCCGATCGCCGGCTGCGCGTACTGGGTGCGGCGCAGCGTCGCCTCTTGCCGGCCGCGGGTCTCGGCGTCGAACGCGGGCGGTGGGAACACCACTTGGCCCAGGCGCGGGCCGGCGTCGGCGAACGACGCGTTGGCCGCGTCGAACGCGGCGCCGACCACCGGGTTGTTGAGTACGGCCGTCAGGCCCATGTCGACGTACTGGCTGCCCTGCCCGGCGAAGAGCGCGCCGACGCGCACGTCGGGTGCCGCGTGCCGGCGGTAGAACACGCCCCGGGGATGCGACCACTCCTCGACGTCCTCGGCGTCGGTGAGTTCCCGGACGGCCAGTTCGCGCAGGGCGCTCGCGTGCTCGTCGTCGAGGGCGACGAAGCCGATGCGCGCGTGCGCGGCGGGGATGTCCGCGCCGCCGTCACCGGCCGGGGCGTCGCCGCGTACCAGGTCCAGCAGGGTCTCCCGGTCCGGGGCGTGCCACAGGCGGGCCGTCGGGGTGCGGTGCAGCACCCGCTGCCCGGTCCGCTCGGGGCGGTGCTCCTCCAGCACGAAGTGGAAGTTGGTGCCGCCGAACCCCATGGCGGAGACGGCGGCCCGGCGGGCCGGGCGGGCCGGGTCGAGGACCCAGGGCCGGGTCCGGGTGTTGACGTAGAACGGGGCGTCGGTGAACTCGACGGAGCCGTTGGGCTCGTCGACGTTGATCGTGCCGGGCAGCACCTTCTCGCGCAGGGCGAGGGCCGCCTTCATCAGGCTGGCCGTGCCCGCGGCGGCCTTCGTGTGCCCGATCTGCGACTTCACGCTGCCCAGCGCCGCGAACCCGCGTTCGTCGGAGGCGCCGCGCAGCAGGCCGTCGAGCGTGGTCAGTTCGGTGCGGTCGCCGGCGACCGTGCCGGTGGCGTGCGCCTCGAACAGGCCGACCGACGCGGGTGAGCACTCGGCGTCGGCGTAGGCCCGGTCGAGGGCGACCCGCTGGCCTTCGGCGCGCGGCGCGTAGATGCTGTTCGCCCGGCCGTCGCTGGAGGAGCCGATGCCGCGGATCACCGCGTAGACGGTGTTGCCGTCGCGTTCGGCGTCCGCCAGCCGGCGCAGCCCGATCATGCCGATGCCCTCACCGAGCAGGGTGCCGTCGGCCGCCGCGGAGAAGGGACTGATCCGGTCGCTGTGGGAGAGCGCGCCGACCTTGGCGAAGCTGACGTACTCGAAGATCGAGTTCTCGGTGTCCACCCCGCCGGTGATCATCATGTCGGCGCGGCCGTCGACCAGTTCGGAGACGGCGAGCCGGACGGCCGCCAGCGACGCCGCGCAGGCCGCGTCCACCGTGCAGTTCATCCCGCCCAGGCCGAGCCGGTTGGCCACCCGTCCGGCGATCACGTTGGGCAGGTAGCCGGGGAAGGAGTTCTCCTGGAACGGCGGGAAGGCGGTGACGTACTTCTCGGCGATCTCCTCGGCGTCCCGGGCGGACAGGCCGCAGCTGCGGACCACCTCCTTGAGCACCGGGGTGGTGAGCCGGGCGGTCAGTCCGTGCGCCAGCGGCGGCCGGCCGGTGACACCCAGCACCACGCCGGTGCGCAGCGGGTCGTACCAGGCCGAGTCCGGCGCGCCCGCGTCGCGCAGCAGGTCCCGGGCGAGACCGAGGCTGAGCACCTGCTGCATGCTGGTGATCTCCAGCTGGTTGGGGGGCAGCCCGAACTCCAGCGGATCGAATTCGACGTCGGGCAGGAACGCGCCGCGCCGTGCGTACGACTTGTCCGGCGCCGTCGGGTCCGGGTCGTAGTAGTCGGCGGTGCGCCAGCGGGAGTCCGGTACGTCCTCGGTGCAGTCGATCCCCGCGACGACGTTCTGCCAGTACTCCCGGTGGTTGCGGGCCTTCGGGAAAAGCCCGGACATACCGACGATCGCGATCGGGGTGCGGGCCAGTCGCCGGTCGGTGAAATCCTCGCCCATCTTGCTGCCTCCTGAAGAGGGACCGCCGGTGTCCGGCCCCGGGCGCCGGCCGCCGTCAGCCCGTGTGGCGGGCTCGTGCGCATCGGAGATCAGAGTGCTCGAAGGGGCTTTTCGCTCGCTTCTCACCGGCTATCGATCTTCCGGGTCCGTGGAAAGCCGACCGGAAGGGAACCGAAAGCAGTGCCCGGCACAGTGATGCCCGGTCCTGCCGAGAAGGGTTCTGTGAATGATTCCGCACTATGTGGGTGGGCGGTGGTACACGCCCGATGACAAGGGCAGGGCACATCACGACGCGACGACCGGATGCGAGATCTTCCGGGTGTCGACGGCGCGGACCGATCTGACGGCGGCGCTGCGGCACGCCCGGTCGGTGGGTTCGCCGGCGGTGCGGTCCCTGAGCCGGCAGCGCCGCGCCCGGCAGCTCCGCGAGCTCGTGCGACTGCTCGGCCGCGACCGGGCCCTGCTGGGCGAGCTGTCGGAGCTCTCCGGCGCGCTGGGCGCGACCCCCGCCGACGCCGCGGCCGACATCGACGGCGGGGTTCTGACGGTCCGTCATCACGCCGCCGCGGTCACCGGCCTGCTGCCCGACGCGGACGCCGCCGAGGACAAGGTCCTGGTGCACGGTGAGGCCGCCGAGGTGGCCAGGGGCGCCGGCGTGGTGTCGGGGCTGACGACGGTGGACCGGCCCGGTGTCGCCCTGCACATCAACGGCTTCAGCCTCCCGGTGAGCACGGTCCTCGAACAGTTCGCCCTGAGCTATCTGGCCGGCCTGCCCAGCGTCGTCCGGCCCGCCGGCCGTACCGCCGCCCTGGTCACCCGGCTGGTCGAGTCGGTCGTCGCGGCCGGGGTGCTGCCCGAGGGCGCGCTGCAGACGGTCTCCGGACCGGTGGCCCTGCCCGACTGCTTCACCGCGCAGGACCTGGTCTCCTTCACCGGCACCCGGGCGACGGCCGCCCGGCTGCGGGCCCGTCTGCTGCGGCTGACCGTGGAACCGCGCTGCCACTTCGCGGCCGAACCGCTCACCTGCGCGGTGCTCGGGCCGGACGCGGCACCGGACGACCCCGCGTTCCACCGGTTCGTCGACCGCCTGGTCGCCGGTCTGACCGCGCACGCCGGCCAGAGCGCGGCGGCGGTGCGGCGGGCGTTCGTCCCGGCCGGCCTGCTCGACCGGGTGGCGCAGGCGACCGCCGCCGCACTGGCGGACGTGACGGTGGGGCCTCCCGCCGCCCCCGGTGTGCGGATGGGACCGCTCGTCGATCCGGCCCACCGGGACACCGTCCGGCGTGCCGTGCGCGAGCTGTCCGGCGCGGCGGCCACGGTGACCGGGTCCGCCGACCGGGCCGAGGTGACCGGCGGCGATCCGCGGACGGGGGCGTTCATGGCGCCGGTCCTGCTGGCCGCGCGCCCGGACGCCGACCCGCGGCCCCTGCACACGGTCGAGGCGTTCGGCCCGGTCGGCACGCTCATCCCGTACCGCACGGCCGACGAGATCGCCGCCGGTCTCTCGCTCGGCCGGGGCGGACTGCGCGGCTGGCTGGTCACCGGGGACCCGGCCGCGGCGCGCACGCTCGTGCACGCCATCGCCCCCTGGCACGAGCGGGTCGAGGTGGTGGAGCCCGCCGCACGGCCCACGCCCCGGACCGGCCCCGGCGCCGCCGAGTGCCTGCGTCGGCTGCGCGCTCAGCAGGCCGCCGTGGTGCTGGAGAGCTCCCCCACCGTGTCCGGCGCCGTGACCAACAGGTGGGTGCACGGCGGCGCACGGGTCATCCACGACACCCACCTGCTCGGACGCCACCTCGACGACCTCCGGGTCGGCGACGCGCTGGTGACCGGGCGGCGCACGGTCACCCGGGCCGACATCGACCGGTTCACCCGGCTCACCGGCGACCGCTTCTACGCCCACGCCGACGAGGCCGCCGCCGCCCGCAATCCCGTCCTGCGCGGGATCGTCGCGCACGGCTCGCTGGTGATCGGGCTGGCCACCGGCCTGTTCGTGACCGAGGGACCCGGGCCGGTGCTGGCCAACCAGGGCCTGGAGAACCTCGTGTTCCTCGCACCGGTACGCCCCGGCGACGAGCTGACCGTGACCCTGACCGCCAAGGAGATCACCCCGCGCCCCGGCACCGACCACGGCGAGGTCCGCTGGGAGGTCGAGGTGGCGAATCAGGACGGCCTGCCGGTCACCCGCTACGACCTGCTGGCTCTGACGGCCAAGAGGGCGTCGGACGCACCCATCACGAAGGAGAACGCATGCTGAGCACGGCCGACATCAAGGAACGGGTCGTCGAGCAGCTCATGGAGACGCTGGAGGACGTCGGCGTCGTGGTTCCTGGCATCGACGGCTCGGACGAACTGAACGCACTGGGGCTCAGCTCGATGCTGTACGCCCGTCTCGTCCTGAAGCTGGAGGCGGAGTTCGGCGTCGAGGTCTTCTCCGGCGCCGAGCAGCCCCCGAACGTCCGCACCGTCGACGACGTGGTCGACGCCTTCGCCCGTGCGATCGCCTGAGAGGACAACGGACATGGGCCTGAAGCTGCACCGGGAAGTGCTGACTCCGCAGATGATGCAGTACGACGACTTCGACGACCGCGGGTCGACCCACTATCTGCCCTACCTGATGTTCGCCAACAAGACCAACTACACCTCGGACGTCCTGAACACCGACCGGTACGGCTTCCGCTTCTCCCATGGTCCCGACGGTCTGCGGGCCTCGCCGGACAGTGACATCGCCAAGGGGCCGGTGCGGCTGTTCGCCGGCAGTTCGGCCGCGTTCGGCGTCGGCGCCACCAGTGACGCCGCGACCATCCCGTCGTACCTGTGGTCGCGCTACGCGCCGTCGACGCCGTGGCTGAACTTCGGCGGGCGCAGCTTCAACTCGACCCAGGAAGTGGTCCAGATGCTGCTCTTCCGGCACCTGGTCCCCGAGATCGAGGAGATCGTCCTCTTCTCCGGCCTGAACAACCTGCTGCTGAGCCGGCTGCCCGCCTGGCAGCAGGGCGACCACGGCGCGTTCTTCTACTGCAACGAGTACTACGACCTCATGGACGAACTGCGCGCCCGCCACCGCAAGGCCGGCCGGCGGCTCTGGTCGCGCGACAGGGCGCAGGACGGCCCCGAGCGCGCGGAGCGGGAACCGCTGCCGCCGATGCCGGAGCTGATCGCCCGCTCGGCCGAGCTGGCGGCGCGGCACCTCCAGGGGTGGCGGCAGCTGACCGCGGGGACCGGCACCCGGATCACCTATGTGCTCTCGCCGGTGGCGACCTGGGTCCGGGACGAGCCTTCCGAGCAGGAGGCCCTGATCTTCAAGGAGCTGGACAAGCTCGCCGCGCTCGGGGTGTCGCTGGAGGAGCTGTTCGGCGACGGCACCAAGGCCGCCACCGGCCGGAGCTACGCGGAGGCGCTGCGCGCCGAGTGCGACAAACAGGACGTGCGCTTCATCGACCTGTCCCCGGAACTGGCCAAGGTGACGACGAGCGAGGACTGGCTGTTCGTCGACCGCGGCCACTTCACCGACCACGGCCACGACGTCATCGCCGAACTGCTCGCCGGAATGCTCTCACTGCGCTGAAAGGGCCTCACGACCATGGCGTTCAAGAAGTTCATGGCCAGCTTGATGTGGTGGCGCAAGAAGAAGCGGAAGAAAGACACGTCGATCTACCCCATGTTCTGACCGCGCCTCGGGGCGCCGGCCGGATGCGGCCGGCGCCCGGAGCCGGACGCATGCAAGGAGAGGCATCATGTCCGTCCCCGTCCCCCAGCCGGACGCGGCACCGCGCCCAACGCCCCCGACCCCGCCGGCCGCCGACAACGCGAGCCGGACCCTGTACGCCCTGGCGCTCGACCCGGAGGCCGTCTTCCCCGGTGCCGGCTTCACGGAGCGGCTCCGCGCCGAAGTGCGCGGCCTGCCGGCCCCGGAAACCGAAGGAGCGGGCCTCACCGAACTCCGCGACGGCGTCGCCGCCTGGTCGGCCCGGGAGCGGGACCGCTGTCTCGCCCTGCTCGGCGAGTGCGACGCGCCGGACGCCGTGCCCGGCACGGCCGCGGTGCTGGCCGAACGGGCGGCGCTGGCCTGCGCGCCGCTGGCCGTCGTGGCCGGGGCCTGGCTGCAGTGGCTGAGCGGCCCCGGTACCGCCGAGGACAGCGACGCGTTGAGTGTCCTCGCGCTCTACGCCTCCGATGTCGGCGTCGGACAGCCGAACGCGTCCCGGGGCAGTGCCTATGTGGCGTTGCTCCAGGAGGCGGAGCTGGCCGGATACGCGGTGCCGACCTCCCGGCTCACCCTCGACCAGCGGATCGCGGACCGCGAGTTCTACCTGCCCGCCGTCCTGCTGGCGATGAGCCGGCACCCGGAGGAGTTCCGGCCGGAGATCCTCGGCGCCGACGCGTGTCTGCGGGTGGCCGGGCTGCTGCCCGCCCTGGTCGTCGCGGCCGGGGGTGCCGACGGCGCGGGCCGCTGGGCCGAGCGCCTGAGGTCGGAGCCGCCCGCGCCGGGCTGGGACCCGGTCTGGGCGTCCCTGCTGGCGCAGGAGGAGAAGACCGGGGAGCGGGTCGCCACGGGTTTCCGCTGGGCCTGGGCGGGGCTGGAGCGCTGGCACGAGGACGTGTACGCGGACCTGTGCGCGGCGCGCGATCCC
The DNA here is from genome assembly GCF_042731035.1 of Streptomyces sp. NPDC059895. NCBI lineage: Bacteria > Bacillati > Actinomycetota > Actinomycetes > Kitasatosporales > Streptomycetaceae > Streptomyces > Streptomyces sp. NPDC059895. The sequence continues at coordinate 36,101 of NZ_JBHWKO010000026.1, forward strand.
GCCTTCACCATGGCCGAGCTGATCAGCCGGCGGGCCCGGGAGGGCGCGGTCTACCACCACCGCTACGAACTCGACGGCCGTCCCCTCAACGAGTTGCTGCGCGAGGCCCGCCACGACCCGGCGCCGCTGCTGGACGCCCTCGCGGCGAGCAAGCTGGTGCGCCCGGGACGCTCCGGGGCGAGCCCCCTGGTCAACGGACTGGTGATGGAGCGGGGCCCGATGTTCCGGGTGTTCTCGCCGGAGGACCTCTCGGTGATCCGGCGCTGGATCGACTCACTGCCGGCAGGTACGTCCGCCGTCGCGCCGCCGCCCGGTGCCGGACGCCCCGTCTCCCATCCCCTGCCGGCGCTCCTGCGGTCCGGGCCCGCGCCGGGCCCGACGGGCACGAACCCCACGCCCACCGACGTCCGGTCGGCCTACCACCTGTTGCAGCGGCGCCAGGACACCCCCGAGCTGCGGCGGTACGCGTACGACTACGCGAGTGCCTGGCTGGCCCGGGCCCGGCACGGACTCGACAAGAGCCCCGATCAGCTGCCGACGCCCTGGACCCCTCAGGGGCTGCGGCCCTGGCTGCTGGACCAGCACGACCGGCACGACCAGGCCTTCGCGGACGGCGACAACGAGCCGGCCTCCCGCGAGGAACTCATCGACTCCACGGTGCAGCTCGCTCCGCTGACCCTGATCGACGGCGCGTGGCTCCAGGGCTTCACCGACTACGAGCACGCCGCTGCCGAGCACGGCTCCTTCCTGTTCGAGACGTACTACGACGAACTGGGCAACGGTGTGCACGACCTGAGCCACCCGGTGGTCTACCGCAAGCTCCTCGCCCAGATGGACGTGCACCTGCCCCCCACCGACTCCCCCGAGTTCGCGAACTGGCCGGGCTTCAGGGCCAGTTCGCTGGAACTGCCGGTGTACTGGCTCAGCATCGGACGCCTCCCGCAGACCTTCATGCCGGAGATCTTCGGGCTGAACCTGGCCATGGAGCTGTCCGGGGTGGGCGGCAGCTACCGCCGGGCCAGTATCGACCTGCGGCACCACGGCTTCAGCACCCGCTTCGTCGACCTGCACAACACCATCGACAACGTGGCCACCGGGCATTCGGCCTGGGCCGCCGACGCCATCGACGCCTACATGAGCGCGATCGTGCTGGCCCAGGGCGTCGAAGCGCAGACGGCGGTGTGGGAGCGGATCCGGGCCGGTTACCGGTCGCTCAATCCGCCGAGTTCGTTCTGGGCGAGGCAGGCGGCCCGCCGGGCCCGCCGGTCGGACCGGGGCCGGCGCCCCGCCGTCCACGCGCCCGTCCACCGCGAGGAAAGGGCAGCACAGTCATGACCGGGTTGGTCCTCGGGATATCGGCCTACTACCACGACAGCGCGGCGGCCCTCGTCGCCGACGGGGCGCCCCTCGCCGCCGCGCAGGAGGAGCGGTTCAGCCGCCGCAGGCACGATCCGGCCTTCCCCGAGCAGGCGGTGCGGTACTGCCTGCGCGAGGCGGGCGCCACCCTCGGCGATCTCGACGCGGTCGCCTACTACGAGGACCCGGCCGTGAAGTTCCGGCGGGTCCTGGCCACCTACGTCGGTGCCGCCCCGAGCGGGTACCAGGTGTTCCGGGACACCCTGCCGCAGTGGCTGTCCGCGAAGTCGCGGGCCGCCACCCGGGTGCGCGAAGAACTGCGCAAGGTGGGCCGGGGTCCGGTGCCGAAGGTCGAGTGCCGACAGCACCACGAGTCGCACGCCATGTCGGCCTTCCTGCCGAGCCCCTACGAGTCGGCGGCCGTGCTGTGCGTCGACGGCGTCGGCGACTGGGCCACCACCACCATCTGGCACGGCCGGGGCAGCGCGCTGCGGCAGGTCGCCGAGATCCGCTTCCCGCACTCCCTCGGTCTGCTCTACTCCGCGTTCACCTATTTCTGCGGGTTCAAGGTGGACTCCGGCGAGTACAAGGTGATGGGGCTGGCGCCGTACGGCACACCGCGCTACGCCGACCTCATCAGGGAGAAGCTGGTCGACGTCAAGCCGGACGGGTCGTTCCGGCTCGACATGCGGTACTTCGAGTACCTGCGCGGGCAGGTGATGACCGGCCGGGCCTTCGAGCAGCTCTTCGGCGGACCCCGCCGGACCCCCGAAAGCCCGCTGACCGAGCGGGAGTTCGACCTCGCGGCGTCGGTGCAGAAGGTCGTCGAGGAGATCCTGGTCCGGCTGGCCCGCACGAGCCTGCGGCTCACCGGCGAGAGCAGGCTGTGCATGGCCGGCGGGGTGGCGCTGAACTGCGTCGCCAACGGGAGGATCTCCCGCGAGGTGGACCTCGACGAGGTATGGGTCCAGCCGGCCGCGGGCGACGCCGGCGGGGCGCTGGGCGCCGCCATGGCCGTCGCGCTGGACCGCGGCGCGTCCCGGCCCAGGTACGCCGACGGCCAGGACGCGATGTCCGGTTCGCTGCTCGGGCCCGCGTTCGGGGACGAGGAGATCGGCGCCTATCTCGACCGTGAGGCGATCCCGTACGAGTACCTCGGTCCGGACGGGATCGCCGAACGGGTCGCCAAGTCGCTCGCCGACAAGAAGATCATCGGCTGGTTCCAGGGACGGATGGAGTTCGGTCCCCGCGCGCTGGGGGCCCGCTCGATCCTGGGCGATCCCCGCGATCCCGAGATGCAGACCGCGATGAACCTGAAGATCAAGTTCCGGGAGTCGTTCCGGCCGTTCGCCCCCGCGGTGCTCGCCGACGCGGCCGGCGACTACTTCGATCTCGGCCAGGACAGCCCCTACATGCTCATGGTCGCCGAGGTCGCGAAGGCACAGCGGCTCAGCGGCCCCGACACCACCGGCCTGACCGGTCTCGACCTGCTGCGCGTGCGGCGGTCCACCATCCCCGCCGTCACCCACGTCGACTCCTCCGCCCGGGTGCAGACCGTCGACGGCAAGGCCAACCCGCAGTTCCACCGCCTGCTCAGCGCCTTCCGTGACCTGACCGGATGCCCGGTGCTGGTCAACACCTCCTTCAACGTGCGCGGTGAACCCATCGTGCGCTCACCGCAGGACGCCTACGCCTGCTTCATGCGCACGGACATCGACGTACTCGCGCTCGGCGGCTACTTCCTGACCAAGGAGGGGCAGCCGGAATGGCGGGAGACGGGTGACTGGCGCGACGAGATCCCCCTGGACTGAACACCGGACCGAAGCCCTGCACCGAAGAGGTCGTCACGATGCGGAATCTGCTCCTCCTTCCCCTGTACTTCCTGTTGTTCGTCCCCGTCAGCCTGGTGGTCCGGGTGGTGCACGACCCGCTGCGGCGTGCCTGGCTGCCCGCCGCCGACCACTACTGGCACTATCGCTCGCCGAGTGTGGAGGTGACGGGCGATGGCGCACACGCCTCCCGCGCGGTCCGCTGACGGTCCGCCCGCCGCGGTGCTCGCGGGCATCGGCTACTGGCTGCCGCCGACCGTGCTGACCAACGAGGTGCTCGGCGAACGCCTCGGCGTCCCGGCCGACTGGCTCAGCAGCCGTACCGGGATCGACCAGCGGCATGTCGTCACACCCGGCACGGCGACCTCGGACCTCGCCGTCGAGGCCGCCCGGCGGGCGCTGGACTCGGCGGGCGTCACCGAGGTGGACACGGTCATCGTCTGCACCTCGTCACCGGACAAGAAGCTCCCCGCCGTCGCACCCGGCGTCGCGGCCCGGCTGGGTCTCGGCGCGGTGGGGGCGTTCGACCTGTCGGTGGCCTGCAGCGGGTTCCTCTACGGGCTGGCCACCGCCCGCGGACTGATCGCCGCGGGCACCGCGGGGCGCGTCCTGGTCATCGGGGCGGAGACCATCACCAGCCACCTCGATCCCCAGGACCCGTCGACCTCGGCCCTGTTCGCCGACGGCGCGGGCGCGGCGGTGGTCCGGGCCGGCGTCCCCGGCGCCGAGCAGGGCGAGATCGGCCCGGTGGTACTCGGCAGCGACGGCGGTCTCGGCGACCTGATCCAGGCCCCGGGCGGCGGATCGCGCCACCCGGAGCCCGGCGGGCCCGGCTCCGGCACCCAGCGGTACATCACCATGTCCGGGCTCCCGGTCTTCAACAACGCGGTCAAGCGGATGACCGCCGCCTCGCGCGAGGCGCTCGCGGCGGCGGGCTGGGAACTGGCCGACGTGGACCGGTTCGTGATCCACCAGGCCAACACCCACATCCTCGCAGCGCTGGGCGACCTGCTCGACATCCCGGCCGACCGGATGGCGAGCAACATCCAGCACGTCGGCAACACCTCGGCGGCCTCGGTGCCGATCCTGCTCGCGCAGGAGATCGCCGAGGGCCGCGTCAAGCCGGGCGACCGGCTGCTGCTCACCGCGTTCGGCGCCGGCCTCGCCTGGGCCGCCACGACACTGGTCTGCCCGGAGCTGCCCTGCCTTCCCTGACCTGACTCCTTTCGCCCCCCGCCCACCCCACCAGCCCGTAAGGTCTTGGCATGAGCAGCGTCTTCTCCCGCATCATGGCCGGTGAACTGCCCGGCCGGTTCGTCTGGCAGGACCCACAGGTGACGGCCTTCCTCTCCATCGCCCCGCTCGCCCCCGGACACACCCTCGTCGTACCGCGCCAGGAGGTCGACCAGTGGACGGAGGTGGACGGCGACCTGCTCGGGCACTGCGTACGGGTGGCGCAGTCCGTCGGCCGGGGCGTGCAGCGGGCCTGGGACGCGCCACGGGCGGCACTGGTCGTCGCCGGCTTCGAGGTACCGCACCTGCACATCCACGTGGCGCCCGCGTGGGGCATGGAGGACCTCGACTTCTCGAAGGCCGGCCCGGCGGACGACAAGGACCTCGACGAGGCGGCGGACCGGCTGCGCACCGCCCTGCGCGAGCTGGGCTTCGAGGACACCACACCGGAGGTGGCCTGAGGCGGCCCCGTCAAGCGACTCAGCAGGTCGGCGCGATGAGCGGTCGACGTATGGGGCGCCGTGGTGGTGTCGTCGCCACGCACTCCCGCCACGACCGAGCGACGGGCTCCTGGCACCTGAGGGCCGAGCCGAGTCCCATCTGTCCGTCGGGGCGCTGAGCGCCGACGGACAGAAAGAAGGCCGGCCCCCGGGGCCCGACGCCGTCAGAGGGAACCCGCCACGACTTTCCCCTCGAAGACGACCGCGTCGACCGTGATGTCACCGATGCGATCGGCGTCGACGTCGAACAGATCAGAGCCGAATGCGTTCAGGTTCGCGGCCTTCCCGACCGTGAGGGATCCGGTCGTCGCGGCCATCCGCAACTGCCGGGCCCCGTTGATCGTGTAGCCCTTGAGCAGCAGATCGCGCGGCAGTCGCGCGGAGGTCGGCGGGCGCACGCCGTCCCGGCAGGACTCCGGGTCGAGCGGGTAGTCGGGGTCGACCCGGGTGTGCGCGATCTGCATTCCGAACAGGGGCGCGGCACGCCGCAGTTCGTACCCGGTGACGACATCGCTGGCGAAGGTGACCGTCGCTCCGGAGGCGGCCATCTCGTCGAAGCGGTACATGCGGTTCCACCGCTCGTCGCCGAGGTGCTTGCGCGCCCCTTCCCCGAAGTAGCCGCCGGACGAGTGGGAGGTCCAGTTGATCATGATGCCCAGCTTCGCCGGGCGCTCCATGTCCGCTGGGTCGGCCAGTTCGCAGTGGGCCAGCGTCACCTGGGTCCGCCACTCGTCGCCCGTCGCCTCGCACCGGGCGCGGGCCGCCTCCACCGCGTCGCAGGCGATCCGGAAGGCCCGGTCGCCGACCAGGTGGATGTGGACGTCCACCTCTTCCCGGTTGCAGACGAGCAGGCAGTCGGTCAGCTCGTCGGTCTCCATGGCGATCTCGCCCAGATCCGCGGTGTCCGCGTGGTCGCACCTGGGCGTGAGCAGCGCGCTGTTGCCGCTCTCGTTCGTGCCGTCGAGGAACAGCTTCAGCGTGTTCAGCCCGATGTGCGGACCGGCGTAGCGGGCCCGGTAGTCCTTCAGCCGGTCGATGGCCTCGGACAGGTCCTCGGCGCCGCGGAAGCGGACCGCACCCTCGTAGTACATGTTCAGCTCGCCGCGCCGGTCGAGTTCGGCCACCGTGTCGAGGATGCGCTCGTCCGGGACCAGCGCCTCCAGCAGCCCGATGACGCCGTTCTCGGTCATGAAGCGGAAGAACGTGCTGACGCGTTCGGGGCCGAGGTCGGCCGGCGGGGCCCAGCCGATCTCCTCCCACATCACGTCGACGAAGTGCCGGTGCACGCTCTCCCGCAGCAGCCCCGTCGGTTCGCCGTCCTCGTCCCGGACGAACATCTCCAGCCCCGGCACGGGGTCGGGGGTGTCCTTGGTGACGCCCATGAGTTCGAGCATCCGGCTGTTGACCCAGTGCTCGTGGTCGCTGAAGTCCTGGCACAGACAAGGCCGGTCGGACACCGCCGTGTCCAGGAGTTCCTTCGTGGGCGGGCTGTCCGCGAAGGTGGTGCCGGGGTAGTGCTCGAAGTACAGGAAGGGCACCTCCTCCACCGGGTGCTGCTCGGCGTACTCCCTTATGAGTTCGTCCGCGTCCGTGGTCCAGGGGAGCCGGATGTGCCACAGACTCTCCGAGCCGTGCGCCAGCCACGGTCACTCCCTTTTGCCTCCGCCGGGGACCCGCCCACGCAAGTCCGCAAGAACCTACGGTTGCGTCCTGGGAAGTGGTGTACGGGTTCCCACCTGGTCCGGGCGTTTGCCCGGGCGTCGGAGTGAGTGCCCGGATACGAGAACGGCCACCGGCTGATCTTCGAGATGTCGAAGCTCGAAGGAGATCAGCACGATGACCGCACCCGACAGTGTGCCCCTGCATGCCCTCGCCGAGAACAACCTCGCCGCGGCGAGTCCCGATCTGCTGCGCGCGATGGTGAAGACGTTCGCCGACGCGCTCATGTCCGCGGAGGCCGATGCCCTCTGCAATGCCGAATACGGGCAGGTCAGCGACGAACGTGTCAACCACCGCAACGGCTACCGCCCACGCGAGTGGGACACCAGGGCCGGCACGGTCGAACTCGCCGTCCCCAAGCTCCGGACCGGGAGCTACTTCCCGCACTGGCTGCTGGAACGGCGTCGCCGGGCAGAGCAGGCCCTGATCTCGGTGGTCGCCACCGCCTACCTCCTCGGTGTCTCCACCCGCCGGGTCGAGAAGCTCGCGGAGTCCCTCGGCGTCACCCAGCTGTCGAAGTCCCAGGCCAGTGCGATGGCCAAGCACCTCGACGAGCAGGTCACCGCCTTCCGCAACCGGCCGCTCGACGCCGGTCCCTACACCTTCGCCCGGGTCGACGCGCTCACGCAGAAGGTCCGCGAGGGCGGCAGGATCATCAACGTCCACTCCCTGGTCGCGGTGGGGGTCAACGCCGACGGGCACCGCGAGATCCTCGGCCTGGACGTCGCGACCGCCGAGGACGGCGCCGGCTGGCTCGCCTTCCTGCGCTCGCTCGTCGCCCGGGGCCTGTCCGGGATCCAGCTCGTCGTCTCCGACGCCCACGCCGGCCTCGTCGACGCGGTCGGCGCCACGCTGCCCGGCGCGTCCTGGCAGCGCTGCCGCACCCACTACGCGAGGAATCTCCTGAGCCAGGTCCCGAAGTCAGCCCAGCCCTGGGTGGCGACTCTGCTGCGGACCGTGTTCGAACAGCCCGACACCGACGCGGTGACGGCCCAGATGGCCCACGTCCTGGACGCTCTGGAAGCCAAGTTCCCCAAGGCAGCGACCCACTTGGACGCAGCCCAGCACGACCTGCTCGCCTTCACCGGCTTCCCGCGTGAACTCTGGAGGCAGATCTGGTCGAACAATCCGCAGGAACGTCTGAACAAGGAGATCCGCCGCCGCACCGACGTGGCCGGCATCTTCCCCGACCGAACCGCCGTCGTCCGCCTTGTCGGCGCTGTCCTCGCCGAGCAGAACGACGAATGGACCGAGGCCCGCCGCTACACGGGCCTCGACCTCCTCGCCAAGGCCCGCCTCCACCCGATCGAGTCAGAAACCGACGACACTGCCCTGCCCACCGAACTCACCGCATAGCCTCGACACGAGATCACCGAGTGGCCGTCGATACACCACTCCAGCGGACGTGACCCGGCGTCCATCCTGATCATGGCGTTCACACCCCGCTCGCCCAGCCACTTCCAGGATCAGGATGGACGCCGGGTCACGTCCTTGACGCCGCATTCTTCATCGATCTTCGGCCAACGGCCTCGGTTCCCAGTCATCACCCCGACTCTATCGAGGCCATGGAGGGGATCGAGGGGCCGCAACTTACAAGTTCAGAGAAGCCTGCATCCGATGCCCGATGCTGTCGATCAACCCCGAGATGCTGCCCCGCCTCGACGAGCTGGAGACCGACCTGCAGGCCCGCCGCCAACGCGCGATCGATGAAGGCTGGCACGGTGAGGTCGAAGGACTCGACCTGACCCTGAAGTTCCTGCGCAGCAAGCGCACCCAGGGCCGCCGCACCGCCGCGATGGGCAGGATGGACCTGGGCATGCCCACCCTGCCTCGGCAGCGTGCCGGCTACGGGCGGCCCGCTCGCTGACCACACTGGTCGCCAGTTCTGGTCCTTTCGAGATTGACCTCCGCCGGGAAGGATCAGCGTCTTATCGGCGCTGATGAGAGGTGGTCAGGAGGTCGGCGTGGCGAAGTAATCGCCGTGCTCCAGGTCTTCAAGCAGTGTCGGGTGGGTGGGCGACCAGCCGAGCAACTCCTGAGTGTAAGAGCTGGAGACGGGCGCATCGAAGCCGTAGACAGTGGCCATGAACGGGCTCGGGAAGTGCGCGGCAGCCTCGTCCGGGGTCAGCGAGACCGCAGGCAGACCGAGGCCCTGAGCGATCGTCTCCGCGATCCTCTTCAGGGTTACGCCGCTCTCGGCTACTCCATGCAGCACGCTGCCGGCAGGAGCCTTCTCCAATGCCAGGCGGAACAGGATGGCCGCGTCGAGCCGATGTACCGCAGGCCACCGGTTGCCGCCGTCGCCGACGTAGGCCGAGATTCCGGTCCTTCGTGCGGTGGCGATGAGCATGCCGATAAAGCCGTAGTCTCCGGGGCCGTGGACGGTCGGAGCGAGCCGGACCACGCTCGTGCGCACTCCCCGGGCGGTGAAGCCCAGGCACGCTCGCTCGCCCGCGATGCGGAATGCGGCGATCCCAGCCGTGTCGGGCTCGTCCTTCTCAGTGGTCTCCCGGCCGGCGGGCATGACCAGCGTGCCCGAGGTGATGACCAACGGCTTGCCCGAGTGTTCCAACGGTTGGCCGAGCGCCTCGATCGCGGTCCGGTCGCGCCGCATCATGTCGTCGAGGTCGGAGAAGTCGCCGCCGTAGGCCATATGCAGGACGCCGTCGGCGGCTTCAGCGCCGAGGCGCAGGCTGTCGAGGTCGTCCAGGGAGCCGCGGTGTGGTGCGGCACCCAGCGACTCCAGCCGGGCGGCGGCGGCATCCGAGCGCGCCAGAGCGGTGACGGTGTGGCCGGCTGCGGTGAGCTCGGCGACGACGGCGGGGCCGGTCAGGCCGGACCCACCAGTGACAAATACATGCACGGATCGTTCTCCCACGTAATGTCAGTGACTGGCGCCAAGTAGCGCCAGTCACTGACATTACGGTAGCGCCAGTTACTGGCGCAACGTAGCGTCGGTCGCTGACACATGCGGTAGCCTCGGGGGGTGCCACGGAGCGGAGTAGAAGCGCGCCGCCGTCTTCAGCAGGCGGCACTGGAGCTGTACCGGGAGCGCGGGTTCGACCAGACCACCACGGCTGAGATCGCTGCCCGGGCCGGCGTCAACGAGCGCACGTTCTTCCGGCACTTCCCGGACAAGCGCGAGGTGCTCTTCGACGGCGAAGCCGATCTGCGCGCCGCGCTGATGCAAGAAGTAGCCGAAGCGCCCGATGGTCTGCAACCGCTCGAGGTACTGCTCTGCGCCTTCCGGAAAGCTGGACGGATCCTTGAGGACAACCGCCCGTTCTCCGAACCACGATTGGCGATCATCGCAGTGACACCAGCGCTCCGCGAACGCGACTTGGCCAAGGCGGCGTCGCTCACTGACGCCGTAGCGGAGGCGCTGCGGCAGCGCGGTGTCGCCGACCGGCTGGCCGGCCTCGCTGCTCAGACCGGTTGGGCGGCCTTTCACCACGCGGCCCAAGCCTGGATCGACGATCCCTCACAGAGCTTGAACGTGCATCTCTCCCGAGCCTTCGATGATCTGCGCGCCCTCTCCGCGACCGTCGTACTGACGAAGGCATGCCCCGAAAGCTGAAGTTCCCCCGTTGATTTGGACAGCCTGAAACTGGGACGGATGGGTCCCGGAGGAAGCAGTCCAGGTAGTGAGTAAGAAGAGCAACACGAGCAAGCGGTACACGGCCGAGTTCAAGCGGGACGCGGTCGCGCTGGTCCACTCGTCGGGGAAGACGGTGACCGAGGTCGCCCGCCAGATCGGGGTGAGCCCGGAGGGCCTGCGGAACTGGGTGAACCAGGACAAGGCCGACCGGGGCCAGGGGCTGGCGGGCGCGCTGACCAGGCGCGAGAAGGAAGAGCTGCGTCGTCTGCGGCGAGAGAACCGGGAACAGCAGCAGACGATCGAGGTCCTGAAAAAAGCCGCGGCCTTCTTCGCGAGGGAGTCGACGAAGTAGCCGTGCGCTACGCGTTCATCGATGCGGAGAGGGCCACCGAGACGAACCCCGGTGGTCACAGTGTTGACCCTCGTGGCCAAAGGGCCGTGGCGCAACTCCTCGGGGTTACGGGACAACCCTTAGGAACTCCGCCCAGGAGCGGCGGATACTGAGCCAGTTCCCCATCAGCTTCGTGAACTCTGCGGCATTCGCAGGAGGAGTCTTCTTCATGGCCATCTGGATGTAGCGGTCTCCGCCTTCGCCAAGCAGTTTCCGCACCACTGGCCAGGTCGGCGCGAATTCGGTCACGGTGATCCGGCCGTATGTCTCGAGTGCCTCGGCCATCCGCGGAACGCCCGCCATCTCCCGCACGTCGTACCCGGCGTCGCGCAAAGCGTCCGCTGCCGCCGTGACGGCCCCGCGGACCGCGGGGTGGATGCCGTGACCTCCGGGATCGGCGACAACCGCGACCTTGACCGGCCCCGCCAGCGGCTCGCCGTACAGGGATACCGGTACGGCCCGCGGGTCCCGCGGGCCGGTCCCGGCCAGCGCCTCGTATGCCAGTCGCAGGTCGGCGACGGTGCGGGCCAGGGGGACCGTCGGTGACCAGCATCTGCGAGGCCGGTCCGGGGTCGTCCGGGCCGAGGGTCCCCGGTGTTCCGTTGAACCAGCTCCGCTCGCGCAGCCAGGACACCGTGGACTGGCCGTCAGCGGCCTCGTTGCGCCACAGGGCGCTTGCACCGCCGGAGCCGCCGGTGCCGCGACAGCTCTGCAGCACCACGTGAAAACCCTGTTCGGCGAAGAGCACGCCGTACATGGGAGACCACGGCAGGCCCCTGCCGTACGGTGAGCGCACCAAGAGGGTGGGAAGTCGCCCTCGGCGCGCGGGAAGTCGTGGTCCGTGATCAGCGGGCTGCCGTCGGCGGCCGGCACCAGCAGCCCCGGCTCCCACCCGACATCGTTCTGTTTGGCCGGGAGGCCACGCCAGGTCGCCCTCGTCATCTCGCCCTGCGGCCCACCGGACTGGACGGTGCGGCGAAGCTGGAGGTCTTCGCCCAACTCACCGCATGCGTGGCCGGACACGTCGCCCATGAGATCGCGCGGACCGCAGCCGCGCAGTCCCCCGACCGAGTCGCAGTCGAAGCCCGCTACCTCGCCACCGTCGCCGCGGACGGCCACCACCCGGAACTCGCCGAAGCCCTCGCCGCCCCCGGACGCCCCCTCACGCCCGAAGCCACCTTCACCCGGCTCCTCAACCGCCTGATCGACGGCCTCGACACCGACTGATCCCGCTCCGCCGCACTGCGCCCGTTCTCACGCTGGGTGTGCGGCCTGTTGCACGGCGAGCGATCGGCGTGTCCATGTCCATCGTCAGCGAGCTTGGGCTTGGGGCTGGCCTTTTGAGAGGTCCGACCTCAGGAAATCGAGGGTGTCCAGTTCGTTCACAGTCGCTTGAAGCTGGCTGATGCGGGCGCGGCCGATCCGGACGAGTTCCTCCCCCGCAGCAGCCCACTGGTTGAGATCGGGTGAGAGGGGCGGGACACCGGCGAGGATGTCGGCGCTCTCCTTGAGGGTGATTCCCACGCGTTGTGCGGCGAGTGCAAGTTTGATCCGGCAGATCGCGTCGACGGTGAAGCGGCGGGCGTTGCCGCTGTTGCGGTAACCGCTGATCACACCGTAGCGCTCGTAGAAGCGGACGGCGTTGGCCGTGATCCCCGCGGCCCTGGCTACCTGCCCGACCGTGAGTGAGGCATGGTTCGCTTCGCCGGGGTGCTCGGTGGTGGTCATGGTGTATGCCCCGCGTTCGCCGATGAATCCTGCCGGTCCAGTATCACGGGGGCGCGGCGTGGAGAGCGCAGACGCACGACCAGGGCAAGTGACATCACGATGAGGGCCGCCACGTGGGTCAACCGCTGGGAATCCACGATGGTGTCCGCGTCGGCGGCGCTGGCCGCCGCTCCTTCGCCGGCCAGAGCCGAGAGCGACCCGCCACCGGTCATCGCGGCGGTCAGCACGGTGAACAGCGCGCTGACCGCTACTGTGCCCATTCCGTTCGCGATCGTGGTCACCAGGGACAGGAGCGCGGAGGCCGAGGCCAGGTCGGGGCCGTTGAGATCGCGGCTGGAACTGGACATCGTCGGCATCATGATCGCGCCGGTGCCCGCTCCTTGGAGGAGCCCGAGCAGTCCGAGCATCAGGTAGGGAGTGTCGGGCCGGAGAATGATCGCCTGGACAAGGCCGGAGCCGATCGCGAGGCCGAGCCCGGTGCCGACGATCAGCCGGGGACCAAGCCGTTCCATGCCTCGGGCAGCGAGCTGCAGGCTGATGCCCATGCCGACCGCACCGGGAACCATCAACGCCGCCGTGACCGATGCGCTGTCCGAGCGCAGGATCTGCACGTAGGCAGGCGTCAGCACGACGGTGCCGAAGTAGGGGGCCGCATACAGGCCAAGGACTGCGGCGCCCTGGCCGAACCTCGGATTCCGCAGAAGGCCGATGCGTAACAGCGGTTCAGGATGGGTCAGTGCCCGAGCTGAGAAGACCGCGACCAGCACCGGGCCGATGGCAGCCGTGGCGATCCGGACCCAGGCCGGGCCGTCCTGGGCGCTGATGCCGTAGGCCACCGCGACAATGCCCGGAACCAGCAGCATCGCTCCGAACAGGTCGAGCCGGACCCGCCGTCGGTGTGCGGTATCGACTGGCAGCCAGGCCAGCGTGCCGACACCGCCGAGCAGCGCCAGCGGCACCGTGATGAAGAACAACGGCCGCCACAACCCGGTGCCCAGGAGCAACGCGCCGAGTACCGGGCCCAGGATCGGTCCGATCAGCATCGGCAGGCCGGTGACCGCTATCATCCGACCGCGGCGTTCGGGCGCGACCGTGCCGAACCCGATCGCCATCCCGAGGGGCGTCATCAGGCCCCCGCCGAGACCCTGTGCCGCTCGCGCGGCGATCAGCCATCCCAGGCTGCCGGACGCCCCGGCGGCAGCGGAGGCGAACGCGAAACCGACCAGCGCCCCCAGGTACACGCGCCGTGCGCCCCAGCGCGCGGCAAGACCGGCAGCCAGCGGCATCGTTGCGACCATGCCGAGCGTGTACGCGGTGATGATCCATTGGACGGAGGTCAACGACGCACCGAACGTCGCCATCAGATGAGGCAGCGCCACCGCGACGATCGTGGCGTCCAGCACCGCCATCAATCCGCCGAACGCCAGCACGATCGCGGCGCGCAGTTCCGGTCCTGTCAGCTTGTTCATTCCCCACCGGCCCGATCTGCGAGTCGAAGGGAGCGCAACGCCCGCGCCCAGGTGCGCAATTCGTTCATCGCCGCGTGCAGCGCCTGCACCGTACCCGGTGGAGGAACGAAACGGCCGTCGGCGTCGAGGTATTCCCACGCCATCGGCAGCAGCACCGACTCCCGGACGGTGGTGGCGCGCAGTTCCGGGAAGACCGTCCGCAACTGCTCGATGGCCCTGATGCCGCCGGATCCGCCGTATCCGACGAACGCGACCGGCTTGTACGCCCACTCGGTGAAGTGCCAATCGATCGCGTTCTTCACCGGCGCGGGGAAGCTGTGGTTGTACTCCGGTGTGAGAAACACGAATCCGTCGGCGTCCGCCAGCCGAGCAGCGATCGGGGACGCAGTTGCCCCGCCCGGCTGCATCTCGTGCATCGGCAGCGAGGCCGAGGCAAGGTCGATCATGTCGAGGTCGAGCCAGTTGACCGCGGTGAGTTCGCGCTCCAACCACGCGGCGAGAGGATCGGCCAGTCTGGGCTTACGGACGCTTCCGATCACCACGGCGATCCGAAGCCGACCATTGAGGTTGTCTTCTGTCATGGAATCGACGCTAGGTATTCGCCTATGGGCGAACTCAAGCGCCGCCGTACGGCGGACAGGACCCGGGCACGGTCCGCAGCGACAAGCTGTTCTGCTCCCGGGCCCGCAAGGTCGCGCACTTGCGGTGGCGGCGCCACCGTCTGAAGCTGGCCTGCACCGAACTCGCCGAAGCACGCGCCCGGCCGCGCAAGCGACGACGCCAGGGCCGCCAGTACCGCACTCGCCCGCTCGGAGGACCTGCTCGGCTCGATCCGCCCCGACAGCCACGACCCCGACCGGCTGACGTACTTCACCCACGCCCGGCTCGCCACCGACGCCACCGAGATCCACCGCGACCTCGGACAGCCACGGGCAGCGATCACCTGTAACGAACAGGCCGACGCCATGCCCTCCGGCCGCTTCACCCGCGCCGTCGGCATCCGGCTGTCGGTACTGGCCGGCACCCGCCTCCAGGACGGCTACGTCGAACAGATCCTCCACGTCGGATCCCACGCCCTCGAAGTCCTCTTGGAAGAAGACCTACGGCCACCACCCGCTCACGGGGTTCGTCGACTACGAACCGGAGGAACCGGAGAACCCGTCGCGGCTCTCCTCCGCCCAGGCAACGCGGGCTCGAACACGGCCGCCGACCACATCACCGCCACCCGCCTCGCTCTCGCTCAACCGCCGGGGAAGTACCGGCGAGGGCGGCGGACGCTGATCCGCTGCGACTCCGGTGGTGGCACCCATGGGTTCGTGGCCTGGCTCGCCCAGCGCGGACGCCGGCTGTCCTACTCGGTCGGCATGGTGATCAACGAGCGCGGCGTTCGTAGTACGCCTGGGTGCGCGGGTCGTGGCGCAGCCGAGTGAACACCATGCGGTGCAGGGCGGCGTTCGCCTGCCAGGGTCGGTGGCGACTGGTACGACGTGATATCGCTGTCCGGAGCGCGCGTCGGCCTGGCGGTCGGGGATGTCGTCGGGCATGGGCTGGACGCCTCCGCCGCCATGGGGCGGCTCCCACGCCACCCGCGCGTGGTATGGCACGAGCTAGCGGCGGCGCATGAGCGGCTTGCCGGTGGTCGGGAGCGGTCCGGCCATCTTGAGCGTGCGCAGCACGGGTGCGCTCTCCAGGGTGCGGATCGCCTTCAGCGTGCCCAGGCGTTCGGTGAGGTAGCGGTGCAGCGCCGCTGGGTCGGGGCACAAGGCGTGGGCGGTGAGATTGTGGGGGCCGGTGACGGCGGCCACGTAGGCCAGCTCGGGGTGCCGGGCCAGGCTACGGGCGACCTGGTCGAGGCGGGCGGGGGCGACGGCCATCCACAGGAGCGCCTGTGTGTTGACGCCCAGCAGGGTGGAGTCGAGTTCGACATCGAAGAAGAGCCGGCCGTCGGCCCGCAGTTGCTCCAGCCGACGCGCGACGGTGGCGGGCGACCAGCCGGTGGCTGCGGCAAGGCTGCTCAGGCTCGCCCGACCGTCGCGCTGGAGGGCAGGGATCAGGTCGGAATCGGCATCGGTAAAGGCCGCCCGCGCCCCAGAGACGGCGGTGACAGCTGCCGCCTCAGCTAGGGCGGTGCGCAGGCGGCGCCGCTGCGTGGCGTCGAGGGCTTGTTCATGGCCGGACCAGGCGGTGGGCCCACCGAGGTAGGTGTGCAGCACGCAATGTGCGGAGACGGCGGTGATGCCGGCCGTGCGCGGGATGTCGTGCAGCAACAGCGCGTGTCCGGCGGGCCCGTCGGCGGTCGAGGTGTGCACGATGGCGACGATCTCGGTGCCGCCCGAGGCGAGCTTGACCCAGGATGTGTCGGCACGGCGGGCCAGCGCGTCGGCAAGGTCCTGGGCGGCGCGCGGCCCGTGGTCAGCCGCAGCAGCCACTGGGTGCGGTCGCTGCGCTGCGGCTCGGCCAGGCCCACCACCCGCAGCGCAGCGTCTGCGCATTACCGCCTGTAGCGGCGGGAGACCGTCTGCGCCGAGACGCCGAGGACATCGGCGATCGCGCTGAACGGCGCCCGCCCGTCGATGCGCAGGGCGTGGATGAGGCCGCGGTCGCTGTCGTCCAGCATGTGAGATCAAGGCGGCTGGGCGGTTCGGCATCGACCCGGTCACCTGGCACGAACTCGTCCGTCACGGTGTGACGGTCCGCGGCTCGGTCATCAGCGAGTCCGAGGTGTGGTCCGATGACGCCGCTCTGCGCGCGTTCATCCAGGGCAACCTGTCGGGCTACTGGTCCGGGCTGGCACGAGGCGCTGGTCATGAGCCCGGATGAGGCGGACGAGCCTGGCGCTGTGGAGTGGGGTGTGCTCGGCGTCAGCCGCCTGCATTACCTGCTCCCGTGTTCCCGACGGGATCCCTCACCTCCAAGAGCGGCGCGGGCCGGTATGCCCTGACCGTCTTCGAGTCCCGCCAGCACCCGATCATCATCGAGACCCTGCGGGTTCGCGAGTCCGCCGGCGCGCCATCCGCCTATGACGGTGCCATGGGGCGCCGGGGAAGCGACACGATCGCCTTCACAGCCATGGCCATCGAGGCCGGCCTCGCACTCGGTGCCCATCGACCCTGAGGAACGTCCTACGGTTGACGAAGCCGCAGCCACGAGAGATACGCGGGTTACTGACCGAGGGTTCAGTGGGTTGCTCCGGTCGCTCGGGGTCCCGGCGCTGGCGGGCGGACACCACGAGCAGGCGGTGACGCAGCACATCGTGTGCTGGATGTGCCGTGGTTGAGCGCCGTGCCTTTCCTCGCCGCGCGTCGGGGCGGCTCGCGGTCGGCACGGCAGCTCCTCAGTACTCGGTGGCTGCCTGGCCCACGACCTGGTAGATCATGGCGCCGCCGGTGGTGCCGGTCTCACCCTCGAAGCGGAGGGCGTAGGAGGCCCCGCTGTTGACGGTGAATGTCAGCTTCTGCTCGGCCGGGATGTGGGTGAAGACGGTGCTGATGGGCTGGAGGTGCTTCTCGGCGACCACCTCATCATTGGAGGTGTCCAGCACGTAGGCCCCGTAGGACTGCAGGGTCCCGTGGCACGACGGGTCCGTGTTCTTGCTGTGCATCCAGGTGATCTCGACCTTCCTGCCGTTCGGGGGATCGAAGTCCTGGGTCAGGACAGCGCCGCCGATGTCGATGGCCTGGTGATTCGACCGGGTCATCGACGCGGAGCAGATCAGCGCCAGCCCTCCGTCTTCGACCTGCCAGGCCCCGAGTTCCTCCGGGCCATAGATCTCCAGATACGGCTCGTCCCCCGGCTTGTTCGACGCAGCGGGGTGGCGGAAGGTGCCGTCCTTGATGAAGTTCTCGATCGGTTCGCTCAAAGCGGTCGTAGCCGCGGGAGCTTGCTTCTTCACCCTGTTCTCCTCATGATGCGGAGTGCCGGCTGGCGTGGCGGGGAGCCGGGGCGCCAGTGGTGTCGGCGGGTCTGTCTGGATTGCACAGCGGTCCGGCTTCCCGACAGCGGCCGGGTCCTCCTGGAGGCTTTCCGCGTCGCGGGAAAGCCTCCAGCTGTCGTCCCGGGCAGGATGAACTGCCCGGTCAGTCAACGGCGTGGAAGGTCTCGCGCCCGCGGTCGGCGACGTCGGCATGATGGCCCGGTGCTTCGCCGCGACGGATGTTTTGTGCGTGAGGCTGGGAATGCGGGCGACAGCCGGCTACGCGGTGACGTGGATAGCACCCTCGGCCGTAGCCGCTTTGAAGGTCGGATTGCCGGCGAAGTGAATGGTGTACCCGCTCAAGCCCCCGATGAGGATGCCCTGTACGTCCGCGGTGGTTTGTGCCGTGTCGTATTCGGCGTACCCGTCGGGGTCGGTGTCCACCGTGTCGTAGAGCGTGTTGTCGCCCTTGAGGTGGAATTCGAGCGTGGCGTCCGCGATGGGCTGACCATCCGTGGTGGTCAGCCTGCCTTTCGCCTGGAAGCGGCCCTTGCCTGCGATAAGGCTGCCCCTGCCGGTGTACGCCTCCAGATGGACAGACTTTCGCCCCTGACTTACTCCCGCCGGGAGTTTGGTGCCCCCGTCCTTCTTGTTCGGGTCGATAATAGGCATGACGTTTCCTCCATTTCGTTCAGGTGAATTCGAGCCCAGGCCGTCATGCGGAATGGCAGGGCGTGTGACCGTAACGGCCAAAGACCCCGGCGAATAACCCCAGCGGACTGTGACCATGTGTTTCGCGAGCCGCAGGCCCGAAATTGGCCAGCATCGCCCGAAACCGCATGAGCTGTAACTACATTGTTCGCATATCGAGCGATCATTGTCCAACCGACGCGCAGCACCTGATCCGTAATGGGCAGATCGGTGAAAAGCGAAGCGTTTCTGCAGCACCGGACTCAGCACCGACAACTACCATGCCCCCGTGTATCCCTCTAGCCTCGATCTTGCATGACGGTCCGCCGACGGAGTCGGTGGGCCGTTTCGCTCTCGGTGGCTGATGGCGGGCATTCCGACGGCCCGAGTGTCGCCTCGGGTGGGCGCCGGGTTCCACTGCTCCGGGCTGGATCCTCTTCTCGTAGGGACAGGCGAATCTGCTGTTCAGCCGGGGTTCGGCAGGAGCGCAAGCCGTTCAAGGGCGCCGGTGATTTCATGGGTCCAGGGCCAGTGGCGGGCGAGGCGGAGGATGCGGCGCCGACCGGTGGTGACGAGCTGCCCGGCCGCGGAGAACAGACGAAATCGCAGCCGGCGGGGCTCGAAAAGGCGGGCCTGGCCGGTCAGGGCGAGCATGGGCATCCAGGCCAGCAGGTCGAGAGCGATCTGGACGATCTCCAGCCAGACCTTGTTCTGGGCGGTGTGGTGCAGGGGCAGGTTGCGCAGGCCGGTGGCCCGGGCGGCCCGGATGCGGTCCTCGGCCCGGGCCCGCAGGCGGTGGCGGAGCTCGAGTTCGGCGATCGGCCGGTCAGCGGTGTTGGTGGCGAAGCAGGTGATCCGCATGCCGTCCGGCCCGAACACGGCCGGCTCGGCCCGCAGCATGCCGACATCCGCGAGGCAGTCTCCGCCCAGCGCCACCGCCAGGGCCACGTCCAGCAGAATCTTCCCCGGATCGTGCACCGCCCGCGGCTTCCGCCACGGCGTCAGCGCCGCGGATATCGCGGTGTCCAAACCGGCCTTGCGGACGGTCTCGACCAGCAGCACGCCCCCGGCCTGCGAGACCACCGCCCGGCCGCCGCCCTCGATGCGGACACGCGGGTACGACCCGATACGCCTCTTCACCTGGAGAGTGCTTCTTTCCCTACGGCGACATGACCCTAGACAAGTCACATCGTTGCAGGTCAGGGGCACTCTCCGCTTATTGATCAAGCCTCGGACACCCCACCTCGCGAAAGCGCGAGGCTAGGCTGGCGCGGTGACTGATGAGCAGGAGCGGGTGCAGCCGTCGGGGGTGTGGGCCACGGCGGTGGGGGTGGCCAGGGTGCGGGCGCTGGAGACCGAGCGGGAGAACGCGCTGTTCCGTGACCCACTGGCACGGGCCTTCGCCACCGCCGGCGGCCTGTGGCCCTCCTCGCCGCCGCCCGATGACGAGGCCGCGCGACGCCGTCGGCTGGCCGTGTCGTTCTCCATCGTCATCAGGACGAAGTTCCTCGACGACCTGTTGCGGCAGGCCTCCGCGTCCGGGGTCCGGCAGGTCGTGCTGCTCGGCGCCGGCATGGACAGCCGGGCCTTCCGGATGGACTGGCCCGAGGGCACCCGGCTGTTCGAGGTCGACACCGCCGCCCCACTGGACTTCAAGGCTTCGGTGCTTCGCCAGGAGCGGGCCGTCGCGCGCTGCGAGCGGATCACCGTCGCGGTGGATCTGCGTGAGGACTGGCCAGGCGCGCTGGCCGCCGCAGGGCACGACCCGGCCGTGCCGACCGCGTGGATCGCCGAAGGACTACTGATCTATCTGCCCGAGGATGCGGTGGAGCTGCTGCTGGCCCGGATCAGCGCGCAGTCGGCGGCAGGCAGTCGGATGGGACTGACATTGGGCTCGCGCGGCGTCATCGAGCGCTTCGGCGCGGACGCCGCGCCGGGATCGGCGGCGTCCATGTGGGTCTCGGAGATGCCCGACGATCCGGTGGGCTGGCTGGCCGGGCGCGGCTGGGAGGCCGCCAGCCACACCCTGCGCGAGCGCGCTGCCGCCTACGGCCGCCCGATCAGCACCCCGCCGCAGCGCGAGGAGCGGCCCGGCGGGCTGATCTCGGCGGTCCGCCGGTAGAGCGCCTCCCGGTTCCCTAGGTGATCGATTCCAAGGGGCCTGATGAGTGGAGGCAGGTTCATGCGCGCGCCGACCGCCTACGACCACTAAAGTTCGCCCGAAGATCGCCTGGCTGGATGGTGGTGTGGCCGACAGTCCTTCGCCCTGAACGAAGTGCTGCCGCAGTTGAACGAGCTGCTGTTTTCCTCGGTCGAGGGCGTGTCGGTGGAATCGGTCGAGGTGATCGACACGGTCGTCCGGGTCGAGGCCCGCACGACCGCGGGACGGGCGGCCTGTCCGGGGTGCGGGCGCTGGTCGGGGCGAACACACGGCTCCCTACCTGCGATTTCCTCGTGACCTGCCGACAGGGGGCAAGTTCGTCGTGGTGTCGTTGCGGGTGCGGAGGTTCGTCTGCGAGGAGGAATCCCGCGAGCGCATGACCTTCGCCGAGCAAGTACCCGGTCTCACCCGCAGGTTCGGGCGACGGACCGAGCGGCTGCAGTCGACGCTGGTGCCGGTCGGTCTTGCGCTCGCGGGCCGGGCCGGCGCCCGGATGACGGACGCCTTCAAGGTTCCGGTCAGCCGGAACACCCTGTTGAGGCTGATCACCTCGCTGCCGGACCCCGCCACCGCGGTACCCCGCGTGGTCGGCGTGGACGAGTACGCCCAGCGCAAGGGCCGTGTCTGCGGAACCGTGCTCGTCGACGTCGAGACACGTCGCCCGGTCGACCTCCTTCCCGACAGGGAGGCGGACACGCTCGCGGCCTGGCTCGCCGAGCGGCCCGGCATCGAGATCGTCTGCCGTGACCGGGCGCCCTTCTTCGCCGAAGGTGCCACCCGCGGCGCCCCGCAGGCCCTCCAGGTCGCCGGCCGATGGCATCTGGCGGTTCGCGCATCCGCTCCGCGCCTCCCGGACACAGAGTCCCTGTCAGCACCTTTCAGGGCTCGCGGCACGGCTGGGATGAACCGTGTCCAGGCTTCGGCCGATACGCAACCCATTTCAAACTCTTGTCCCGGAACGCCATCCAAGTCCCGCCCTGAGACGTATCCCATGTGCAGCGAGTTCCAGGAGGAATGTCATGGCAATCTTCAGCAATCTGATCCCTGCCCATCGCCGGGACCGCGACAATGACACGTCGCGCCGCGACGACTCCTCGGGGCATGGTCACGGACACGGCCGTGACCACGGCGACCGTCACGGACACGGCCGCGGCGACCGTCACGGGCACGACTGCGGCGACCGCCACGGACACGGACGCTGGTGACCACACCGCGGAGGCTGAGCGGACCGGGGACCGGAGGGTGCTGGTCCGCTCCGTCCGTCCGTCCCTCCACGAGCCGTCCGTCCCTCCACGAGGAACGCATGCCATGGTGCATGTCCTGCGACGTCTGCTGTCGGTGGGTGAGGCTTGCGATGTGGTGGCCGCCGCGCCCCCGGTGTCGCCGCGCGAGGTGTTCCGCCGGTTCTGGCCCTACACCCGCGGCGGCCGGCGCTGGTTCGCTCCCCTCGTCCTCTTCAGCCTGATCGGCCCCGCCCTCGACGCCACGGAGATCTGGCTCTTCAAGATCGTGGTGGACGACGTGCTCGTTCCCCGCGACGTCGGACCGCTTGTGTGGATCGCACCGAGCTATCTGGGGCTCATCATCGGCTCCGGCATTCTGGGGTTCGCCGACGATGTGACGTCCACGCGGGTCAGCGAACGCTTCCTGCTGACGCTTCGCTCCGATGCGTTTCGGCACGTCCAGGGCCTGTCGCTCGGGTTCTTCGAACGCCGGCGGCTCGGAGACGTGTTGGCGCGGGTGACGGGCGATGTCGACGCGGTCGAGACGTTCCTGCTCTCGGGAGTGGCGGACGCCCTCTACTACGTGATCCGCCTGGGTGTCTTCCTCGGTCTGCTGTTCTATCTGCAGTGGGATCTGACCCTCCTCGCCCTGGTCATCGTGCCGCTGTTCTGGGGCGCCGCCCGGCACTTCTCGCGGCTGATCAAGGAAGCGTCCCGGGAGCGCAGGCGCCGCAGCGGTGCGATCAGCGCGATCGCCGAGGAGTCGCTGGGCAACGTCGCCCTGGTGCAGGCGTACAACCGGCAGAGGTGGGAGGAACGCCGGTTCGAGCGTGAGAACGTCGGGAGGTTCCGGGCCACGATGGCCTCGACGCGGATCCGCGCCGTCTACGGATCGCTCGTCGAGGTCATCGAGGTGTCCGGCGTCCTCGCGGTCATGAGCCTGGGCACCTGGAAGCTGGCCCAGGGGCAGCTCACGCTGGGCGAACTGCTGGTCTTCCTGGCGCTGGCCGGCAACCTCTACAGTCCGGTCCGCGGCCTGTCCCACCTCGGCACCACCTTCTACGCGGCGTCCGCCGCGGCCGAACGGATCATCGAGTTGCTGGACCAGCGGCCGCAGGTCGTCGAGGCCGCCGGCGCCCGTCGGATCGGCCGCGCGCGGGGTGACGTGGAGTTCGACAACGTCTCCTTCCGCTATCCCGGTACGCCGTCCTGGGCGCTGTCGGACGTGTCGTTCCACGCGGCAGCCGGAGAGACGCTGGCGCTGGTCGGGGCCAGCGGGGCAGGCAAGTCGACGGTCGCGAAGCTGCAGCTGCGCTTCTACGACCCCGACCAGGGCGCGGTCCGCCTCGACGGGACGGATCTGCGGGACCTGCGCCTGTCCGACCTGCGGGAGAGCGTCGCGGTGGTTTGGCAGGAGACGCTGGTCTTCCACGGCACCGTGCGGGACAACATCGCCTACGGCCGGCCAGAGGCGACGGAGGCGGACATCGTCGCGGCCGCGCGCGCCGCGGACGCGCACGAGTTCATCGAGCTGCTCCCGGAGGGCTACGACACGATGGTCGGCCAGCGCGGCCGGACGCTCTCCGGCGGGCAGCGCCAGCGCCTGGCGATCGCCCGCGCCATGATCAGGGACGCGCCCGTGCTCCTCCTCGACGAACCGACCACCGGCCTCGATGTGCGGTCCGGCCGTCGGATCATGGACCCGCTGCGCCGGCTCATGGCCGGGCGGACGACCGTCGTCATCTCCCACAACCTGCTGACCGTCCGGGACGCCACGCGGATCGTGGTTCTCGACCAGGGCAGGATCGTCGAGTGCGGCACCCACGACGACCTGCTCGAGCGAGGCGGGACATACGCCCGGCTGCACCGGCTGGGCACCCTGGCCGGTGCGGCCCCAGCCGGGTCCTCGGCCCCGGGGACGGTGCTGCCGTGAGCGTCCCGGCGGCGCGGACCGCGCCTCCGCTGGCACCCGGCACGAGACCGGTCCCGGGCTACGAGGTCCTGGCGCATCTGGCGCGCAGCGGCTGGCTCGACGTCTACGACGTCTGGAGCGACGAACGGGACTGCCGCTGTGTGATCAAGGCGGTGCGCCCCGACCGCCGGGACCAGGAGCAGCTCCGCGACCAGTTGCTGCGTGAGGGGCGGTGGCTGGAAGCCTTCACCCATCCGCACCTGGTCCGCGCGTACGAGACGTTCGAGTCGCCGGTGCCGTTCGTCGTGCTGGAGACGCTGACCGGCGAAACGCTGTCCCACCTCGTCCACCGGCTGCGGCGCCGGCCGTCCGCCGCCGACGTGGCGCTGCTCGGGGTGCAGTTGTGTTCCGCGATCCACTACCTCCACGGTCAGGGTCTGCTGCACTTGGACCTCAAGCCGTCGAACGTGGTGGTGGACCGCGGTCACGTCAAGGTGTTCGACCTGAGCATCGCGCGGCCGCCCGGGCCCGCGCCCGCGGGGGTGGGCACGTTCCGCTACCTCGCTCCCGAGCAGGCCCGCGGCGGACCGCTGTCGGCAGCCGCCGACGTGTGGGGCATCGGCATCACGTTGTACGAGGTCGCCGCCGGGGACACACCGTTCAGCCGCGGGGCTGCCCGCGAGGTCTCTCCCCTTGGGGAGAACAGGGACGAGCCCTGCGGCGGCAGCGTCACGGGCGGCCGGGACGACTGGTATCCGCAGTCGGCAGGGACCGCCCCGCCGATCGGCTCGCGGCGGCGTCTGCCCGGAAGGCTCGCGGCGGCCATCGACGGCTGCCTTCGGACCGATCCGTCGTCCCGGCCCTCGGTTGCCGATCTGGCCGCCGCACTCGACGCGACGCTGCCCGGCCCGGGACACCGCACCGCCTGCCCCTGAGGTCGTGGCGGGGCGCCGATGTCACGCGCTCGGGCCGGTCTCGAAGTGGCCGGTGGCGAGGACGGTGCCGTCGGAGGTGGTCAGACGGGCGCCGGAGAGCGCCTCGGGGTCGACCGGGGCCGCCGCACCCCAGTCACCACGTCCGTTGCTCAGGGAGAACGTGCCCACGCGGATCATGGTGCCGTCCGAGCGCTCCAGGAGGCAGACGACCTTGCCGCTGTAGGGCGTGCCGACAGCGGCGAGGTCGACGCTCATGTAGATCCAACCCGGTTTCCCCGGGTCTCCGGGGTGGGCGTAGACGTCGCCGACCGACGGCCCGAGGCCCGAGGCCGAGGTCAGCTCTCCCTCCATCAAGAGCGTCTGGGTCTCCACCGCAGGGGAGCTCGGGGCCGTGACACTCTCGATGGCGGTGCCGACCGCCCAGCCGACGAATCCGAACACAAGCGCGAACAGGGCCGCGGCGGATGCGACCCGCAGCCGGACACGGCGTGCGCGACTGCGGGCCGCCTCGTACGCGGGGCCGGACGCCCGCGTGTGGGGGTCCCCCTCGTGCGCCGTCACGTCCTGGGGCAGTCCGCGCGCCACCCGGGTCTCGAACCCGAGCGGCGGCTCGCTGCCCGGCACCAGCCCGATCAGTCCGTCGCCCACCAGGGTCATGTGCTCGATGTACTCCCGACAGGCCGCGCACCGGTCCAGATGCGCGACCGCCACCGCCCGCTCACGGCCGGGCAGCACGCCCAGTGCCATCTCGGCGCCGATCTCCCGCAGCGCCTCGCAGGTCATGTCACTGGCCATGGTCCCCTCGATTCGGAGAGGCGAGTGTGGTGCGCAGCTTGCCCATCGCTGTCCTGATCCGGGTCTTCGCGGTGCCCAACGGGATCTTCTCCCGGTCGGCGATCTGCTGGGCCGTCATTCCGTAGATGCCCGCCATCACCAGGGCACGGCCCTGCTCCCGCGGCAGCTGCGCCACGGCGGCCCGCAGCCGGGACGAGGCCTCGTCGGCCAGCGCCCACTGCTCGGGGGTATCGGTCACGGCGTCGAGGAGCGCGTCGAGGTCCTCGGGTGCCACCGGCTGCGTCCGCCGCGCACGGACGGCGTCGATGGCGAGATTGTGCGCGATGGTCGTCAGCCAGGTCGTCACCGACCCGCGGCGCGAGTCGTAGATCTGCGCATGACGCCATGCACGCTCGAACGTCTGCTGGGCGATGTCCTCGGCAAGTTGCCGATCTCCGGTGACGGCGACGGCGACACCGAAGACCGCGCGCTGGAACCTCCGTACGAAGGTGACCGCCAGATCCGGATCACCGGCGGCCAGACCGGACAGCAGAGCCTCGTCGGGGAGACGGTCGGCGGGGAACCGGAAGCTCGGCACACCCCTGTATACGGTCCGCCCCCGCCAGGGGATTGCCCGGCCGCTTCGGAAGATCACATTCCCATTCTGCGCCGACTTCCCCGGCTGCACGAACCGCTCGCGGCGCCGTCAGTGATCGTTCTGCGCCCGCCGCAGCAAGAGGCCGGACTTCAGCGTGGTCGGCGCCCCCTCGCAGCGGCTCGGCACCCTCACCTGCCGGCCGTTCGCCGGTTCACCTGCCGGCCGTTCGCCGGTGAGGTCGGCCATGTGCTGCTGCTACTCCGGCGCCGAAAGGCGGACTCCGTACCGCAGGCCACGCAGGACCTGTACGAGGTGTTCGTCCGCCGGGCCCGGAACCGGACGGCGGCGCCGCCTGACGCCTCGGCCCCGCGGACCGGCAGGGGCGGTGCGGAAGCCGCCGGACCGTCCTCGCGGCCCCCGGCCCCCAGGTCGCGAGCGCCGGGCGGCCGGCGCGGCGGCAGGAGGCGCGAGGCGACCGGCCGGTCGGGGCGAGCGTGTTGCGGGCGGGGCGATCGGGCTCGGTCGGTGGGTGAACGCGGGAGGTCTGTCCGGGAAGCGATGGCTCCCGGACAGACCTCCCGCGTGCCGGCCGTCTTCGCTCAGTCGACCCGCAACGGGATCGCGCGCAGCCCGCGCACCGAACCCGGCCGGCGCTCCATCTCCGCCACCGGGACGGCCGGCCGCAGGCGGGGGTAGCGGCGCAGCGCGGCGGCGATCACGATCTCCACCTCCAGGGAGGCGAGGCGTGCCCCCACGCAGTAGTGCAGTCCGTGGCCGAACCCCAGCGAGCGCGCCGTGAACGAGCGTCCGATGTCGAACGTCGCCGGGTCCGGCCAGTGCTCGGGGTCGCGGTTGGCGGAGGCGGTGCTGACGATGACGTAGGAGCCCTTGGGGATGGTCGTGCCACCGATCTCGACGTCTTCCAGGGCGTAGCGGCTCAGTCCCGGCGTGACCGGACCGTCGTACCGCATGGTCTCCTCGATCACGGCCGGGATCAGACCGAAGTCGGCGCGTACGGCGGCGAGTTGGTCCGGGTGCTGCAACAGCGCGACCAGGGCGTTGCCGATCAGCTGCGCGGAGGGCTCGTAGCCGCCGAAGAGGACGATCCCGATCATGCTGACGAGTTCGTCCTCCGTCAGGCGTTCGCCGTCCGTCTCGGCGGTGACGAGGTCGCTGATGAGGTCGGCCCGCGGCGTGGTACGGCGGGCGTCGATCAGTTCGCGTACGTAGGCGTCGAAGGCGTCGAGGGCCGCGACGACGCGCAGGGCGGCCTCGTCGTCGGCGATATGGCCGCCGACCACGGAGGCGGCGGTGCGGAAGAGTCCGGTGTCGGTGGCCGGGACGCCCAGCAGCTCGCAGATCACCGCGATGGGGAGCCGGTTCGCCACCGTTTCGACCAGGTCGAACTCGGGCGCGTCCCCCAGCGCGTCGAACAGTTCGTCCGTGCTCTGCTGGATTCGGTCGCGCATTCCCTCGACGCGCTTCGCGCTGAACCCCCGGACGATGAGCTTGCGCAGGCGGTCGTGGTCCGGCGGGTCGAGGTTGGCCATCGCGCGGCCGAGGAGCTGCGTGGTGCGCAGGCCGACCTGGGCGCGCGGCGGCAGCGGCTCGGGCGGCAGGCTCTGCTGGAGACCGCGCCCGAGCTCGTTGCTCAGCCGGAGGTCCTCCAGGGCCTGGATCACGTCGTCGTGGCGTGTGACGAGCCAGCGTTCGGCGCCGTTGGGCAGGGTGACCAGGTGCACCGGGCCTTCGGTCCGCAGCCGGTCGAGGGCGGGGAAGGGGTCCTGGACGAAGTCGGGCCCGAGGGCGTGGTCGGTGTCGGGGGCGCCTGCCAGATGCGGGCAGCAGCGCTGTGCGAGCGAGGTCATCGGCATCCTTCGTTTCTCGTCCGTCATGCGTCGGGTGAGTCGGGGCGGGGAGGCCGTCGGTCATGGGCGGGGCGCGGTGGGGTGGGAACGGGCGGGCCGGTTTCGCGGGGGGTTCGCGCCGCCGTCCCCCGGCGGGGCCGGCGGGCGCCCAGGACGAAGCACGCGGCGGCCAGGACCTGGCACAGGGCCAGCAGGGCGAACACGGTGTGCAGCGGCAGGCTCTCCGCCGCCGCTCCGCTGGTGACCAGACCGACGCTTCCGCCGGTCAGCCCGAAGGCGGCGATCAGGGTGAGCGCCGTCGACCGCAGCGGGGCCGGGATGCGCGCGGTGCGCACGGCCGCGATCGGTCCGTTGGACAGGCCGTTGAGCAGCCCGGCGGTGAACAGGACGGCGGCGAGTCCGGGCGCGTTCAGCGGCAGCAGCAGGGCGAAGAAGGCCGCGGTCTGGCCGATCCTGCCGAGGACCGACAGCCGGGTCGGGGAGAGGCGTCGCAGAGCCCGTCCGACGAGCAGGGTGCCGCTGAGCGCTCCGCCGCCGAAGGCGCCGAGCAGCAGACCGGCCAGGGTGGCCGAGCCGCCGTACTGCTCGAGGGCGAGGACCGGCAGCAGGACGAACAGGGCCTGCCACGCCGTTTCGGTCAGGACCTGTCCGAGGGTCCAGCAGCCCAGCAGCCGGTCGCGGCGCAGCACGTTCACCGCGGCCCCGGTGTTCCGGCGGGCGGTGCGGACCGGCGGGGCGAGGCCGCGCGGGATACGGAGACCGAGGATCAGCGCGGAGGCCAGATAGGTCCCGGCGTCCAGGAGCAGGACGGTCGGCGCACCGAGCCAGCTCACGAGCAGTCCGGAGACGGGCGGGCCGATCAGGATGGCGAGGCGGGTCGCGCCCTGGAGGTGGGCGTTGGCCTGGCTGAGCAGTTTCTCGTCCTCGCCGGCGAGGAACGGCAGCAGCGCCTGCTGACTCGCGGTGTAGGGGGCGAAGAAGGAGCCGATGGCGAAGAGCAGGAGCATGATCACCGGCAGCGGCAGCAGACCGGCCTGGTGCAGCAGCGGCACCAGCGCCACCAGCAGGGCACGGCTGTGGTCGGATGCCACCAGCACCCGGCGGGGGCCGAGGCGTCCGCTCAGCGGAGCCCCCAGTACGCCGAAGAGGGCGACGGCGATCATCTGGGCCGCCATCACCACCCCCATGTCCGCCGCCGAACCCGTGCTCTCCAGGACGAACCAGGGCATGGCCACGGCGCTGAGCTGCGAGCCGCTCATGGAGAGCACTTCGGCGGCCAGCACCGTACGGAGCACGCCGCGCGACGCGTTGCCGGGCGGTGGAGACATCAGCCGTCACTCCCCCGGACGCCCGCCCGGCCGTCCCTGCCGCGCGAGCCCCGGTCCGCCATCGCCCGGCGCGCCCGCGCCGCGCGGTCGCGGAGCCCGTCGGCGGGGGCGGCGGGCTGTGCTTCGGAAGCCGTGAGGAACCGCGCCAGGGCGGCGATCGTGGTGTGCTCGTAGAGCGCGGTCAGGGTCAGGGCGGTGAACCCGCGCCCGTGGAGCGAGGTGTGCAGCCGGGTGAGCAGGAGGGAGTTGCCTCCCAGGTCGAAGAAGTTGTCGTGCACGCCGATCTCGTCGCGGCCCAGGACTTCCGCCCAGGCGGCCGTGATCCGCCGTTCCGTGTCGTCGCGCGGGGCGGTCCGCTCGGCGGCCACCGGCAGGTCCTCGCGGCGCGGCCGCGGCAGCCGCGCGGTGTCGACCTTCCCGCTGGCGTTCAGGGGCAGCCGGTCCAGCCATACGTACGCCTCGGGGACCGAGGGAGCGGGCAGCCGGGACCGCAGGTCGTCGAGCAGTTCGGCGCGGTCGGGCCGCTGCCCCGCCGGTGACGCGGCGACGAGGTAGGCGACCAGGCTGGGCGTGCGGCCCGGGTCGCCGTGCACGAGGGCGGAGGACACCGCGGGGTGCCGCAGCAGCGCCGCCTCGATCTCGCCCGGTTCGATCCGGTGGCCGCGGACCTTCAGCTGCCGGTCCACCCGGCCCAGGTACTCGACGGTGCCGTCCGGCAGCCACCGGCCCCGGTCCCCGGTGCGGTAGACCGGGCCGGCGCGGCCGTGGAAGCGCTCCGCCGTCAACTCCGGCCGCCGCCAGTAGCCGGCCGCGACGCCCGCGCCCCGCAGGAAGATCTCGCCGGGCACTCCGGCGGCGCAGCGCCGCCCCGCCGGGTCCAGGATCTCGGCCCGGGTTCCGGCGATGGGCCGTCCGATGGTGTTCATCGGCCCGGTGGCACCGCCGGAGAGGTCGTGAGTGAGCGCGATCACGGTCGACTCGGTGGGACCGTAGGCGTTGCGTATCCGGTACGGGGTGCCGGCGGGCGGCGTCCTCGTCAGGGCGGCGGCACCGACGATCAGCTGGCGCAGCCGCGGCAGTGCCGCCCCGGACGCCCACAGTGCTTCCGCGAGCGGTGTGGCGAGCAGGACGACGGTAACTCGCCGCCGGGTGAGCCAGTCCGCGAGGTCGTCGGCGGCCGGTGCTCCCTCGTGGGGGACGACGCAGCCGCCGGAGGCGAGGGCGGACCACACGTCCCACTGGGTGGCGTCGAAGGCGACTCCCAGGAGCTGCCCGGTCCGGTCTCCGGGCTCCAGACCGAACGACTCCCGTCCCCACGAGGCGAGCTGGGCCAGGCTGCGGTGGCGGACGACGACGCCCTTCGGCCTGCCCGTCGTACCGGAGGTGTAGACGATGTACGCCGCCGCCCGCGGCGAGGCCAGGTGCGGGCCGACGGTGTCCGTCCCCGTCGCCGGCCGGTCCTGTCCCGGCCGGCCGTCCACGGCACCCGGCACGACGCCCAGGACCGGCCGACCGTCCACGGCACCCGGCACGACGCCCAGGACCGGTAGGCCGTCCCCGGCACCCGGCACGACGCCCAGGACCGGCAGGCCGTCCCCGGCACCCGGCACGACGCCCAGGACCGGTAGGCCGGCCGCGGCGGGGTGCGCGGCGCCGGAGGGGCCGTCGGCGATCACCGCGCACGCGCCCAGGTCGTCGAGCAGCTCGCCCACCCGGGCCGCCGGGAGGTCCGGGTCGAGAGGGCAGAAGGCGGCGCCCGCGTACCAGGCGGCGAGCATCGCGACGACCAGGTCCTCGCCCCGGCGCAGGAGCACGGCCACCACCGGGTCGTCGGCCGGGCACAGCGGCCGCAGACGCGCGGCGAGGGCCAGTGCGCGCCGGTGCAGTCCGGCGTAGGTGAGGACGCCTCGCGCGGTGTCCACGGCCGGGGCGTCGGGCGTCTGACGGACCCATCGGCCGAGCAGGTCCGGGACGGTGGTCGTCGGGCCGGCCTCACCGCCGTTCTCCCAGGCGTCCAGGCGGGCGAGCTCCGCGGCGTCGTCCGCCACGAGGTCGAGGGTGTCGAGGCGGCTGCCGAGGGTTTCCGGGAGCCGGGCCAGCAGTCGCCCGTACAGCGTCGCCAGCTGGGCGACGTCGGCCCGGTGGGCGTGGTCGCCGCGGTAGGAGAAGGCCGCCTCGAGGGTGTCACCGGAGAGCGTCAGCACCACGGTCAGTCCGAACTTGGCCCGGTAGTCGGCGTCCTCCGAGGACAGCGGCAGCCTGACCAGCGTGCCCCCGCCCAGCCGGGGCGGCTCGGCGGGGACGGTCTCCAGGCTCAGGGTCACGTCGGCGTACGGGACGTGGCCGGAGCGGCGCGGTGGGTTCAGCCGCTCCACCACCTTCTCGAAGGGGACGCCGCTGTGCTGGTACGCGTCGAGGACTTCTCCGCGCAGGCTGACGAGCAGGTCCCGCAGCGTCGCGTCGGCGGCGGGGCGCGAGCGCAGCACCACCGTGTTGAGGCACGGTCCGATCAGCCCCGCGAAGCGCGGGTCGTCGCGCTGTGCGAGCGGGGCGCCGAAGACGACGTCGTCCCGGCCGGTCCAGCGGTGCAGGACGGCGGCCAGCGCCGTCGCCGCGAGCTGGTACAGGGTGCAGACCTGGTCCTGCTGGACGCGGCGCAGCCGGGCGGCCAGGCCCGCGGGCAGGGGGACGGTCACGGTGCCGTTGCCCTCGGGGTCCGGCCCGCAGGGCGAGAGGTCCAGGTAGGCGGGCGCCCCGGCGAGGTGGTCGGTCCAGTACGCCAGCTCGGCGGCCCGCTGCCCGGTGTCGCCGCCGTCCTGCGCGGCGACGAAGTCCCGGTACTGTGCGCGGCCGTCGCGCGGAGCGGCCACCGCCGGGAGAGGGCGGTGCCCGGGCGCCGGGCCGCCGCCGGACGCCTGCGTGTAGCAGTCGGCCAGCTCCCGCAGGAAGATCCCGGCGGACTCGCCGTCCCACACCAGGTGGTGCAGGCGGACGAAGAGCACCTGTCCCCCGGGGCCGCCCGTCTCCAGCAGCGCGGCGGTCAGCAGCCGGCCCGACGCCGGGTCGAACGGTTCGTCGGCGGCCCGGCGGAGCCACGCGTGCAGCGCGTCCTGCGGGGCGCCGTCCCCGCGCAGGTCGACCCGGTCCACCCGCGGGCTCCAGGGCACGCCGATCCGCTGCCGCAGGGTGCCGTCCCGCTCCTCGAACCGGGTGCGCAGGATCTCGAACCGTGCCACCAGCAGCGCGAGGGCACGCCGCAGGGTGTCGGCGTCGAGCGGCGGGCCGGTCACCCGCCAGGCCAGCGGCACGTTGTACGTGGCGGCGGCGTCCATCCGTTCCGCGAGCCAGATCCGCTGCTGGAACGCCGAGGCCGGGACCACCACCTCCTCGTCCGGCTCCGGGGCGCCGGACGGGCGGCCCTGGGTGGTGTGGTCGGGGACCGTCATGGCAACTGCTCCTTCGTCGAGTACGTGTCCGCACGGCGGGTGACGCCGCTCCCTCGTCAGAGCAGGTCCTCGGAGAGCGGGTGGGGCCCGGTGGCGGAGAGCCAGCTTGTGCTCTGCCCGGCGTAGTCGGCGCTGTCGTCGTCGGAGGCGGCGTCCCGCAGCTGCCGCAGGTGCCCGGCCACACGGTGCCGGGCCGCCTCGCAGTACAGGTCGGCCAGGCGCTGGCCGTCCTCGGCCGCCGGCGCGGCGGTCCGTGTCATGCCGGAGGCGCGAGCCAGGACGACGGCCATGGTGAGGAGTTCGGCGGAGATCTGGGAGAGCAGGACCAGCACGCGCTGGCGGGCGGTGAGCTCGGACCGGTCCGGGTGGCGGCGGGCCAGCTCCCGGCAGGTCAGCCCGAACCGGTGGGTCTCCTCGACGACCGCCGCGAGATGGGCGCGGTTGCGGTCGGTCAGGTCGGCGTCCAGGAGGCTCGCGTCGGGGGCGGCCGGGGCTTCGGGTTCGTCGGGCTCGGGGTAGTAGTACGACAGGATGTTGCGGCCCGCCAGCCAGTAGTCGATCATGAAGTCCACGCCGCCGGAGATCCGCATGTTGCGCACGTCGCGGACGGCCTGCTCCACCGGCAGCGCCGGTGCCCCGCGGCGCTTCTTGCTCGCCGCCGTCTCATAGCCCTCCGCCGCCGTGAGGGAGAGGGTCCGGTCGGCCACGCGGTCGGCGACGACGGAGGCGATGTTCTTCGCGACGTTCTGTTCGAAGGCCGTGTTGCGTCCCAGGTCCTGGTCCTCGTTGAGCAGGGCGGCGCGGGCGACGCTCTCCACGGCGAAGGTCTCCGCGAGCGAGTCGGCGAGCCTGCGCCGGATCTCCTCGTACTCCCCGAGCGGGCGTCCGTCCACCACCCGGCGGTTGACGAACTCACGGGACCACCGGCAGCACAGCTTCGCCACGGCCAGCGACGGCGCCACGATCATGTGCAGCCGTCCCCGGGTGACGAGCCGTGAGACGGCGGGGGTCAGGCGGGCCTGTCCGTTCCCCTCCTCCAGGAGCTGGTGCGAGGCGGGCACCCGGACGTTGTCCAGGGTGATCCAGCCGTTGGGGAAGCCGTGGATGCCGGAGAACTCGTGCCACCGCCCGCGCGAGAACCCCGGGGTGTCGGCCTCCACGAAGAAGACCTGGTTGGTGGCGGTGCCGTTCTCCCGGACGGTCGCGGTCACGCTGAACAGCGTGCCGAGGGGCGCGTGCCCCACGAAGACCTTGTGGCCGTCGAGCACGTACGCCGCCCCGCCGTCGACCGGCACGGCGGTGGTGGCCCGGTGCTGGTTGGCGGCGCCGCCGGGTTCGGTGTCCGCGGTGCCGGACAGGCCGCCGAGCTTCTGGTGCCGGTGCAGCAGGTCCTTCAGCGGCCCGTCCGGCACCACCGGCCAGAAGGCGGGCGCGCCGACGGAGTTCTCGATGCCCATCACCAGGGCGACGGGGAAGCAGTGGCTCGCGGCGGCCTGCACGACCCGGAACACGTTGAAGTGCGACAGGCCCAGGCCGCCGAGCGAGGGGTCGAGCTGGAGGCTCAGGTAGCCCCGGGACCGCAGCAGCGGGTACAGGCTCTCGGGCAGCCGCCGCGATTCCTCCACCTCGGCCGGGTCGACGTGTTCGCGCAGGAAGGCCCCCAGTTCGGCGACGGCCCGGTCCCCGGCCGCGCGGTCGGCCGCGTCCTGCTCGGCGACGGGGTGGACCAGGTCCCAGCGGAAGCGGCCCTGGTACAGCTCCTCCAGGAAGCTGGGGCGGTCGGGGTCGGACGAGAAGTTGCGTGGCTGGGCAGGACGTCGTCGCACCATGGGCAAGCCAATCGGGGTGGGGGGAGTGCGTCAGCGGTCGGAGTCCGCCGGTGGCGCCAGGGCCTGGTCGATCGCGGCGGCGAGCGCGGGTACGTGCCGGCTGCCCAGGATGCTGTGGTGGTCGCCCGGCAGGGGGCGCACGGTCACCCCGGCGCCGTACAGCGGGGCGATGCGCCGGCCGAGCTTGGTACGCCGGTCCTGGTCGGTGCCGGCCTTGAGCAGCAGCATCGGTGCGCGGACCGGCCGGGGGCGGTGGCGCAGCAGGGCGCTGATGCTGGTGTTGTGCAGCCGTACGTAGTCCGGCACACCGGCGGTGAGGCGCAGCCCGGCCAGCTCCCGCACCCGGGGCAGCTCGCCCTCGGGCCGTTCCGGCACCGGGCGCCGGGAGCGGGCGCCGTGGAAGCGGGCCTCCCATTGCAGGCGCAGGCTGGGCACCAGCCAGTGCGGCAGGGCGCCGACCGGCAGGCCGCCGGTGGCGGGCAGGAAGCCGTCGATGCCCACAAGAAGCTCCACCGACTCGCCCATCGTCTCCAGCAGGCGGGTCATCTCGTGGGCGACCATCGCTCCGTACGACCAGCCGCCCAGCAGGTACGGCCCGTTGCGCTGCACCTGCCGCAACACGGTGACGTGGTGCGCGGCGATGTCCTCGAGGCGGGCCAGCGGACGGCGGTGGTCGTTGAGGCCGGGCGCGTCCAGACCGTAGACCGGCCGGCTGCCGTCGAGATGGTCGGCGAGCAGCCGGTAGCACAGGGTGCTGCCCGTGGCCGGTGCCGCCAGGAAGAGCGGGCGGCCCGAGTCGGCCGCGCGGAGCAGGGTGAGGTGGTCGGGCAGGTGGTCGGGCGTGGGGTCGGGAAGCGGCGCCGGTGCCGTGGCGTCGGGGGCGCGGGTCTGCTCCACGGCGGGGACGAGGTGCCGGACGGCATTGACCAGCGCGGCGAAGGTGAGGTCGTGCGGCAGTGACGTGACGGGCACGTCGTGGCCCAGACGGCTGCCGATCAGTCCGCTGAGCTGCACGAGCATCAGCGAGTCTCCGCCGAGCCCGTGGAAGTCGGCGTCGTCGCCCACCGTCGGGGTGCCCAGCACCTCGCACCACAGGGCGGCCAGGTCCGTCGCGAGGCCGTCCGCGCCGGCCGTGCCGGACGGTTCGGCCGGGGTCGGTGCGGCCGGCGTGACCTGTGTGGCCGGCGCCGGCGCCGCGGACCCGGCGTCCGCACCCGGGGCCGTCGGGTCCGCCTCGGGTGCGGGTGGGCCGTCCGGCAGTCGCAGGCGTCCGGGCGGCGGGTCCAGGGCGAGCAGACGCGCCAGCCGGCCGGGATCGACGCGGGGGACCTCCAGGTGCCCCCAGGCGTGGCTGTCCGGCGAGGGGTCGAGTCCGCGGCGCAGCCGCTCGCCCTGCCAGGAGTCGGGGTCCTCGGTCACCACCCAGGCGGGGGCGCGGCCGGGCTGCCGCTCGCGCACTTCCCGCCACCGGTCCGCGGAGTCCGGGCCGGTCCGGGGCAGGTAGAGCAGCCCGCCGTCGCCCGGCGGCTGTTCGGGTTCGGGTCCGGGGCCGGCCGCGAACACCACCACGTGGTCACTGGCGAGACTGGCGTCCACCGCCCGGACGTCGGTGAATCCGGCGTCGTCGATCGCTCGCAGCCAGGTGGGTGCGTCGAGGTGGATGGAGTCGGTGCGCAGTTCGTCTTCGAAGTCCCACCATCCCGGGGCCAGGCCCCACATGACATGGGACCAGCGGGCGATCTCCGTGACCTCGACCAGGCCCAGCCGGCCGCCGGGCCGCAGCAGCCCCGCGAGCCGCCGCAGCGCGGTGGGAACCGACTCGGCCACGTGGACGACGTTGTACCCGAGCACCAGGTCGTAGCTGCCCCGCACCAGCCGCTGGTCGGCCGGGTCCGTTCCGATGTCGTAGGTGGAGAACCTCAGGCCGGTCAGACCGAGTTCGGCCGCGTGGGCCTCGGCACGCCGCACGATCAGCGGACTGACGTCGGTGATGTGGTATTCGATGCCCCGCCGGCCGGGCCACTCGGTCAGCAGGGGCCAGGTGAGCCGGCCGGCTCCCGCGCCGATCTCCAGGACGCGCAGCGTCCGGCCGGTCTCCCCGGCTCCGGCGGTCGCGGTGCGCACGACGTCGCGCAGGGCCTCCAGCGCGGCGGCGCAGTCGTCCAGCGGAATCCGGTTGTCGCGCAGGCAGTCGTCGAGGAACCCGGTGTCGGCGTCGGGGTAGAGAACCGATACGGGGGTGCGGTGACCGGCGAGGACGTCGGGGTAGGCGGCGGTGACATGGCGCAGCATCCGCGTCAGGCCCGGGAGTTCGTCCAGCTCGGACTCGACGGCCAGCGCGGCGGCCAGCGAGGCGGTGAGCGTGTCGGCGGCCTGCCAGTGGTCGCCGTCCCGTGACAGCCAGCCCTCCTGCTCCAGGACGCGCAGGCAGAAGTCGGTCAGTGCGGGCAGGCGCCGGTCGGGATCAATGCGCCGGCGCAGCTCCTGGTCGGTTGTCCGCCGTCCGTCCGTGAGGCCGGTCATCGCCACGATCTGCTGCCCGGTCAGCCCGGCGCAGTACAGGTCCAGCCGCCGGCTCAGCTCGGTCCGCCGGGTGAGCGGCGTGGTCCGGCTGGTCCAGGCCACACCGTCCACGGCGGCGTGCACGGGAGCGGTGAGGTCGGGCGGCGGCGCGGCCTCGACGTACTCCCGTACCGGCAGGTCGTGCTCGGCCAGATCGGCGGCCAGCGCGGCGGCGCGCGGGTGCCCGTCGCCGACCACGGTCCAGGACGGGGGCGGGCCGTCCGCCGTGGAGGCGGGGAGCTGCACGGGCCTCTGTCGGAGATCCCACCAGAGCCCGCCGCGCCAGGCGTGCGCGTCGGCCCCGGGGCCGGGCAGCCGGGACGGTGCGGTGCCGTCACCGAGGTCGAGCAGGGCGACGGGCTGTCCGGTCCGTAAGTGGTGCGCGGCCCAGGCGCCCCAGTCGGGGGCGGCGGCCGCCGGGGCGGCGGCCAGGACGTCGGTCAGCCCGCGGCCCGCGACGAACAAGGGGGCGCCGAGCCGCCCGGCGGTCTCGACCGCTTCGGCGAGCACCGGGGCGACGTCCGGCGCGTCCGGACCGGTCAGCGCTTCCCGCTCCGGTGGAACGGCGATCACCAGGGGGCGGCGCCCGGTCCGAACCGCGATGTCGCCGGCCGCCGCCGCGAGGGCACCGGGCCGCCAGGCGACCGCGGTGACCCCGTGACCGGACAGGGCCGCGCCGAGCCCGGCGGAGTCTCCGGCGAGCAGCACGTCGTAGGCGCCGGGACGGGCGGCACCGGCCTGCGTCCACACAGGGGCGACGGCCTGCGGGGTCCGGTGCGAGGAGGACGGGGGCGTGACCGGCGCGGCCGCCGGTGGACGGGGCGGTGCCGCGAGCGGGGCCGGCACGGCGGTTCGGGCCAGCGGATGGGGCGGCAGGGAGCAGATCCGTCCGGCGCGGACGGGCGCCAGGGACTCCCAGTCCACACTCACCCCTTCCTCCCACAGCCGCGCGAGACCGCCGAGCAGGTTCCCGCGCTCATCGGCCGGGGAGCGGCCCAGGAGCGGCACGGCGACGAGGTCCGCCGACCGGCGGATCGCCTCCCGGGTCAGCGAGTCCCCGGGCCCCAGCTCCACCAGGACCGGCGCGCCGCCCTCGGCGAGCGTGCGCATCCCGAGGTCCAGCCGGATGGTGCCCGTGAGCTGCCGGGCCCAGTAGTCGGGGTCCCGCGCCTGCTCGGGGGCCGTCCACTCGCCGGTGAGTCCGGAGATCCACGCCTGGTGCGGCGCCTTCCCCGGCACCGTGGCCACGGCCTTGCGCAGCTCGTCGGCGGCGGTCGCCATCAGCGGGGAGTGGAAGGCGTGGGCGGTCGGCAGGAGCCGGCTCGCGGTGCCGGCGGCCTGCCGGTCGGCGGCGAGCGCCTCGATCCGTTCCGTCGGGCCGGACACGACGACGTAACCCGTCCCCACCGTGGCGAGCGACACACTGTCGTCGAGCAGCGGCGTCACCTCGTCGAGCGGTGCTCGCACCACGAGCATCCGGCCGGACGGCGCCCGGTGCATCGCGGTCGCGCGCGCATGGACGAGGTCCAGTGCGTCCTGCCGGTCCCAGACACCGGCGACCGCGGCGGCCACGTACTCGCCGACGCTGTGTCCCAGGGAGGACTCGGGGGTGACGCCCCAGGCGGACAGCTGCCGGGCCAGCGCGTAGCCGTACACGAACAGGCCGAGTTGCTGGTGGCGGGTGTCGAGGAACCAGTCGGGGGAGGTGCCGGGGTCCAGCGCCGGTGCCAGGTCGATGTCGTGGCGGGCGCGGACGTGGGCCCGGCAGGTCTCGAAGACCTCGCGGAACACCGGGAGCAGTGCGTGGGCGGCCTGTCCGTGACCGGCTTGCAGGGCGCCCTGTCCGGGGAAGAGGAAGGCCACCCGGGGAGCTTCCGCGGCCCGGGCGGTCCGGTCGCTGTCCCGCAGCAGCGCGGCGGCCTCGGCGGCGTTCCGGGCGACGACCGACAGGCGGTACGGGAAGCGCCGGCGCGCGGCCAGGGTCCGTGCCGCGTCCACCGGCCGGGGCGCGTCGGCCGCGCCGAACCGGTCGGCCAGCCGGGTGCGCAGCGTGTGCAGCGCCTCGGGGGTGGCGGCGGACAGGCAGAGTGCGTGTGCCCCGTCTGCCTCATCTGCCTCGTCTGCCCCGTCTGCCTCATCTGCCTCGTCTGCCTCGTCTGCCTCATGGAGATCGCCCGGCTCGGTGCGGGGCGGTTCCTCCAGGACGAGGTGGGCGTTGGTGCCGCCGATGCCGAAGGAGCTGACGCCGGCGAGCCGTGAACCGGCCTGCTCCCAGGGGCGGTACTCGGTGCTGACCCGGAACGGTGACGCGTCGAGGTCCAGGGCCGGGTTGGGGCGGGAGAAGTGCGGGGTCGGGACGAAGACGCGGTGGTGCAGCATGAGCGAGGTCTTGATCAGGCCGGCGATGCCCGCCGCGGCGCCGGTGTGGCCGATGTTGGCCTTCACGGTGCCGAGCAGGCAGGGACCGGTCCGGGAGCCCTCGCTCTCGGCGGCGAAGGCCGCGGTCAGCGCGGCCGCCTCGACCGGGTCCCCGACGGGTGTGCCGGTGCCGTGCGCCTCCACGTAGCCGATCTCGTCGGAGGAGACGCCCGCCCGGGCCAGCGCCATCCTGATCACGTCCCGCTGCCCTGTCACCGAGGGCGCCGTGTAGCCGACCTTCTCCCGGCCGTCGTTGTTCACCGCCGATCCCCGGATCACGGCGACGATCCGGTCGCCGTTCTCCAGCGCGTCGGTGAGGCGTTTCAGTACGACGACTCCCACGCCGCCGCTGTTGACGGTGCCGGAGGCGTCGGCATCGAAGGCGCGGCAGCGGCCGTCCGCGGAGAGGATCGACCCCTCCTGGTGGAGATGGCCGCCGACCTGCGGGAGGTGGAGCGCGGCGGCTCCGGCGAGTGCCACGTCGCACTCGTGGCCGAGCAGCGCCTGGCACGCCTGGTGGACCGCTACCAGCCCGGTCGAGCAGGCTGTCTGCACGGTGATCGCCGGGCCGCGCAGGTCGAGTTTGTATGCGGCCCGGGTGGCCAGGAAGTCCTTCTCCCGCCCGATCAGCCGCTGAGTGGCCGTGGCGGTGTCGACGGAGCCCGCCGGCGGCGCGGGCGTGTGGTCACCGCCCGCGAACAGGCCGGTCCACTCCCCCGACCGGTCGGGGTCGATGCCCGCGTCGTCCAGGGCCTGTGCGGCGCACTCCAGGAAGACGCGGTGCTGCGGGTCCATCGTCGCTGCCTCGGCGGCGCTGTACCCGAAGAACTCCCGGTCGAACAGTTCACCGTCGGGCACCACTCCGCGGGCCGGAACGAACCTGGGATCCGTGACGAGCGCGGCGTCGATTCCCGACGCGTCGAGTGCGGACCGATCGAAGTGGCTGATGCTGTCGATGCCCGCGCAAAGGTTTCTCCAGTACTCCTCGGTGTTGTGAGCACCGGGGAATCGGCAACTCAACCCGACTACGGCGACAGAGTTTTCCTGCGTCATCGGATCTCCGTGAGCTATGTGGCGTACCTGTTCGTCGCGCCCGCCCGCCGCCAAGACCTTGCGGCGCATTGAGTGTCACCCCGTTGACTGGTCCAGCATTGCAAGATCCGAACCCGTGTCAACCCCAGGACGACCCCGCTCGTGCGCTATTGCCACTGCGTTCCGGCCGTCACTCCTTGGAACCTCATGGCAATCTTCCCCCGTTGATCGCCGGTAATGTTGCGGGATCATGAAATGTGGAATCCATGCCGGCCGCCGCAGCGAAGCCGTACTTTTCGCTGTTCATTTCGCGTGCCATCCCATTCCGTGGGCAAGGACGAAGAAACGACGGAGACGGAACATTCAGGACATGACGACAGGTGCCATAAGTGCGCCTCGACCTTCCACATTTCATGATCCCGTAACATTACCGGCGGCCGGTCGGGCTACATTGCCATGAGGTTCCAAGAAGTGACGGCCAGAGCTCAGCGCTCAACAGAGTGAAATGAGTCGAACGTGTCGCGGAAGTTATTGGGGCGGTCACCGAAAAACGGACATGCGCGGCAGACGGTACGGACGTAATTCGAATCCTGTGAATTACGTGAGGCTGCAGAATCTCGCGAGGTCTCGATGTCTAGTTTTGCCGGATGGTCGGCTTATTCCAAAAAGGCTGAGGTGCGCGAAGCGGACTTCAGCCGCGTGATGACGGACCTCGCTGTGCGCGGCAGGGTCGGACACGGGACATGGCGGCACGAGAGTGCCGCCCTTGTGCAGACGGTCGGTCCCACCTGGACCGGGCCCACAGGGCCGGCGGTGCTCGAGCGCGCCGGGGCCCCGCCGGTGGCCGTGGTCTTCGACGGTCACCTCGCCAACGCCACCGGCCTCGCGGCCTCGCTGGCGGTGCGCCCGGGGTACTCGCCCTCACAACTGGTGGCCCACGCCTACCTCAAGTGGGGGCGAGCCGCTGTCGAGCGGTTCCAGGGCGACTTCGCGTTCGCCGTCCTGGACGCGGACAGGGTGCTGCTGGGACGCGACCGCCTCGGCATCAAGCCACTCAGCTATGTGGTGACCGGGAACGGCCTGCTGTTCTCCTCCGACCTCGCCACTCTCGCGCGGCACCCGTGGGTCCGGCCCCGGCTCACCGCCGACGGCCTGAGCGCGCTGATCACGCAACTGCGCCCGCCGGGGCGCGGGGTGCTCGCGGACGTGCGGGAGGTGGTGCCCGGAAGCACGGTCGAGTTCCGGGCCGGCGGTGTCGGCTCCGAGGCGCGCTACTGGTCACTGCAGGATCCACCGGAGGCCCCACCGGGCCGCCCCGTCGAGCAGGTCAGAGAGCTGCTGGACGATGCCGTGCGCCGTGCGCTGGGCGACTCCGAGCCCGCTGTGCTGCTGTCCGGAGGACTGGACTCGAGTGTGCTGACCGGCCTCACCGCCGGCATCGCGAAACACCCCCCGAAGACCTTCACGGTCGTGTTCGACCAGACCGGTGTCCCGGTTCCCGACCGGCCGTACGCGCAGGAGGTCGTCGACTTCCTCGGGTGCGAGCATCACGAGGCCGAGATCGACCCCCGCGAGCTCTCGGAACCCGGTCTGCTGGCCGAGGTCGCCGCGGCCAAGGACCACCCGACCCCGTTCGGCGACAAGAACATCACGCCGTACGTCTTCGGACGCCGGGTCGCGGAGGCGGTGCCGGTGGTGCTCAGCGGGGAGGGCGCGGACGCGGTGTTCACCGGGCTCGGCGGGGATCCCGACCCCACCCGTGCTCTGACATCGTTTCCCTGGATCGAGCGTTCCCGGCGTTTCGGACTGCCGTACGGCATCGGGGCCGGGCTGTTCGACGCCGATCTGCTCTGCGCCATCGACGTGTCCGGCTGGATCGACTCGCTGTTCCGCGAAGCCGTCGCCGAGGTGCGGCACCCGCCGGGCGCGTCCCGCGCCGACCGCCTCGCCCGCGAGATCGATCACCTGACGATCACCCGGCTGCTCGAGCAGACGGTGCTCCACTCGGAGCGGATATCGACGGCCGCCGGGCTGCAGGTGCGCTTTCCGTTCGC
This sequence comes from Streptomyces sp. NPDC059895, assembly GCF_042731035.1. NCBI lineage: Bacteria > Bacillati > Actinomycetota > Actinomycetes > Kitasatosporales > Streptomycetaceae > Streptomyces > Streptomyces sp. NPDC059895. Next base: position 78,667 of record NZ_JBHWKO010000026.1, read on the forward strand.
CGACCCTCAGGTGGTGTCGGCCGTGTACCACTTGCCGGCGCCGGCGAAGTCCTTCGACGGCAGGGAGAAGAGCCTCCTGCGCGCCCTCGGGCACGACCTGGTCCCGGAGTCGGTGCGCACCCGGCCGAAGGTGCCCTACCCGATCACCTACGACACGTACTACAAATCCGCTCTCCTGAGCCGCCTCCGGGCGCTGTTGAACGACTCGGCGGCCCCTGTGCACACGCTGCTGGACCGTCGTGCCGCCGCCGCTGTCGTCGACGATCCGAGCCGGCTCGACCGTGGTGGCTGGCTCGGCCGTGCGGACGTCGAGATGGTGTTGCAGCTCGACGCGTGGCTCAGGCGGCTGCACGTGCGGATCCAGGTGTGATCCCAGCAACAAGACGAGCCTGACCCGCCCACCAACTGCTCGCCGACGCGGCGCCGCCCACACCGTCCGGGCGGTGAGCCCGGACCACCATCCGGGCGGTGAGCCCGGACCATCATCCGGGCGGTGAGCCCCGAGATCCGCCGCTTCGGCCGAACCCGTCTGCCCATGGCCCCGGTCCTCGCCCGAGCGAGGAGAGCCACCGATGCCGACGCCCAGGGGCCGGCAGACGTCTCCCGTTGTCGCGCGCGGCAGCGCGTCAACGCCCCCCCACACATCCGGCTGTCCGCCATGGACCGACCTGACTTCGCCGCACCGGACAAGCACCGGGCGGCGAAGAAGAAGCCGGACGCGACGCGGAAATGAGGCACATGTGAGTGACCCGAAGCAGGTCCCGCTCTCGGTCGGGCAGGAAGCCATCTGGGTCGCGTGGAAACGTGACCCGACCGCCTGGACGAACATCATCCCGACGCCGTTCGAAGTGACCGGTTCACTCGACGTGGCACGCCTGCGTGCGGCGGTCAGGGAGATCGGCGAGCTCTACCCCCAGCTCCGCGGCCGGGTACTGGCCACACCGGGCGGCCTGGTCCTGGACCGCTCGGGCGGCCCGGAGATCCCGGTGACGGAGACGACGACGGACCTCCCCAGGGACGAGGCCGTACGCCGGAGCTGGCAACGGCCGTTCAACCTGCGCCGCGGACCGCTCGCCCGGGTGGAGCTGCTGCGGGGCGCGGACTTCACCGTCCTGGTCCTGGCCGTGCACCACCTGGTGTTCGACGGCGCGTCGATCCTCGTGCTCCTGGAGGCGCTGAGGGACACCTACGCGGGTGCCACTCCGGTCGCCCCCGACCACGGCGAACTGGTGCGCTTCGCCGAGCGGTCGCACGCGCTGGCCGACGGTCCGGAAGGCGAACCCGACCGGGAGTACTGGCGGCAGACGCTGGGCGGGCAGGACATCGGCTTCCGGCTGCCGCCGAGCGTGGACGAGACGCGGTACACCGTGCTGGAGGAGCTGTTACCCGGAGAACTCGCCGCCCGGCTGCGCTCACGTGCCACCGAGATCGGCGTCTCCTACACCTCGGTGCTCCTGGGAAGCTACTTCGCGTTGCTGCGCCGCTACGGCGGAGGCTCGGACGTCCTGTCGTTCGTGCCCTACCACGGCCGGTCCTCGGCGTCGCTGCGCGAACTGGTCTGGGACTTCGTGAACCCCCTGCCGGTCCTGGACCGGCCCACGGCGGACGACACCTACGCCTCGCTGACGCGTCGTGTCCACGGTCGCGTGAGGGACGCCGTCGCGCACGGGAACCTGCCACTGCCGGCGATCATCCGGGCGGCCGGCCTCACCGGGCCGGAAGCGGGGGCACGCACCCACCAGACGGTGTTCCAGGTCTGGAACGCCGGCCTGCGGGCCGGGGTCGACGTGCAGGATCTGCCCCTGCACCACGGCGAGCACCGGGCGTCGCTGCGGCTGCTCGGCATGGAGAGCTCCGCCGGTTTCGTCCTGGCGACGATGGTGCGAGAGGACAGCGCCGGCACCCACGTGCTGTGGAAGGACCCGACCGGAGCCGTCGGCCCCACCCGGATAGCCGAACTCGCCCACGACTACCGTTCCATACTCGACTCGGTCGCCGAGAACCCCGAGACGCCGCTGATCGACGTCCGACGGGACCTCGAGACAGACCCCGGAGCCGTGGAACGGCCACGGCCCGGCCCTGCTCCGGAGCGGGCCGCGGACGAGTCGGTGACGGAGATGGCCCGTCTCTGGGCCGAAGTGCTCGGCGTGCGGGAGATCGGCCCGGAAGACTCGTTCTTCGAGCTGGGGGGCCACTCGCTGCTGGCGGAGAAGCTGGTGCTCGCGGTCAACAGGCTCTACGACGCCGAGGCGGCGTCGATCCGGACCCTGTTCGACCACCCCCGCCTGCACGACTTCACGGCCGCGGTGGCTCCGGCCGCCGCCCCGGAAGAGACGGACGACCTGCCGGCCGCGGACCCCGTGCCGTCCGAGCCGGACCGCACCGCCCCCAGGACAGCGCCCGCCATCCCCGTCGAGCCGGACCGCACCGCCCCCAGGACAGCGCCCGCCGTCCCCGTCGAGCCGGACCGCACCGCCCCCAGGACAGCGCCCGCCGTCCCCGTCGAGCCGGACCGCACCGCCCCGAGGACAGCGCCCGCCGTCCTCGTCCGGCCCGCCTCCCCCCACCAGCAGCGCATGTGGTTCGTGGACCGGTTCGAGAACGGGGAGATCTATCCGGCGGCGCCGACCTACCACAACCTCAGGCTCGTGCTGCGGCTTCCCGAGGCCCCCGAGCGGTCCCGGCTGGACGCCGCCGTCTCGGCGGTGGTGCGGGCGCACGAGGCGCTGCGCACCACGTTCGACCACGTGGACGGCCAGGTGGTGCAGCGCATCCACGAGACCCTCCCGGTGCGCCCGGAGTGGCTGCCCGCCGGCACCGGCCCCGAAGCGCTGCGCGCAGCCGCCACCGCACCGTTCGACCTGGTCGAGGGCCCGCTGCTGCGCGTCACCGTGCTGCCGCGCGAAGACGGCTCGGCCTGGCTGGCGCTGACCGCCCACCAGGCCGTCGCGGACGACCACTCGCTGCGGCTCCTCGCCCGGCAGCTCCTCGGCGACACCCCCGAACCCAGCAGCTTCAGCACCTGGCACGAGCGGATACCGCAAGAGGCGCGGCGCGCGGACATCGAGGCACGCGCCGCCGTGCTCAGCCCTCCGGCCGAACCCCTGCGCCTGCCCGAACGGCGTCAGCGCGACGCCGTCCACGTCTACGAGGAGGCCGCGGCCGGCTTCTCGGTCCCGGCGGACACAGCGGTCGGCACGCTCGCCGAAGGGCTCGGCGTAACCCCCGCTGACGTGCTGCTGGCCGCCTTCACCGCCGTCCTCGGCTGGTACACCGGACAGACCGACCTGGTGCTGGGTCTGACCCACCCGGGACGCCACGACGCCGACCGCGACATCGTCGGCCCCCTGTCCAACCTGCTGCCGCTGCGCTTCGAGGCGCAGCCGGACGTCACCTTCGGCCGGCTGGCGACCGCGGTCGCGGCCGAGCGCGCGCACGCCCAGCGGCACGAGCACGCACGGTTCGACGAGCTGGTACGCCGGATCGACCCGGTCAAGGACATGAGCCGCACCGCCCTGTTCGACGTGCTCGTCACGGTCCTCGACGGAACCGGGCCACAGGAGGAGACCGGCCTCGCGGGCGGCTACGGCAAGTACGACCTCCACCTCGTGCTGCGCGCGGAAGACGGCGGCCACAAGGGCGTACTCGTCTACAACGGCCGCTACTTCGACCACGACCAGATCGCCGCCCTCGCGGAGCACTTCACGACGGTCCTGCGGCAGGTCGCGAAGCGACCGCACACCGCGCTCGGTGACCTGGACCCGCTGACCGACGACGAACGCCACACCCAACTGGCCGTCTGGAACGCGACCGACGCCGCGTACCCGGACACCACCGTCCACGAACTGGTCCGGCAGGCCGCCGGGCGCCGGCCCGAGTCCGTGGCTCTGACGCACGAAGGCACGGAGATCACCTACGGACAGCTCCTCGCCAGGTCCCAGCGGCTCGCGAAGGTCCTCCTCGAACACGGCGTGGAGCCGGGCGAACTCGTCGCCCTGCTGCTGCCGCGAGGGCCACGGCAGATCGAAGCCATCCTCGCCGTGCTGTTCGCGGGGGCCGCGTACCTGCCGGTCGACCCTGCGGGGCCGCGGGAGCGGGCGGCCTTCATCCTCGACGACTCCAAGGCCCGGCTCGCGGTGACCCCGGACGGCGCTGACATCCCGGGGTTCTCGGGGACCGCCGTCGCCGCCGACGCCGAACCCGGCACCGACCGCGACCTGCCTCAGGTGGCCGCCGACGCGCCCGCCTACTGCATCTACACCTCCGGCACCACCGGAAAGCCGAAGGGTGTGGTGATCACCCACCGGAACCTGGTGCGGCTCGTCACCAACGAGCGCTTCCCGTTCGTGTTCGGACCGAGCGACGTGTGGACGATGTTCCACTCCTACGCCTTCGACTTCTCGGTCTGGGAGGTCTTCGGCGCACTCGTGCACGGCGGCAGGCTGGTGCTCGTGACCGAGGAGCAGACCCGCGACCCGGAGCAGTTCTGGGCGCTGCTGCAACGCGAAGGGGTCACCGTGCTCAACCAGACCCCGAGCGCGTTCGGCCGTATCGCGGACCGGGAACCGGCAACGCCCACGGGGCTCAACCGGCTGCGCTACGTGATCTTCGGAGGCGAGGCCCTGCGCCCGGCGGTACTGGGTGACTGGCTGGAACGCCGTCCCCATGTGCGGCTGGTGAACATGTACGGCATCACCGAGACCACGGTGCACGCCAGCATCCACACCGTCACCCGGGCGGACGTCGACGCGGACGCCGGCGTCATCGGCCGGCCGATCCCCACCACCCGGCTGCTGCTCCTGGACCGGCTGACGGGCCGTCGGCTGCTGCCGGTCGGCGCGGTCGGTGAGATCCACGTCGGCGGCGACGGGGTCGCGGGCGGCTACGCCGGCAGGCCCGAGCTGACCGCGCAGCGGTTCGTCGAGTCGCCGTTCGGCGACGGAAAGCTGTTCCGCAGCGGCGATCTGGCCCGGTACCGACCGGACGGAGCACTGGAATTCATCGGCCGGGCCGACGACCAGGTGCAGCTTCGCGGATACCGCGTCGAACCCGGCGAGGTGCGCGCCGCGCTGCTCGAACACCCGCAGGTCCACGACGCCGCGGTGCTGACCGAGCCGGACCGCCTCGTCGCAGTCGTGGCCACCACCGCCCCGCTCACCCGGCGCGACCTCTACGACCACCTGCTCGCCAAGGTGCCCGGCTACATGATCCCGGGAGAGTTCCGCACCGTCCCGGAGATTCCGTTGACGCCCAACGGAAAAGTCGACAAGGAAGCGCTGCGCCGCCGGCCGGGGACACCCCCGGCCGAACCGGTGGCCGTAGGACCGGTCACCACCGGGAGCGGCACGGCGGCGGTCCTCGGGCAGCTGTGGTCGGAACTGCTCGGTGTCTCCTCGGTGAAACCCGACGACTCGTTCTTCGCGCTGGGCGGGCACTCGATGAACGCGGTCTCGCTGATCGCACGGATCCAGCAGCACTTCGGTGTGAAACTGCCGATGCGCGCCTTGTTCGAGCACCCCCGCCTGGGCGACCTCGCCGCGCTCGTCGACCGCGGGCTCGGCGACCGCGGGCTCGGCGACCGCGAACTCGTCAACCGCGGGCTCGGCGACCGCGGGCTCGGCAACCGCGGGCTCGGCGACCGCGGGCTCGGCAACCGCGGGCTCGGCAACCGCGGGCTCGGCGACCGCGGGCTCGGCAACCGCGAACTCGGCGACCGCGTGTCCGCCGTCGCTGCGGACGCGGCGACGGCCGCCGACCGACTGCCGGCGGCCGGCCCACTGCAGCGACAGCTCTGGCTCGCGGAGCAGGTCGAGGAGCGCTCCCGCAACGCGGTCCTGCTGTCCTGGAAGGCCGAGGGGCCACTCGGCCTGGCGGTGCTGAACCGTGCACTGGCCGAGCTGGTCGCAGGGCACGAGATCCTGCGCACCGCGTTCGTGACGGACGGCGGCGCGCTGCGCCAGGTCGTCCGGGAGCCGTGGCGGCCCCGCATCGAGCTGGTGTCCGTCGCCGACCCCGCCGAGCCGGACGAGGAACTGGCCCAATGGCTCGAAGAGAGCGCGGAGCAGCCCTTCGACCTGGAGTCCGGGCGTCTGCTGCGGTTCGCCGTGGCGGACCTCGGGGCACACGCGCACGCGCTGCTGGTGTGCGCACACCACCTCGTCATCGACGGGGAATCGGTCCCGACGCTGCTGTCGGAGCTCGACCGCTACTACCGTGCCGTCGCGGACGGAGTACCCGCCAAGCCGCCGCGCACGCAGTACCGCGAGTTCGTGGCCGCCGGCGAAGCGGCCCGCGGAGGCGAGCGGCACCGCCGTGACCTCGACTTCTGGCGTGAACGGCTCGACGGCGCGAGGAGCACGGTCGAGTTCCCCGAGCCGCCGGCGGCGCCCGAGCCGGACGGGGCGGTCACGGTGCCGTTGCCGGCCGGCCTGGGACAGCGGCTGCGGCACCTCCAGACCCGCCACTCGGTGTCCTGGTTCATGGTGGTGGGCGCGGCGCTGGTGACCGCTGTGCACCGCTGGACCGGCCAGCCGAGTCTGACGGTGGGCGTCCCCGCCGTCCAACCGGACCGGGGCGCTTTCCCGGACCTGCTCGGGCCCTCCCTGAACACCGTCGTGCTGCGGTCCGACGTGACCGCGAACAGCTCGCTCGGCGACGTACTGGCCGCGCTGAGGACCGAGACGCTCGACGCGTTCGTTCACGCCGGCGCCCCGTTCGAGGACGTCCTGGAGCGGCTGGCCCCGGTGCGGCAGCCAGGACGCTCGCCCTACACCGATGTCACGTTGAACATGAACCTGCGCAGCGACCGCACGGCGGAGCTGGGAGGGACGCGTCTGCGGCCGGTCTTCCTCGACCGGCTCGGTGCCAGGGAGGCCAAGACGGGCATCACCCTGACCGTGGCCGAAGAGGACGGCGAGCTGGCCGCCGTGCTGTCCTACCAGGGGACGCGGGTCTCGGCGAAGCAGGCCGGCGTGCTGGCCGCGGCGGTCGGCGACGTGCTCGTCGGCCTGGCGGACGCCCCGGAGCGGGCACTGGCCGACACCGTCATCCAGCACCGGTCGTGAAAGGGAGCCGCGAGGTGACGCGGGTGTGCCGCGCGACCCGGCCTGCGGAGAAACGAGACAAGCCATGAGCGGACCACGAAGCGCCTGGACCATCGGAAAACCTCTGGCGGACCGCCCTCTCGTCACTCTGTACTGCTTCCCGCACGCGGGCGCGATCCCAAGCGAGTTCGTCCGGTGGGGCTCGGAACTCCCCGGGGTGGAGGTCTACGGCATCTGCGCGCCGGGACGGGGTCCCCGCTCGCGCGAGCGGGAACCGGACACCATCGAAGAGTTCGTCAGGGATCTGGTGGACGAGACCGAGTTCGCCGAGCCGGCCGTGTTCTTCGGACACAGTCTCGGCGCCCTGACCGCGTTCGAGACGATCAGGGAACTGCGCGCCCGCGGCAAGCCGCTGCCCCGCAAGCTCATCGCCTCGGCCCACGCCGCCCCGCAGCTCGGGCGGACGGCCACCGGGCTTGCGGGCCTCGCCGACCCGCAGCTCATGGCGGAGATCGAGGCCCGCTACGGCGCGCTGCCACCTCACGTGACCACCAATCCCGAACTGACCGCCCTGGTCATGCAGACGTTCCGCGCCGACTCGCGGCTGCTCGACTCCTACCGTCACGAACCCGGTGATCCGCTTCCGCTGCCCCTCGAGGTCTTCGGGGGCGAGCAGGACACCTCGGTGCCGCCCGACGCCCTCCTGGCCTGGCGGGACCAGACGGCCGGGGACTTCACCGCCCATTGGTTCACGGGTGACCACTTCTACTTCCGACACGATCCGGAACCGGTGTACGCGGCGATCCGGAACTCACTGCTCCGACCTCTCCCATCGAAAGCGGGCCGTTGACATGACGACCGACGCCCAGATCCGCCTCCACTGGTACCTGCCGAGCTCCGGGGAGGCCCGGCAGTTCCGGCAGGGCGGCACCAACGTCGTGCTGCCCGACCGGGACTCCGCCGGGCCCGGGGGCTTCCGCGCACCGACCCTGTCCTACCTGACGGAGATCGCCCTGGCGGTGGAGGAGGCCGGGTGCACGTCGGTACTCGTCCCGACCGGGTCCTCCTGCGAGGACCCCTGGATCGTCTCGTCCGTGCTCCTGGCGCACACCCGCACCCTCCGGTTCCTGGTGGCGCTGCACCCCCGCACCCAGCACCCGCTGCTGACCGCGCATCACGCCGCGACCTTCCAGCGGCTCGCCGGCCACGGCCGCCTGGCGTTGAACGTGGTGACCGGTGAACCTGGGTGGGAGGCACGCCGTTACGGCGACCACGGCGACAAGGCCGTGCAGTACGCCCGCACCGAGGAGTTCCTGCGGATCGTCCGGCCGCTGCTGGCGGGTGAGTCGGTCGATCACACCGGGGAGTACTTCGCGACGCGGGACGCCTCCGTGACGGCCCCGGGGCGCGACCTGCCCGCCGAGCCGCCGGAGATCTGGTTCGGCGGGTCCTCGGAGTACGCCCGGCCGGTCGCCGCCCAGCACGCCGACGTCTATCTGAGCTGGCTCGAACCGCTGGACATGATCGTGGAGAAGATCAAGTGGCTGGCCGAGGCGGTGCCCGAGGGCCGGTCGGCGCCGCGGTTCGGCCTGCGCGCCTGGCTGCTCAGCCGGGACACCGCCGAGCAGGCGTTCGCGGACGCCGAGCGGCATCTCGCCGGCATCGACCCGGCCCACGCCGCACAGGCCCGCGCGCTGTTGGGCGCCCGTGGCTCGGTCGGCCAGGCCAGGGGCCAGAGCCTCCTCGAAGGAGCCGGCATCGAGGACCTGGACAGTCTCCACGTGGCGCCCAATCTCTGGGGCGGTTTCGGGCTCCTGGCCGGAGGCTCGGCGCTGGCGTTCGTAGGCAGCCACGCGGAGGTCGCCGACCGGCTGGAGGAGTACCGCGAGATCGGCGTGAGCGAGTTCATCCTCTCCGGGTTCCCGAACCTGGAGGAGGCCCACTGGCTCTCGGACGGCCTGGCACCGGAGTTGCGGAGGCGGGGGCTGCTGGCATCGAGGTGAGTTCTCTCCGAAGGAACGGGCGAATCCTTCGCCGTCCGCACCGGAGGAACGGCTCAGCCGTCTCCTGGCGCGGCCGGCACCCTCCGTCCCGTCCGTGCGCCGCCCCCGTGGCGCCTGGCCGGGGCGGAGGCGGGTGCGCGAGGACGGGGGCAGCGGCCGCGGCAGGCCGGCGGGGCTCTCCCGCCGGGTCGTGGCCCCACCGACTCGCGCAGGCCATGTCACTGCGAGCAGCACCTGTGCGAGGCGCTCTCCACCTTCGCGTCGTCCGGGCGCTTCGACGAGGTGGTCCCACCGAGGCGGTCACCGCCGCCAGGCCGTGACCCGGCGGGACCTGGAGCCCGTAGCGAGGCGTCCCTGATCACGCACAGCCACAGCGCTCGGGCGTCGGCGTTTCGGCCAATCAGCCGGCGAGCGTGTGCTCTTGCGCGGCAAGGGTCGGTGCACCGAGCACCTTCGGAGAACCGCTCAATCCCAGGGTGCGCAAACCGTCCGAAAGAGCAGGCGTTCGACATCGCGGCGGTGTCGTTGAACACCCCGGCACCGTCATCACGTCCACGAGGGGAACGCATCGACGTAGATCGAACCAGGCAGCGATGAGGCAGGGCGGAGCACCTACCGAAGGCCGCGGCCGGCTCCCGCGGCACCCAGCCGTCCGATCACGAGACGGCGAGCCGACCCATCAGTACGAGTTCCCCGGCCCGGCCACAGAACCGCCCCCACGTCGAAGGCGAGACGACGCTCATGCCCCCAGCTCTTCCGCGATCCGTAAGACCGTCGAGGCGTACCTCGGCCACCACCCTGACGAGCGTGACGCCCCGGCCGGGCTGCTCGCAGCGCTGGACGGGCCCGTCGACATGACCGCCCGCACGACGCTGCTGGGCACGTCACCCGCAGCGCTGTCGTGATCAGCCGCCGGCGCCGCGTCCTGCACACCCGGCATCGGGCCACCGACGGTCTACCGCTCACCCCCGGCGGCCACATCGAGCCCGATGACCGCACGCTGCCCGCCGCGGCGCCGCGCGAGGTGTCGGAGGAGGCCGGGGTCGCGCCGGGCGCCCTGATGCCCACCGCGGCTCTCCCGCCGTCTCGGTCCGCCGACGACACATCCGGGGCCGCGGCCGCCCGGGCGGCGATGGTCGCCCGGCTGGAGGAGAGCGGAGAGTTGGGCCCCCAGCCGGTGCGTGCGGCCCTGCTCGCGCTGCCGCGCCAGATCCTGATGCCCCAGGCGTACGTGCGGCGCAGTGTCCCGGACGAGGACCCGCCGCGCTGGGATCTGCTGGACTGGTCCCGCCCGGCCGACCGGGACGAGCTGCTGGAGCGGCTGCACAGCGGGGACAGTGTCGCGATCCAGCACGACGGCGAGCCGATCGTCGGCCGCGCCGCCGGTCCGCGCCGCGGGGGCTCCATGACCGCGATGTCGAGCACGATGGGCATGACCGCGGACCTGCTTCAGCAGCTGGACCTGCGGCCCGGGCAGCGAGTGCTGGACGTCGGGACCGGCGCCGGGGTGACCGCGTCGGTGGCGTGCTTCGTGTGCGGCGACGCCGGTGTCGTCTCCCTCGACATCGACCCGAACGTCACCGCGGGCGCCCGCGAGCGCCTGTCCGCACTCGGCTACCAGCCGGCCGTTGCGACCGGAGACGCACCAGGGGGTGGGCCGACGCGGCTCCCTACGACCGGATGTTCGTCTCCTTCGCCGTCCGCCGCGTGCCGAGGGCCCTGGTGGTGCAGCTGGCTCCGGGCGGGCGCGCCCTGATGACGCTCGGGATGTCGTCGCCGTCGTGGCCGGGCCTGGCCGTGATCGGCAAACGGCCGGACGGGACCGTGGAGGCGGAGCTGCGCGCGGTCGAGTTCGGGCATCGCGCCGGTGCCGGCTTCGACCGGCTGTTCCTGTCCGCCGGGTTCCGCGCGACGATCACCACGGCCGAAGGGCGGACGCGGCGCAGCCGGGTGGCGCCGCCGGCGGACACGGCACGCGGCATGTGGCTGGCCTTGGACGCTCTGTACCCGGGGTTGGTGCGCCACTTCGGCGCCGAGGACCTGACGCTCGGCGCGCCCCGGTGCGGGTCGTGGATGCGGGTGAGACCGGTCGGCCACCGCCGGTGGGACGTGACGACCTGCGGCCCCCGGGACATCTGGGCGGAGGTCCGGGATGTCGCCGCCCGCCGGCGGGCGGCCGGTGAACCGGCCGTGTACCGGCTTCGCTTCGACGCCGATGACGTTCAGCGCGCCATGAGCCCGAACGGCGCTCTGACCTGGCAACTCGCCCACGTCGCTGGAGATTCGCGATGACCCGCCCCGGCCAGTCGGCCTCTGCGGTGGTTTCAGACGATGCCCTGTTCGGGTCCGAGGCTGCCGACTGCGCCCGTTGCCGTCCCGGCCTGCCGGACGCGGTGGTCCGTCTCCTGGCCGCCACCCGGCGCGGCGTGCCCGACCCCGCCCTGCTCGACCTGGGGCACGCGAGGAAAGCCGCGTATGGCGGGCGCGTGGCGCCGAGGGCGGCACCCGGTACGTCAAGATCCACCAGAACGCCCGCTTCCACCAGCGAGAAGCAGCCGCGCTCCGCGGCTATGTCGTCGGCCTGGGCGCGGCCGCGCCCAGGCTGGTGGCCGCCGACGCGGGGCCTTCTGGAGGCCGTGATGGACGGCTACGGCCGCCCCTTCACCGCGGAGGAAGAGGCCCGGCTCACGGTCCTCTCCGTCCTGGACGCCGTCTCCGGCATCTCCTACGGCGCCGCCCACGGCGATCCCGAGCCGGTGGAGCGCGGCCGGCGCACCCTGGCCCGGCTCCGCGCCGCACCACGCCCTGGCCATCACCCCGCTACACGAGGAGCAGCACGTTGACGTACACCGCCCGCGACCAGTGGGAGCAGCACTACAGCGACGGCAAGGGATTCCGGCAGGTCGGTGAGCGCGAGCGGGATCTGCTCGCCGAGCACACCCCTGCCCCCGACGGCGGCGGGCGGGCGCTCGACGTGGGCTGCGGGACCGGGGAGATGTCCGTCTGTCTCGCCTCCCTCGGCTACACCGTGGACGCCGTCGACTTCGCCGCCAGTGCGATCGCCCGGGCCCGCGCGGAGCACACCGACGTCGAGGGCGTGCGCTGGCTGCAGCTGGACATCGAGCGCGATGACCCGGCCCCGCTGCACGAGAAGGGGTACGACCTGGTCGTGCTGCGGCTGATGTACCCGTTCGTGAAGGACCGCGGTCGCATCATGCACGGGCTGGGTGAGCGGCTGCGGGACGGTGGCGCTCTCGTCGTCATCACGCCGGTGGTGGAGAACACGCCTGCGGAGCGGCGCGGAATCGCCCTGGATGAGGACGAGATCGCCCTGGTCGCCGCCGGATGGGAGACGGTGGAGCGGCTGGACGCGGACGGTCTGGCCTTCCTGGTCCTGCGCGGGCCCTGCCACACCGGCACCCGGGCCGTCGAGAAGAGGCCGACCACCGGACACGCCCTGACCGGAGCCCTCGCCGTCGTCACCGACGAAGCCGGGCGGGTCCTGCTCGGCCGGTCCCGGCACGGCATGCTCGAGCTGCCTGGTGGCAAGACCACCGCATCGGAGGACTTCGCCGCCGCGGCGGTGCGCGAACTCGCCGAGGAGACGGGCCTGGTCGCCGATCCGGCGGATGCGCTCGTGGTGACGATGCTGGTCGACGACAGTCACGGCATTCCGCGGCTCACGGCGGTCGTCCGTATCACCGCGTGGACGGGAACCCCGGCCAACCGGGAACCGGAGCTGTTCGACCGCTGGGAGTTCTTCGACCTGCACGCTCTTGCCCGCGTCGGCGCCGTGTTCGTCCCGGCCGCGCAGGCGCTGGATGCCGTGTGGCCCGGAGTCGTTCCCGACCTGCCGCCCGTGGTCTCCTACCCCATCGCCGTCGGGCAGCCGATGGTGCCGGGTGAGCCGGCCGAGGCGGTGCGGCTGCGTCAGGCGATGGCCGAGACGGTGATCGACGGCGGCTGGGCCCCGTCCGAGCCGGTCCGCGACGCGCTGCGGACCGTGCCGCGCCACCGCTTCGCCCCGGAAGCGAACCTCGCGGCCGCGTACGACGGCGGCGACCGGGCCGTGGTCACCCGGCGCGACGAGGCCGGAGCGGCGATCAGCTCGGTGTCCTCGGCGTGGCTCCAGGCCGACATGATCGAGAACCTGTGCCCGAAGCCGGGTGCGATCGTGCTCGAGGCGGGATCCGGCGGCTACAACGCCGAGCTGATCGCCCACGTCGTCGGACCCGACGGGCGCGTGGTCACCGTCGACATCGACCCGTGGGTCGTGCGCCGCACCCGCCGGTTCACCACGGAGGCCGGCAGCGGCCGCGTCACCGTCGTCGAAGCCGACGCGGCCCTCGGCGCACCCGCCCACCTCGTGCCCCGCGGCGGCTTCGACGGCAGCGTGATCACCTACAGCTGCTGGGACATCGCCCCGGCCTGGCGGGAGCAGCTGGCCGAGGGCGGACGCCTCGTCCTTCCGCTGGAGATCGGCGGCTACACCCGGGCGATCTCCTTCGAGCGGCGCGGCCAGGTGCTGCACGCCCGCCACTTCACCTACTGCGGCTTCGTCCGCGACCGGGGGCGGCAGGCCCGCACCGTCCCGGTCGTCTCCCTTCTCGACGGCGGCCTGACGCTCCGCTTCGACGACGGTGCCGCCGCCCCGACGGCGGGCCTGGAGGAGGCGCTGCGCAGGCCGCGGCACGAGGTCGCCACCGGTGTGGTCATGGGGGCGGGCGCCTTCTTCGGCTCCCTGCAGCTGTACGCGGCCACCACCTTGCCCGCCTTCTGCCGGCTGGCCGCCCACCAGGACCCGGACGAGGGTGTGACCGGCATCGCGAAGGACCGTGACGCACCCGCGATCGTCGGCGACGCCTCGCTCGCCTACGTGACCCACGTCCAGACGCAGGACGGCGAACGCCCGGAGGACAAGGAGTGGGAGTGGGTCGTCCACGCCTTCGGCGAGCAGGGGCCACAGCTCGCCGAGCAGCTAGCGGCCACGGTCCGGGCCTGGGACCGCCACGTGCGCGCCGACGACAACAGCAAGCACGCTGACCCCGCCCTGACGGTCCACCCGGCCGGCACGCCCGACGATCTGCTGCCCGCCGGGGACGTCCTGGACAAGGAGCACTGCCGTCTGGTGTTCCGGTGGCCGGGGCGTGACGCGCTGCTGCCCCGCCCCGTTGAGCGCCCCGGGGCCGGTGTCGTGACGGAGGGGGTGTGACGGTGGAACCGGCAGTACGCGAGACGGTGTTCACCGCGCCGAAGGAACCTGACGACAGGGAACGGATGCGGCGCGCGCACGCGACCGCCGCGCAGCGGTTCCAGGTGTCCGCGTCGGGGCCGGAGGTGTGGGGGTGGCAGGGCCGCACCCTCGGACGCCGGACCGGGGCATGCTGGCTCCGGGTCGTCGCCGCCGCGATGGACAAGGCCGGCGGACGGCTGTGGGAAGGCACGGCGACCGCGGACACGCAGGTGCCGCGATCGGTACCGCGGCCGCGGCTTCGCGGCGTCCTCGACTGGACCGCGTCGGAACTCGCCTACCGGGCCGAGCTCACCGAGTATGTGCCCGTCCCACCGGTCACCGTCGGCGGTCCCGCCCTCGCCCAGGACATCGCTCTGCCCGACGCCTGGTGGTCGGACCTGAAGCACGCCCTCGGCACGCTCGCGGCGGTGCCCACCGACCGGGAATCCGTACGGCAGGGCTGGATCGACCGGAACTTCCGCCGCTTCCTCGGCATCGACGCCGTGCGGATCCGTGAGACGACGACCGGGCATGCCGATCTGCACTGGGCGAACCTCACCCGCGCGCCCCTGGTCATGCTCGACTGGGAAAACTGGTTGCGACACGAGGTCGCACAACATGAGCGGACCACGGGAAAGGAGGGTGGGCGTATGCCTGCTCCGTGATCTCGGGCTAGTACTCGATGCCCGTCCCCGCCCTGACGTGCGCTGGGGGTAATCCCGGGGTTCGAAGCTCAGGGAACATGCGAACCGCGCCCCGATCCATCCGGGGAGCGGAGGAGGGGAAGACCGGGTGGGTGAACAACAGTGAACCCTCGATGATGCCTCGTTACCCAGAGACCTCGGATGGATGGAAGTAATTCCGGGGTGCAGGGTCTACGCCGTGGAGGAGCGGCAGGCGGCGACCAGGGACCAACTACTGGTCGTGTGAGTACCGCTGACCTCGGGGTACAGAGGGCACCCGACCCCGGTCGCATCTCATGTGTGCGAAACGTGGAAACCCCGTCCGGGTCCGTCGCTGAAGGTTGGCGGCGGTAGGCCGACCGCAAGGGGAGCTGAACTCCCGGGCGGGAACAGGATGTCCAAGAAGCGAATGCCGGCAGCCGAAAGGAGACGGGAAACTGCGGCAATGTGGTCGGCTCCTCCGCCGACTGCCGTGGATAACCGGTCGGATACCGGGCCTGGTGCCCGGACGCGAAAGCGGGCTGACGTGGACAGGTGAGCCTTTGATGATTTTGTGTCATGGCACTGGAACCGAGGGACAAGTTAGGCACCTATGGTGAACGGACCTGAGGGCAATGGGATCGACTGGGACGCTGTAAATTGGCGTGCCTGCGAGCTCGAAGTACAGCGACTGCGGCAGAGGATTTTCAAGGCGGCTCAGGAGCAGGACTGGGCGCAAGTCCGGAACCTGCAAAAGCTGATGCTGCGCAGTCGGTCGAACACGTTGTTGAGTGTGCGGCAGGCGACGCAGCGCAATGCTGGCCGCGTCACGGCCGGGGTGGACGGGGTGGTCGCTCTGACCTCCGAGGATCGGGCCAAGGTCGCGGTGCAGGTGCACCAGGGCCGGGGCACCTGGAAACCCTTGCCGGTGAAGCGGGTGTATATCCCCAAGGCCAACGGAAAGCAGCGCCCACTGGGAATTCCAGTCATCGTCGACCGGTGCCATCAAGGCCGGGTACGCAATGCGCTGGAGCCTGAGTGGGAGGCCAGGTTCGAGCACCGTTCCTACGGTTTTCGACCGGGCCGAGGCTGCCAGGACGCAATCGAGATGCTCTTCAACACGCTCCGCAAGGGCTCAACGCGGGTGTGGATCTTGGATGCGGACCTGTCAGCGGCGTTCGACAAGATCGATCACGACCGGTTGCTCTCCGCACTCGGGATGTTCCCGGGGCGGAAGCAGATCGGACAGTGGCTGAGGGCCGGGGTGTTCGAGCCCGGCAAGGGGTTCTCCTCGACCAAGGAGGGCACCCCGCAAGGGGGTGTGATCAGCCCTCTGCTGCTGAACGTCGCTCTGCACGGCCTGGAGGAGGCGGCCGGAGTCCGGCTCGCGACTGCCCCGTCCCAGAGGGCAGTGGGGCAGACGCGCCCTGACTCTACGGTGCTGGTCAGATACGCCGATGACTTCGTCGTGTGCTGCTTTACCGAGCAGCAGGCGCGCGAGGTCAAGGCACGGCTTGCCGAGTGGCTGAAGCCGAGGGGCTTGGCTTTCAACGAGGAGAAGACCCGAGTGGTCCACCTTGAAGACGGCTTCGACTTCCTGGGCTTCAATCTCCGCCGCTATCTGGTGGGCAAGCTGCTGATCAAGCCGAGCAAGGCCGCCGTCAAGCGGCATCGGGAACGGCTCTCGGAAGTGATGCACGGTTTACGCGGATCGAACGAGAAGGCGGTCATCGTCAGGCTCAACCCCATCATCCGGGGTTGGGCTGCCTATTACCGAGGGGTGGTGGCTGCCGAGGTCTTCAAGGACATCGACATCCACATGTGGAAGCTGACCTACAAGTGGGCCTGCTTCCGTCACCCCAAGAAGTCGAAGCACTGGATCTCCGGACGGTACTTCGGCAAGTACAACAAGTTCAGGAACGACTACTGGGTCTTCGGCGACCGCGACAGCGGCACCTTCCTGGTCAAGTCGTCCTGGACACCGATCGTCCGACACACCCTGGTCAAGGGCGCGGCGTCACCAGACGACCCCGCCTTGACTGAGTATTGGGTCAAGCGGCGCCGCAGGATCAAACCCGCACTTGACAGCTATAACCTCCGCCGGCTCGACCGGCAGGAGGGACGCTGCCCGCTGTGCGGGGAGAATGTCCTGACTCCCCACCAGCCACCGCAGTCCCCATTGGAATGGGAACGCTGGTGGCAGGTGATCGCCCGCAAGGCGATCTCAGCCGATTACCTTCGGCACGCGGGGAGAATGACGCCGCGGGGCGATCAAACCCGCTTGGTACACGCCGGATGCGCACGGCGACACGCGAGTATGCGGACGTCCCTCCGCCTTGCGATGCACCGCATCTGACGCCGCGCGCTGATCCACCAGGGATTACGGGACAGCCCTTAGAAAGGTTCGGCGGCCCGCAGGAGGGCAGGCGGGAGGTAGGGGGACTCGACGCGGATGGCCCAGCCGCGGCGGCGGGCGTGGCAGGCCAGAGCGAGGACGTCGACGTTGAGGGAAGCATCCGGATCGTCGGCTCGGTCGGCGACTTGGTAGTAGGCGCGGTGGGCTTCGAGCGCGTCGGCCAGGGCCAGGTTGAAGCTCTCCTCGTCTCCCTCCACGAGCTGCGACAGCAGCACGGCCGGCGGCATGGCGAAGCCCCAGTCCCTGGCCTTCTCGGCCTGCCGCAACGCCCCCTGCGCGGCCGGCTCGGGGTCGGCGCCCTTCAGGTAGGCATGGAGGGCCTCGCGGTAGGCGGCGAAGGCGGAGCCGTCCGGGCGGGTGAAGGCGGGTCCGGTGAGGACCAGCGGGGCGAGGTCCTCGCGTGCGCCGGTGATCAAGGCGAAGGCAGTGGCTCTCTGCCAGGTGTCGGCGCCGGCTTCCGCGCCCCGCTCGGCCGGGTAGCGCAGCGTGCGGCCGTCGATGGTCACCTCGGCCTCGGTGCCCGGCTCCGCGAGTGCGATGCGGAACAGGGCCGCCCCCATCTGGGAGGCCAGCCGAAGGTTCGCGAGCTGGGCGTCCGTCACGCCGCCGCCGGGGTCACCCGCGCGCCACTTGAAGAGGCGCTCCTGATCGCCCATGACCCAGCCGAGCCGCGAGACGTCGAGGGGTTCTCCGTCGGCGGAGGTGAACGTCTCCCGGACGTCGTCCTCGTACATGGCCTCGGTCCGCGGGTGAACGGTCCGCTCGCAAGCGGGCCGCTCCACCACCAACGGGCCGACGGCGAGCGCGGCGACCGCGTCCGGCCGCCGGTCCCGGCCGAAGCCCGCGACCCGTGGGCCTCGGGTCTCGAAGCCGGTGATCAGGGCATGCGGGAGGTAGTCGGTGCGGACAGCGGGCGCCCAGCCCAGGGTCCGGTACGCGAGCGCTGCCAGGGCGATGGGGACGAGCGGCAGAAGGCTGCTCGGGGAGGCCGAAGGACCGTGCAGGGTGCTCTGCCTGGCCAGAAAGCCGGCCAGCGCCGTGTCGAAGGCCTCCCGGTCCTCGGCCGCCAGGGCGCGCAGCGTGCGCAGCGCCGCGCTGTCCGGCCGGTCCAGCAACGCCTCGCCGGTCTCCTGGGCGCGGGTGGCGATGCGGTGCAGGGCGGCGTCGATGGCGGCGAGCTTGGCCGGCGCGCTCGGCGGATGCTCCTCGTCGCTGCCGGTGTGGTCCAGGACCATGGCCATCAATCCGGTGGCGAGTTCACCGGCGGGCGTCCCCTGCGCCTGCCCGGCGAACTTGTCCCGGGCGAAGTGGAAGGCCTCGCCGTGCCACTTCGCCCTGTCCCTCAGGAGCGCCAGGCAGAGCGCGTCGATCCACTCCCCGACCGTGACGCTCTCCTCGGGGGCGTCCTCGCCCGGGTCGTAGCTCATGCCGAAGTTCACGTACTCCAGGAAGACCTGGAAGCTGCAGTGCGGGTGGTACGCGGTGTAGCAGACGGCGCCGGCCGCAGCTTCGGAAGCGTCCGCGAGGGCGGCCTTGGCCTCCGGGGTGTCGAGATCGGGTGTCTCGACGGAGAGAGCACCCAGGTAGGCGAGGAACTCTTCGGCGATCGTCTGCCATTCGTAGGTGGCCATCCGGCCGGCCCGCGACATGGACCGCACCTGACCCCCGATCCGGTTCGCGAAGTCCTCGCGTGCCGCCGACACGGCGGCCGCGTCTACCTGATGACGCCTTATCTGCACTGTCCTGCTCCTTGATCAAATCTGGAGGACAGCCTAGGCGCCGAATCTGACAGGAGGGGTCGAGGAACCTCGGAGCACATCCGGCCCCGCAGTGCGCTCCCGGGCCGCGTCGGCGGCCTTCGTCGCGTCCGCGATGGCGTCCGCGCCGTGCGGGTTGTGCTGGAACCAGCGGCGACCCTGCTCAATTCTGTACGCCCGCTGGGCCTCCGCCTCCGCTTTCTGGTCCGGCCGAGCCATCCGAGGGCGCTGCGGCGGTACTCAGGCACGGCCTGCTCCACAGCCTGGAGCGGCGAAGGCGAGCGCGCACCGCCGCCAGAGCCTGATCCGCGTCCAGCGCGCCCGGCTCCATGAGCTCCAGGAACGCACGCCGGGCCTGCTGCGCCTGCCGCTGCTCACGCCGCCCGTCCCGACGGGAGAAGGGACACGAAGGCCGGGCCGCTCCGTGAAGGAGCGGCCCGGCCAACGCCTGCGCCGCCGGCTGGGCGAACGCACACCGGCCTCGACAGGGGCAATGGGGCACCACGACGGACGCCGTCCTTGTCGTGCACGGCCACCGACGGGCCCGGTCTTGCGTCCGTGCGCCTGGACCGGCTGCCCCTGTCGGTGGTGGGTTCAGCCACGGGGCTGCCACTGGGGACGGCTGGAACCCCGCGGTCCCGGGACGGACGCGTCCCACGCGGCCGGCATGGCCGAAGGGAACGCTTCCGGCTCGCGCGGGGAGTGCTCCTCGTCCTGGCCGGCTCCAGCCGGATAGTTCCCGTCGAGGACCCGGTGCCAGCAGGCGTACGTCACGGCTGAACGCGGCCGTGGAGACGTCCTCGGTGTCGAGTGACGACGACCGCCTGGGAGCCGTCGGCCGTGTCGCGTCCCAGGGTTCGGCCGGCGGCATCGGGCCGTCCAGGTCGTTGTCGTCGTACGCCTGCGTGAGTGTCAGCAGGCCCCGGTCGGGGTGAACGCCGCAGCCGGCACTCGGATGTTCGGTGCGGACCTCGACGTGTCCCGGCGCAGACCGAGGCTGTCCGCGAGCTCCCGCACCGCGGCCCGACCGTCGTCGGATGCCGTGGCGATCGTACGGCCGTCCGGCGCGAGGGCGACCGAAGTGACAGCGTCCCTGTGATCGGTGAAGCGGGTCTGGAGGCGGGGGCAGAACGGCTCGCGGACGTCCCACAACTGGGCCGTTGCGTCACTGCCGACCGTGGCCAGCCACCGGCCGTCCCGGCTGAACGCCACGCCTCGCACGGGACCGGCGTGCTCGGAAAGCGTGGCCAGGCGAGGAGCGCGAGCAGAGCGTCGGTGGCCACTCCCCTCTCCCCCGGAGGAGCCGTCGCAGCCGTCTGCCGACGGGTGCGGCCGCGTAACTCGGACTGCCCGTCCGGCCATTGCCGCAGCAGCTCGCACGGGGCCGCTCCGTCGCGGTGCCGTACCGTCCCGTGAAGCCGTGGCGAGCTGTTACTCCTCGTGCTCTCGCGCTGGGCAGTCAGGATGGCTGGCCTGACGGCTGGACTTGGTCGAAGAGGGCGAGGGCTTCGGCGGGGTCCGGGCTCACCAGGCGTTCCAGACCGGCCGTCGTGATCTTCGCCCATCTGCCGGCCCGTGCCCACATCTGTTCCTCGAAGGCGCGGACGGCCTCGTCCAGATCTCCAGGGCCGGTGGCGATGGACTCGGCGAGTTCGGCGCCTTCCAGCATCGCGAGGTTCGCGCCCGCCCCCAAGGGAGGCATCAGATGGGCGGCGTCGCCCAGTAGCGTCACCCCGCGGACGTGGGTCCAGGTGTGGGACACGGGCAGGACGTAGAGGGGGCGGTGGACGAAAGCGGTGCCGTGGCGGAGGAGGTCGAGGACGGGAGCGGCCCAGCCGTCGAACAGAGCCAGCAGGCTCGATCGCACGGCCTCGACGTCGGCCAGGTCCAGGTCCGTGTGCCAGTCCAGCGGCGCGCGGAACTGGGCGAACACCTTGACGTGGCCGCCGCTGTTGCGCTGCGCGACGAGAGCTCGGTTCACGCCGTACACAGCCACGGAACCGTCGCCGACCAGCCGGGCGAGGTCGGAGTGGCGGGTGTCGACGTCGTCCAGGGAGGTCTCGACCGAGGTGACGCCGGTGTACTGCGGCGTCACCGACGAGACCGCCGGGCGGACCCGGGACCAGGCGCCGTCCGCGCCGACCACGAGGTCGAACGTCTCCTGCCGCCCGTCCGCGAAATGAACCAGTGCGCCGTCCCCGGTCCCCGGCACCACCTGCGTCACACCCCGCCCCCACTGGACGTCGAGAGGGCCGAGCAGCAGGTCACGGAGTTGCCCGCGGTCGATCTCGGGATTGGCCCGGTCGTCTGGACGGGGTCGCCAGTCGCGCAGGACGGTCCCGTCCGCGTCCAGGATGCGCATGGCCTGCCCCTCGGGACGGGACAGCGCCTGAAACTTCGTCAGCAGCCCCGCCTTGTCCAGCGCGAGCTGGCCCAGCCCTTCGTGCAGGTCCAGCGTGCCGCCCGGGGGGCGGGCATCGGGGGCGGGATCGCGTTCGAGGACGGCAACGGGGTAGCCATGGCGGTGCAGGACACGGGCGAAGGTAAGGCCGGCAGGGCCGCTCCCGACCACGGCGATACGATGTCTCATGTCGATACACTGTATTTCCCCCCGGCGACGCAACGCAACAGAACGGTGTGACCATGACTGTGTGGGACCGGCCGGAGCCGCCGACTCGCCCCGTGCCGCTCGACCGGGAGCGGATCGTCGCCGCCGCCATCGCGCTGGCCGACGAAGGCGGGCTGGAGGCAGTGTCGGTGCGCAAGGTCGCCGCCCGGCTGAACGCCGGCCCGATGCGGCTGTACGGATACATCTCCACCAAGCAGGAGCTGTTCGACCTCATGGTGGACGAGGTCCACGCCGAGATCCTCCCCGAGGAGCAGCCCGGTGACTGGCGGGAGGCGCTGCGCATCCTCGCCCACCGCACCAGGCAGGCCGCTCTCCGCCACGAATGGCTGGCCGACCTGCTCGGCGGCCGCCCGACCCTGGGCCCGAACGGCCTCGCCGTGACCGAGGCCACGCTGGCCGCCCTCGACGGCCTCGCCGACATCGACACCGTCATGCGCGCCGTGGAGACTGTCAGCGCCTACTTCACCGGCGCGATCAGGCGCGAGGTCGCGAGCCTGCGGGCCGAGCGCGCCACGGGCCTGTCCAAGCGCGACTGGCAGCGCGCCTCCGGCCCGCATGTGACACGGATGCTGGCCACGGGCCGCTTCCCGGCGCTGTCCAAGGCCGTGTACGACGGCACGGACGTGGACGCCGAGACATCCTTCACGACCGGCCTGGACTGGGTCCTCGATGCCGTGGCCGCCAAACTCACCCGGTCCTGATCGTTTTCTCGGTCCGGGCAAGGGCCGGCGCACTTGCGGACTCCTCGCCCAAACACTGCGGGACCGAGACCGCGAGGTCGTGGTCGAGCACCTCCACATCCACCTCCCCCGCGCGCTGAAGACGGCCGCCTCATGATCTGCCTGCTGTCAGTTCGCCGAGCACAGACGGTCCAGCTCGTCGGTGTTGCCCAGGATCTCCAACTGGACGTCGTCGTGGAGGACCGCCAGCGTCCGCGGGGGCTCTGTGCCGACCCTTCGGAGTGCTCGACGGCGTGGTCGTGCGGATGGCCCTCAGGAGTGGACCCGGGACGGCTGGATGAGTCCGGCCACGGCGGCCCTGCGGCCGGTGAAGGATTCGTGAACGGTCTCCGCTTGCAGCGCCTTCAGTGACCAGGAAGCGGTGTCCCAGCTGATCACCAGCCCGATCACCATGGCCATCAGCTCTACCGCCGGGATGTCGGCGCGGATCCGGCCCGCTTCCTGTGCGGCCTTGATCGCTGCGACGTTCCGCCGGTACTCCTCGACCTCCACGTCGATGGGCTGCTGTCGCTCCAGCCCTGCCCGCAGGTACAGCCGCCGTACGTGTGTCCGCTGCTCCAGCCGGTCGAACAGTTCGCCGGCGTAGCCAGGCAGGTGACCGGCGTCGATCGAGACCGCCTTCGCCAACTCCAGCATGCTGTCGGCGACAACCATGTCGAACAGCTCTTCCTTGGTCCCGAAGTGCATGTAGATCGACCGCTTGTTGGCAGCGGCGGCCTCGGCGATGCGGTCGATCCTGGCACCGGCGAGGCCGTACGTGGCGAACTGCTCGCACGAGGCGACCAGGTCGCCGCCACCGCCCGGCGCCCGGAGACCCTCGACGATCTGGCGGCCCGCTACGGCGAGCAGCTCTGGCGTGCCCGCCTGGACGTCACCGACACCACTGCGCTGCGCGAGGTCGTGGACCGCGCGTTCGCGGACGGTACATCCAGGTCGCCGGCGTCGGCGGACAGATCGCCTTCCCCGCCATGAGCCTCTACCACGCCACCAAGTGGGGAAACGAAGGATTCCGGGAGTCGTCCGCCGCCGAGCTCGCACCGTTCGGTTTCTGCGTGACGATCGTCGAGCCCGGCATGTCCCGCACCACCTTCGGCGCCGGCAACTCGGTCCTCGGCGCGCCACCAGACGAGCGACCCCGCACCATGTCACCGACCCCCTTCTCCCCCGCCCGGACAAGACACCCACCGCCCCCGGTACCCGCCGGGGGCTCCGTGCGTCCTTGAGGACCGACGTGCCGACCTGGTCCCCGGGTGAGGACGGCCGCGGTCCAGTGGCCAACCCGGCGTCGTTCGAGCAGCAGGGCCGTCACGGCCGGCGCCATCCGAGCCTTGGTCTTCTCGTGGAGCCGCGGGCGGTTCTGACGGTGGTGGCCGCGTCGGTGCCGGGTAGTTGTGTTCATGACGTCCACGGGGGCAGAAGCAGGGGAACGTGTGTCGACTTCGCAGTGGCCGACGGAGCGTGTTGGCCGGCGCATCCTGCGGGCTCCGGTGGCCTGGCCCCCTGGCGGGACTGTCCGCGGCCTGCGGGCGCGGCGGGCAGGTGGTGTCGTGGCCGGGAAGGTTCAGCTGTGTTCGCAGGCTTCGGGACCAAGCGGGTTCAGTCGGGCGAGGCATCGATCTTCGTTCGCCATGGTGGCGAGGGCCCGCCCGTGGTGCTGCTCCATGGCCACCCGAGGACATCCGCGACCTGGCACCGCGTGGCCCCGCTCCTGGTCCGGCGCGGCTTCACCGTCGTCTGTCCCGACCTCAGGGGGTACGGCCGCTCCCGAGGCCCCGCGGCCACGGCAGACCACGCGGGGTACTCCAAGCGAGCTGAGGTTCCCCCGTTGTGCGGGGGTGGCTGACTAGCTGGTCAGGGCGGTTTGGCGTGGTTTCAGGTTCACTTGTTCGGTCGTTGCCTGGTTGGCGTAGTGCTTCACCTCGTACTCGATGGGGCTGAGGTAGCCGAGTCGTTTCTGGATGCGGCGGGGATTGTAGAAGCCGTCGATGTACTCGAAGAGCGTGAGGTTCGCTTCGGCTCTGGTGGCGAAGACGCGGCCGCGGATGCACTCGGTCCCCGACCTCCGCGCCCGGCTGCTTCCACCTCGGCCGGCACTGGACCGCCGGCCTCCACAACGCCCACGCCTCAGGCGGCAACGACCTGGCCGCCGGCCTCCTCGGCGACCTCGCCCGCCAAGCCCTTGACGCCGCGACCACACCACCGCGGCCGGCATCCTCCGCCACGCTCACAAACCCGCCGCCCACCGCCCGCCGCCCGCTCCACCTCCGCCTCGCCCGCACCGTCCTCGCGGCCCAGGCGGACGCCGTGCCGTCCTGCACGCGCTCTTCGCGGTCGAGCAACCTCGACGACGCGGGCGCGGGCCGCCCCGGCATCGGTATGTGGTCCGGTGGGCGCGCAGGCTGCGGCCCAGGTTCACCGGCCACCGGTGAGTGGAGACCGTCAGCGTGCTTGCTTGCCGAGCAGGGTCACGGTCTCCCGCAGCCGCTCGCACGCCCAGTCGTACTGCTCGGTGTCGGTGTGTGCCCGGTAGCTCGTCTCGATGATCTGGATCAGTGCGAGGTGGAGGTTGTACAGCCGCCGACGGGTCCGCTCGGCGGTGGTGAACGGCCGGTGGCCGTAGCCGCGGATGAAAGCCGTGGCGTCCCCGTAAGCGCTCGACTCACTCCCGGTGAAGCCGAACTCCATCAGCGGATCGCCGTAGAACGCTCGCTCGTGGTCGAGGATCGCCACGATCCGGCCGTCGCGCACCATGCAGTTGCCGGGCCACAGGTCCCACTCGACGAACCGGGGCTCGGTCACCTCGTCCAGGGCATCGGCGTGGGCGGCCACGACTTCGCGCATCTCGTCGTAGCCGTGGCGCAGGTCGACGCCGCGCCGCTCGCCGTCGCCCAGCAGTTCCTCGACCATCCGCAGGAAGGCCGCGCGCCACGTGCTGTCGCCCGGCCCGGCCAGCGGGCCGAACGAGGTGCCCGGGATGCTGTTCAGCTCGTGGGTGATCGCGCCGAGCGCCTCGTCGTACGCGTCGATCTCCACCCCGGCCAAGGTGTTCCTGATGGCATTGAGGTTGTCCGCGTCTATGTACGTCATGAAGAAGTAGTCGGCGTCGCACACCTCATGGCTCTGATCGGCGAAGTCGACCGCCGGCACGGGAACCTTCGTGTGTTCCCGGATCAGCCGCAGCGCCGCCAGTTCGGTGGCCATGGCACCGCGCTCGTAGGTCATGACCTCGACATCCGGCGGCGGCGCTATCTTGAGGACGACGTGCGGGCCTGATCGCAGCCGGATCCGGTAAGCCACGTTGAACCAGCCGTCGGTCAGTTCGCTGACCCAGTCCTCGCCCGCGGCGCACACCTCCTCCGGGCCGTAGGCGCGGGCGACCATCGCGCGAAGCGCCTCAACGGGCTGCCGGTTCTTCGTGATGCTCTCCATCAGTCCTCCGCCCGAAGCATGATCGGACGGTAGCACCCGGCCGGCGTTGTGCACTCGGGTCCCCTCGCGGCGCCTTGCTGTTGCTGGCCTCTCGGCAGCGTCGATTGCTAACGTGAGCGCCAATTCGGGCCCACGTTGCATGTGATTCGTCCAATCCTTGGCGTCAGACCATTGACGGGAAGAAACCGTGGACTTCAGCCTTTTCTATTTCGCCGACGACGGGGAAGCCGAGGGCGATCGCTACCACCTGCTGATGGAGGGAGCCCGATTCGCGGACGAGCACGGGCTCGCCGCCGTCTGGACGCCCGAGCGGCACTTCCACCGCTTCGGCGGCCTGTTCCCGAACCCGTCGGTGACGGCCGCGGCGGTGGCGGCCGTGACCTCGCGGGTGCAGGTGCGGGCGGGCAGTGTGGTGCTGCCGCTGCACCATCCGGTGCGGGTGGCCGAGGAGTGGGCCATGGTGGACAACCTCTCGCACGGCCGGGCCGGCGTCGCGCTCGCCTCCGGCTGGAACCAGCGGGACTTCGTCTTCCGACCGGAGGCGTACGCCGATCGCCGGCAGCGCACCGTCGCCGCCGTCGAGACCCTTCGTCGGCTCTGGCGGGGCGAGGCATTGGACGCCGAACCGGAGTGCCGGGTCTACCCGCGGCCGGTGCAGGCGGAGATTCCGCTGTGGCTCACCAGCAGCGGCAACCCGGGCACGTTCGAGACCGCCGGGCACGTCGGCGCCGGTGTGCTGACGAACCTGCTCACGCAGAGCATGGAGTCGTTGGCGGAGAACGTCGCGGCATATCGGCGCGCCTACGCGGGCTCGGGGCGCGATGGTCGCGGACACGTCGTCCTGATGCTGCACACCTGCCTCGGCGAGGAACTCGAGTCGGTGGAGCGCCTCGTGCGTGAGCCGCTGCGGCGCTATCTGAAGTCCGCGCTTGATCTGAACCTGCGCTCGGCCGGGCCGTCCACGGGCAAGGGAACCGCCGCGGGGCGGCCGTCCGCGGAGGAGCGGGCCTGGGCCTGGGCCAGATCCACGTACGCGCCGGCGGCCGTCGATGGTGCCTACCAGCGCTATCTCACCTCGGACGGCCTGTTCGGCGCGGTTTCGGATGTGCTTCCCGTCGTGGAGCGCGTGCGGGAGGCGGGCGTCGACGAGATCGCGTGCCTCATCGACTTCGGCGTGCCGGCCGACGCGGCGCTGAGTGGACTGGCGCATCTCGACGAGCTGCGTGCCGCGGTGGAGAGCGCGCAGGCTCAGCGGTCCGTGGAGGCGAGCAGACGGTAGTCGTCCTCGAGGCGTTCGATGTCCTCTTCGTCGAAGAAGCCGAGGGACAGTTCGAGGAACCTGCGCGGCGCGCCGCCCGGGTTGTGGATGCGGTGGGCGAGGCCGCGCGGAATCCAGATGCGCTCTCCGGCGGCGGCCGTCCACGCGCGATCGTCGATCTGCACGTCGAGCGGGCCGTCCAGGACGGTCCACCACTCGTCGCGTTTCGCGTGCCGGTGCAGACTCACCCGCTGCCCCGGGTCGATGGTGATGAACTTGACGGTCGATTCGGTGTTCAGCGTCAGCCGCTCCTGAACGCCGTAGGGCCGCGGGTAGTAGTGGATCTCCGGCTCGGTGGCTTCGTTGCGCATCGCTCTCAGCTCCTAGCTCGTGCTCAACCGGTCGGTCGCGCTCGGTTCAGGCTTCCAAGGCCTCGGTGACGAGGAGGTTCTCCAGCGCGGCGAGTGCCGAGGCGGCGTCTGCCGGCGGAATCCGCGTGTCGTCGCAGACCACTTGCAGGATCAGCTCGTGGCCGTCGCTGCCGAGATCGGCGAAGAGGGTGGCGTCGCCCATGTCACGCCGGCCGACCGTGGTGATGGACGACTCTTCGAGCATGGCCTTGAGATCCGGCAGCCCGCTCTCCAGGCCCGCCCATACGCCGCGATCGCTGCGCACGTCGTTGAAGTAGTACGAGAGGTCGGTCGCGAGCCCCTTCGCCGTGAGCTCGGCGAGCGTGGCACGCCACTTGATGCAGTCGTAACGCGCACGGCTGTACGTGGTGATCGTCCGGGCGTAGATGTTCTTCGCGTATGCGGCGAAAGGGTCGCCGGGCCGGTCATCCGGCAGGACGAGCAGCCCGTTCCCGATCGTCTGGCCGACGAAGTCCGTGAGTTTTGGATGCGACCGGTTGTTGCAGACCAGCAGGAGCGCGGAAAGCTCGCTGTCGACGTGCCGGCGGATGGTTCTCGTCAGCGCGGAGACGACGACGCCGCTCGCGCTCACCCCGTGGCGCAGGGCGAGCGCCTCGACGGCGACCGCGGCTGCCCGAGACCGGAGAATCGTCACCGAGAACGCGCCCGGCGTCATCGACATCAGGCCGCGGCCGGGTGGCAGCCTCGCGGACGAGGCCGACCAGCCGTTGATGACGGCGTCGCTTCTGCGGACCTGGTCGGCCGACTGCTCGTATGCGACCAGTTCCGCGGTCTGCATTCCGAGCGCACAGGTGTCGCGCCCCTCGACCGCGTGGCGGATCAGGCGGTCCAGCGGACGGTGGGCGCCGCCGTCGAACGCGAGGTGCGACATCGCGACGTTGATCTGCGTGACGATTCCGCCGGCGTGATGCAGTCCCAGGCGGATCTGGGGTTCGTCCATGCCGAACGCCCCGCTCGCCAACTCCGCGCAGGCCGGATCCTTGCGCGTGTTGTACCCGTGGCGCACGGGAGCCGCGTCGGCCGGTGCCTCGGTCACGCGGACCTCGATATCGGCTTCGCCCCGAAACGTCAGCCGCACGCGCTCGGTGTCGAACGACGCGCGAAAGATGTCGAGGGAGGACAGCAGCCCCCGTAGGCGGTCGAGCGCCCCGGACACGCTGATGCCGTCCTTCAGTGAGGAAATGGGCCAGGAGATGTTGAGACGGTCCGACGACGAACCGAGTGCGGCCATGCTGTCCCACATGTTTCCCTGTCCCCAGGTGAGGGGCATCGGTCCCCCCTCGGCCCCCCGGACGGAGAGGCTGTGCGATTCACTGTCGCCGACGGCCATCAATCCCCCTCGTGGATCATCAACATCGCGATCCGTATGCATGCGGTGGGGTCTCGGCGCGCGACCGTCGCCGCGCCCCCGAACCCTCATCGGCTTCGCCGCCCGAATCCCCGGGCGATGATGCGGTCCGGATAGGACGCGGCCCCGTCGCCGGCCGCGCGAAGGCGCTCGTGCATCGCCTCGAGCACCGCCGGATCGCGCTTGTCCAGCCACTCCGACAGGCGCATCCCGAACCCGAGGGCGCACCAGACGCTCTCATTGGCGAGCTCCCAGCCGCCCAGCGCCTCCGTGAACAGAACGGGCGTCGCGGCGTTGAGCGAGTCGATGAGCGTGCCCGCGCCCGGCTTGCTGACCACCGCGCGGCTGCGCCGGGTCAGCTCGAACGTGTCGGACCAGTGCTCCCGGGAGTCGAACGGGGGAGCCGACGTGCCCGGGCCCGCGACCAGGCGCGGAAAGGCCGTTCCCGGGCTGGGCTCCCACCCGGGGTCCTGGTGGTACGCGCTCAGCCCGGCCGGCGGATCACTCCAGGGTTCCGGCAGGATCAGGCTCACCGGCTCTCCCGCCTCGACGAGCCGCGCGGCGGCGGACGTATGTGTCCCCATGCCCCAGCCGCCGCCGTGGGCGAGGAAGCTGATCGACCGCGACTCCCAGGGGAGCCGCGCGCCGGCCTTCGTCACCGGGATCGCCTCGTTCAACGTGTTCGTCCGCGCGTCGAGCAGCCACGTGTGCGTGCCCCCGGTGACCTCGGCCGCGTGGCGATGGGACGGGGAGGGCACCGCGTCGACATGGCACACGTCGACGCGGACGTCCGGACGCCGGTCGACGTATGCCGCGACGATCCCCGCCCAGAATCCGGAGAAGACGGTGATCGAGCCCGCTCCGGCCGCGTCCCACTCGTCGAAGAGCGCGGCGAGCGTCTCCGGCGCGATCAGCTCCGCGTGGTCGGTGGCGAGCGCGTGGGCCGCCTTGGCCAGCCGGAAGTCGCGGCTGTACCGGCCCTTCGCGGTCTGTATGCGCTGCCTGACCTCGTCGGGGAAGTACCTCTCCAGCACGTACACCCCGCTCGGCAACCCGCGCGCCGTCAGGGCGCGATCGAGCAGCAGCCCGGGTATGTGCGTCCCCAGTGCGACTCCGGACGTCACTGTGATGTTCATTGCCCTCGTCAGACCGGGTGGGTTTCGAGCGAGTAGTAGCGCGTGCAGGTGGGGCAGATGGGCCACAACGAGGAGCGCAGGTGCTTCCGGATCTTCGTGGCCTGCTCTCCCTGCCAGATGTCCAGCAGCGAGGATTCGTGGATGTTCCCGAGCGGGATGTCGTAGAACGTGTGGCAGGTCGTGACATCGCCGCGCGCGGAGATCTCGGCGTAGCGCCACGGGACGGCGCAGCGCTCGTGGAAGTCCTTCATCGCGGTCCAGTCGGCGCGCAGGTAGGCGCCGATGGTCTCGGCCTCGAGCGCCGCCGGACGGGAGAAGAACTTCACCCCGGACCGCTCGCACGCGTCCCGCGCGTCGGCCATCTGCCGGACGAGGTCCTCGATGTCGATCGACTCGAAGAACTGGGGACTGCGGATGTAGGGGGCCGAGTGCCGGACCGCCGGGATGCCGAAGTTGTCGCGGGCCACACGGCCGTAGTGCCGGTGCATCTCGGCCGTCGCGAAGCTCTGCAGTTCGAGACTCACGGCGCCGAGCTTGCTCAGGTCGACCTCCTTGAAGAACTCCGAGATGTGACCGGCGTTGTCCGGCGTGACGAGGTAGGTGATGCCGATCTCGGGGAACCTCACGCCGCGGCGGCGCTTGAGGCTGTCCAGCGCGTCGATCCCGGCCATGGCCTTGTCGAAGACCCCGGCGCCGCGCTGTACGTCGTTGACCTCGCGCGGCCCGTCCACGGACACCCACACCCTGATGTGACGGTCGGCCACCAGCCGGTCCGCGTGGCTGCGCAGTGTCGTCCCGTTGGTGGGGAAGACGAGCTGGCT
This sequence comes from Streptomyces sp. NPDC059895, assembly GCF_042731035.1. NCBI lineage: Bacteria > Bacillati > Actinomycetota > Actinomycetes > Kitasatosporales > Streptomycetaceae > Streptomyces > Streptomyces sp. NPDC059895. The sequence continues at coordinate 109,573 of NZ_JBHWKO010000026.1, forward strand.
CCCGCCGGCGTGGATCGCGTCGATGACCCGCCAGACGCCCTTGTAGAGCAGCGGCTCCCCGCCGAACAGTTCCACGTACGGCCGGATCGGCCGGCACTCCTCGAGGGTGCGCAGGACGAGGTCGACGTCGAGTTCGGCGAGATCCGGAAGGACGTGGAAGGATCCTCCGTCACCCCACTCGTAGCACATGTGGCAGCGCAGGTTGCATCGCTCGAGCAGTTGTAGCACCAGCCAGGACGGGCCTGCTTTGGGGGAGCGGATCGGCATGTTGGACATGGGCTGTTCTCTCCAAGGGGGGTGGACGGCCGGAGGCCGTCATCGCTCCGGATCGTCGGCGGGCCGTGCGGGGCAGGAGTAGCGCTGGTCCTCCGGGTGGATCCCGCACGCGCACGCGATCCCCATGGCCTCACGCAGCACGCGCGCCGCGTCACCGGGCGGGTGGAACACGCCGAGGACGAGACGGCCGCGTTCTCCTCGGGTGAGTGTGTTGGCCGCGATGGGCACGACACCCGGGCGCTGCCGCCGGTACAGCAGGCCCGCGTCGTCCAGCCTGTTCACGAACGACGGGAAGGGGCGCACGCCGGCGTCCAGCCGTGTGTTGATGAACTCGAGCGTCGCGTGCAGGCCCACCCGCGCGGCGTGGCGCGTCAGTGCCAGCGCGACGGTACCCATGGATACGCGGGCGTTCACCTCCAGGCACGGGACGACCGTCCCGTCCGTCGCGACGAGCCCGTCGATGTCCACCGGGCCGAAGTATCCGGCCGCGAAGAGTTCCTTGCACAGGGTCCTGCCCGCCGTGTCGATGTGCTCGATCTCCTCCTGGCGGAAGGATTCCGGGGCCGCCGGGGAGGAGCCGCGGTAGCGGAAGCCCTCGACATCGTTCTCCAGCAGACCGGCGCTCCGTACGGAGCCGTCCGGGAAGATGTGCCAGTGCGACGAGATGTCCCTGCGCTTGTCGAACAGGGGCTGGACGAGCAGTTCGAGCCGCTTGCCCCGGTCGACCTGCCGGGCGAGGTGCCGGGCCACGGAGCGGTACGCGCTCTCCGAGCGGATCGCCAGGGTTCCCTGGCCCGACACACCGTAAGGGTCCTTCAGCAGCACGACGGGACCGGCCTGCGCGACCCGGCGCTCCAGCCCGGCGAGCGAGGTGACGGGCCACGCGGCCCCGTTCCATCCGTGAGCCAGGACGACGTCGTTGGACCACGTCTTCGAGTTGACCCGCTTCGCGCACTCGACGGTGGGCGCCGTGTAGGCGAGGTCCAGCGCGGAAGCGAGATCCTCGTACTCCGGGCGCGCGGCGTACGGCCGCAGGGTCATTCCGGCGACCTGGGGACGGAGCACGCCCGCCTGGGCCAGCGTGCGCGCGACGACGTCGCCGACGCCTTCAGGGTGGGGCAAGGGGTTCACCGGGAAGCCCGCTGTCCGCATCGCCTCGACGAATTCGGGTGGAAGCTCGAAGGCCGTGATCAACCGGTCCCCTTCCTCGCTCAGCGCGGAGAGAACCTCGTCCAGGGCCTGCGCGATGGCGGTGCCGTGGGCGGACCCGACGCGGGGCAGCGTGGCGAGGTCGGAGGGCCGCCAGGAGTCCTCCACCCCCACCGGGCCGAGGTGCACGGAGCTCTTCGGCGGTTCCACGGCTCGCATCCGATCCCGGTCCTCAGCTCCTGGTGGCCACGAAGCCGCAGAACGCGTCCACGGACCGGAGGCAGTCCATGTCCATGGTCTCGAAGTCCAGCTCGACCTGGAGCGCGTCCTCGACCGTGAGCAGGAACTCGATCATCTGCAGGGAGTCGAGGCCGAGGTCGTCGATGATGTTCGTCTCCGGCTCGATGGAGACCTCGCGCGCCAGGACCTTGCGCAGGCATGTCGATACGGTGCTGAAGATCGCGTCCACGCCTAGACTCCATTCAGATACAGAAGTACGCATTTTGAACACACAGGCATGAGGCCCCTGCTCCGCAGGATTTGCCGTACGCGCCGGAAACGTTCGCTGTGCCAGAGATCGAGGACATCCGTTTCATTGAGATTTCCCACCACGAACTCGGGAAAGAACTTGCAGGAGCTGACGTTTCCGTCGGCGTGGACCTCCATGCGGTTCGACACCGCGAGGCAGCGCCGCCGACCCTGGGCCGGCTTCGAGGTGCCCCGGACGAAGTCGTCCACTTCGTCCAGCCCGACCTGCGGCTGATATCGGATTCGCGACTTCCAGCGCCGCCCGGCCAGCCTGGTCATCGATTCCCGTAGCGTCGGAATGCCCTCCGGCTTGAGGCGGTAGGTGTACGAGTGCCACGTCGCGGGCTTTCCCGGCTGAAGCGGATTGAGCCAGGAGAACTCCTCGCGATAGAGCTCGTCCATCTCTGCGGCGACGTCCTCGTTGATGTACCAGGGGAACTGGAAATAGACGCTGTCGACGCCCAGCTCCTCGGCCCATTCCATGAACTCGTACATCTGCCCGACGGTCTCGTTGCTGACCATGCAGGACAGCGAGATGGTGCCGTCGAAGCGACCGGAGCGCTGGAGATCTATCATGAACTGGATGTTGCGCATCGTCCGGTCGAAGCTGCGCGCGCCGCGCAGCGCCTCGTGGTGGTCCTTGAGCCCGTCGAGGCTGACCAGGAGGCTGAGGTTCTTCCCGATCCGTATCAGATCCTCCGCGTGGCGCTGCATGAGCAGGCCGTTCGTGCACATCGTCACGGGGCGCGGGTCGGAGGCCAGCAGGCCGGCGAACTCGCCGAACTTCGAGTACATGAGCGGCTCGCCGCCCCAGACGAACAGTTTCGACTTCCGCTCGGAGGTCGCCGCGAGCACCCGCCGCACGATGTCGATACCGAGTTCGGTCTGCTGCTCGGCGATGCTGAACTCGTGGAAGAAACCCTGTTCGCTCCACTGGTAGCAGTGCAGGCAGCGGAGGTTGCACTTGTAGGTGAGCTGAAGGCTTACCTCGTCCGGCACTTCCGACGCGTACTGCGGGTCTTCCTCGAGCGCGTGAATGGTCTTCGATCGAACCGCGACCGTTCTGCGCAGATCGAGGAACTCGCGGCTGTCGAGGTTGCGTGAGGTCTGGGGGCCGGATGCCGCCTTGCCGAGTTCTGCCATGCTGCGACCTACTCTTCCCTGCGCATGTGACCGCCGTCGCGTGCATTCCCCAGTGGGCGACGCCGATGGACTGGGACGTGCTCTGCCTGAATTGAGCCTTGGCCGAGAAGTTCGAGATCTCCACTGTGGCCCACGCCTCGTCGGGCGTCAATGAGCCCTGATCAACTTGGCTGCACTTACCACGGGTTGGGCTCCGAGGGGTCATGTTCTCCCCTGTTCAGGTAGTTTGAGCGCCAATCAATGAGACCACCCGAATCCACCGAATACCCCGGGGTATGACGGATTTCGGGATCGAGGCATTGGCGGTCGAGACGTCGTGCCGGTCCATCGCCCCGTGCTCCGGGAGGTCGCGGTGGTCGAACAGGTCAGGGGCGTGGTTCCCTGCTGGACGTGAAGCGCATCTCGAAGCACGGGGAAATGCTGGAGGCCGCGCCTGCCGCGGCCGAAGATGCCGTGAGCCGGATGGCGACCCGCCCGGTGGGCAGGCTGCTGTGGGAGAACTGCGTCCAGACCATCGCGTCCGTCGGCATGTTCGGCCTCTACGCCCTGACGAACGCCTGGTTCGTCGGCCACGGGGTCGGCGATCAGGCGATGGCCGCGGTCAACCTCGTCGCCCCGCTGCTGCTCCTGCTGGGAGCCGTGGCCACCACCGTGGGCGCGGGCGGCGCGACGCTGGTCTCCCGTGCGCTGGGCGCCGGCGACGAGCGCGCGGCCGCCCGCGCGGCGGGGAACGCCTTCACGCTGTTCTGGGTCAGCGCCGCCGTCACCACCGTGGCCGGCCTGGTCTTCATCGACCCGCTCCTCGACGTGCTGGGCGCCCGCGGCTCGCTGCACGAGTACGCCCGGCAGTACGCGGTGATCCTGCTGTGCGGGTCCCTGTCCTACACCGGGTTCTCCAGCCTGGTACGCGCCGAGGGCCGGGTCGGGTTCTCCACCCGGATGTGGATCGGCGCCATCGTGGTCCAGATCGTCCTCGACCCGTTGCTGATCTTCGGCCTCGGCTTCGGGGTGAGCGGAGCCGCCCTGGGTACCGTCGGTGGGCAGACCGTATCCGCCGTGATGAGCTGGTGGTTCTTCTTCCTGCGGCGCGATCGGCCGTACCGCGTCCGCCTCCCCGACCTGCGTCCGCACGCCGTGACCCTGCGCACGCAGGTGGGCATCGGACTGCCGTCCTTCCTGGCCAACATCGGTCTCACCGTCCTGGCCGTGCTGGTCAACGACACCCTCGCGGTGACCGGGGGTGCGACAGCGCTGACCGCGTACGTCGTCTGCTCCCGCCTGCAGACCTTCGCCGTGATGCCGCACACGGGCATGAGCCAGGGGCTGCAGCCCATCGTCAGCTACAACGCCGGGCGCGGCCTGGCGGCCCGGGTCGCGCGGACCCGGGCGCTCGCGCTGCGGGCCTCACTCGTCTACGGCGCGGCCACCGCGATCCTGCTGACGGTCGCCGCCGAACCGCTCGTCGGCCTCTTCGTCAGTGGCGGCGGTGCCGCCGAGGAGGCCCGGTTCGCGCTGTGCGTCATCGCTGTCGGCGGGATCGTCACCGGTGTCGCCCCGCTGACCGCGGCCTATTTCCAGGCCCTCGGACGCCCGCTGCCCGCCTACGTCCTGACCATCGGCCCCCTGCTCCTGCTGAAGGCCCCGCTCGTCATCGCGTGCGGCCTGATCTGGGGCACGCACGGCGTGTGGTTCGGCCTCGCCGCCGGCGAGTTCGCCACCGCGGGGAGCGCGCTGCTGCTGTTGCGCCGCGCCGACCGGCGCACACCGCCCGCGGCCCCGGATCCCCCCGCTGCGTCCTGAGAAGTCCGACGACGCGGCGGGCGACGGGGACCGCGGGCGCGGGGTGCCGAGCGCCAGGGCGTTTCTGACGGATCTCCGCGGCTTCGGAGATCCGTCAGAAGCGCCCTAGTACTGCAACCGCATCTGGCGTGACGGGGTGTATCAGGTGGTCGTTGATACGACTGTGTGCTGACGCGTTGACGATGGAGCAGGTCGAGTCG
>NZ_JBHWKO010000027.1:0-114228 GCF_042731035.1 Streptomyces sp. NPDC059895
CGCCCGCCCGGCCCGCCCGGCCCGCCCGGCCCGCCCGGCCCGCCCGGATGGGCCGGATGGGCCGGGCGGCGGGCCGGGCCGGTGGGGTGGCCCGGCGGGTTCGGCGAGTTCGGTCGGTGGGCCGGTGGGCCAGTCCGGTGGGTTCGGTGGGTGGGCTGGTGAGCGGGCCGGTGGGTTCGGTGCGTTCGGTCGGTTTGGTCGGTGGGCCGGTGGGGCGGCCCGGTGGGTTTGGCCGGTGGGGCCGGGCGGTGGGCGGGTGGTCAGCGGCCGTCGGGGCCCTGACGGCGGTGGCGGGGCTGGGCCGGGCGCGGGCGGCGCGCGGGCGGTGTCCGGCGGCGGTGGTCGAGGTGGCCGGCGGGCGCGTCCCGGCCGGTGGTGGCGGTCGGGGCGGACTCCGTGAGGCCGGGGGCCGGTTCGCCCGGCAGGACCTGGCCGCGCGACCAGGTGAACTCCGCCCGGACGCCTTCCGCCTCGGTCAGCGCGCCCAACTGGTCCACGTAGCCGGCGCTCTCGGCGCACCGCTCCTCGTCCAGCGCCTCCCAGCGCGCCACGGTGGCGGGGTCGGCGGCCTCCTCCTGGCTGAGAGGCCGGCGCATGGTGAAGACCTTGGCCTGGCCGCCCGCGGTGAGGCGCACCCGAAGCCAGTACCGGCCGCCCCAGGCAGCCGGGGCGAAGTCCCAGTGCTCGGCGTCGGCGCGGGCGTGCACCGAGCCCTCCCCCCACCGCTCGGTCGCCCGGCGCAGCGCGGCCACCACGTACGCCCGCTGCAACGCGGCCGAGCGGGTGACGAGGGCCTGCCGTACGGTCCGTTCGTCCGCCGCCGAGGGCGGGACGCCGTCCCGCAGGACGCGGCGCAGGACGTCGACGGCGGGGGACGCGTCCGGCAGCGGGTCGATCCCCTCGGGCGGCGGGGCCTGGAGCACCCCCAGCCGCAGGGCCGCGTCCCGGCGGACCGTCTCGGTCCGGCGCGCCCGCTCGGATTCCTTGCGGGCGATGAGCGCGGCCTCGTCGAGGTAGCGCCGTACGGAGGAGGGCCGCCGCGGCACCGCCCGCCGGGCCTCCAGCAGGCAGTCGTCGATCAGCTCGCGGCTCTCGGAGGTGAACGCCAACGGCAGCCCGGCCAGCAGGTCGGCGCCCTCACGCAGGACGTCCTCCTCGGTGAGCCCGCCCGTCGTCCCCGGCGCCGCCGTTCCCGGTGCCGTCGTCCCGGTCGCCGGCGTCCCCGGTGCCGTCGTCCCGGTCGTCGCCGCCGCCGTCGTCGCCGCTGCCGTGTCCGGGACGGCGGCCCCCCTGCGCGTCGCGGCCGCCTCCACGGGCTCCGACCCGCCCTCGGCGTACCTGAGCAGGGCCTGCCGGCGCCGTTCGCGCAGCCGGTCGTACCACTCGGCGTGGGCCGGGTCCTCGGTGTGCCGGAAGGGGAGGCGCGCGGTGGCCCGGGACGCGCGCTGGGTCTCCACCCGGCGCACCACCCGCTCGGTCGCGGCGAGCCGCTTCCACAGCACGTCGAGGGGCACGCCGACCGGCTGCACCGGGGCGGGCAGCGGCGGTTCGCCCGGCCCGCGGGGCTCCAGGCCGAGGACGGTGATGCGGGCGTTCAGGCCGGCCGCGGTCTCCGCCGCGCGCCGCCAGCACTCGCTGCCCATCTCCAGCGACATCTGCCGCCGGGCCATGGCCTCCTGTTCGGCGGCGACCCGGTTGTTGAACGCCGCGAGCGCCTCCGTGCCGCGCAGCGCGAGCCGGGTGACGAGCAGCGCCCCGCTGAGGTCGGCCAGCCCGATGAGCGCGGGTACGATCATGTCCCGGAGCTGGTCCGTGACGGCGTCCACCGCGTCGCCCACGACGCCGCCGAGCTGGTCGACCGCGTCCGTCGCCTGTCCGGCCACGGCGTCGGTCATGTCCCCGGCGGCCGTGTCCGCCAGGTCCGGGACGCTGCCGGTGTCCGGCAGGGTCAGTCCGGCGTCGGGCGGGTAACCGTAGGCGGACACGTCCGGCATCACGGCCGTCAGATCGGTGCCGGCGTACGCGCTGCTCACGTCATTCCTCCAGTGCGAGATCCGTTGCGGGACGGGCGGCGGGTGCCAGGACGGGGACCGGTGGGCGCGTCGGGCAGCGGAACGCCGCGAGGCCCCGGCACCCCACCCCTCGGCCCGGCCCCGTCGCCGCCCGCGCCACCAGGGCGTCCGGGGCGTCCGGGGTCGGCAGGACCCGCGGGGCCGGTGGGCCCGGTGGGCCCGGTGGGCCCGGTGGGCCCGGTGGGCCCGGTGGGCCCGGCGGGACCACCGCCACCTCCGGCGCCCCCGCGGCGGGCCCGGCCCGCCGCGGTGCTGAGCGGGCGGGTGCCGGTGCGGGTCTCGGCGACATGGCGGTGCCAGGCCCGTACCCGCAGCACCGACGAGACCAGCAGCGCCAGCACGGTGGCCGCCGGCCAGATCCACACCGCGAGCAGGAAGCTGCCCACCACGGTCCCCACGAAGACCGCCAGGGCGAGCGCGGCCCACAGCCGGCGCCGCCATCCGGGCCGGGTCATCCGCCGCGTCCACGGCAGCGCCCGGCGGGTCATCCGGCCCATCACCGAGTACTCGGGGTGGTAGCGCGGGCCGATGTACCAGCCGGTCCAGCACTCGATGGCGAGCAGGGCCGCCAGCGAGGGCACGCTCAGCAGCCAGGCGATGAGCACGGTGGTCTGCGGCGCGAACCCCGCGACGTCGGCCAGGCCTACCAGGAAGGCGTGCGGGAAGAACAGCAGCAGCGCGCCGCCGGCGGCCCGGCCCAGCACCGCCGGCAGCTCCATCCGGCGCTGCACCAGCCGGAACCGGCGCGACCGCGCGTCGTCGGCGGCGAGCTCCCGGTCCCGCTCCCGGGCCCGCCGGATCTCCCGGGCCCGCTCCAGCGCCAGCGGGTGCAGCCGCAGCGCGAGCAGCAGCCGTACCGGCTCGTCGGCGTCCTCGGCCAGGCGGGTGAACCAGGGAACCCGGGCGGGCAGGGCGCGCACGGCCTCCTCCAGTTCGGCGCGGAGCGCGCGGGTGGCCTGTGCGGGGGTGGCCGCCAGATGCAGCAGATCGGCGGTGAGGGCGGGGCCGGTCGCGGTCGCGGCGCGCAGACCGTCCCGGTCGGCGGCCAGCTCGGGTATCCCGGTCAGGCGGGCGGTGGCGGCCTCCCACTGCTCCTGGTGGTGGCGCCAGCGGCGCTCGACGTGCTCCAGCTCCTCGCCGCCGCGCCGCTCGGCCAGCCGCCCGAGCAGGCCGTGCCGGTGCACCTCGGCCATGACGTCGACGCACAGCCCGTCGCCGTCGGCCGCGCGCGCGGCGAAGCCCGGCAGGTCGCGCATGCCGAGCGGGATGCCGCGGTAGCCGGGTTCCTGGTGCGGGGCCATCCAGCCGATCAGGTCGACCAGGGTGCCCGGACCCGGTGCCCTGCGCCGCCGCAGCGCCTCCAGCAGCCGGTCGAGCGCCTCCGCCCGGGCGGGGTCGTGCTCCGGGCGGAACCCGGCGAGCCAGCGGGCCAGCCGCTCCCGTTCCCTGGCCCGGGCCAGCCGCCGGGTCATGGCCTGCCAGTCCGCGTCGAACTCCTCGCCCAGGAGCGCCGGATCGGTGAAGCTCCGGCCCACGTGCTCGAACCGGGGCGCGCCGGCGCCGGGACCCGGCGGCCGGCCGGGGTCCGCGGCGGGGCCGGGGCCGGGGCCGGTCCCCGTGCGCGGGGGTCCCAGGTGCGCCGCGACCCGGGGGGTGCGCCGGTGCAGCCACTCCTCGACCTGCCGCGATCCCCAGCGTTCCTCCGGATCGTTCGCCAGCAGCCCGCGGCACAGCAGCAGGACGCGCGCGTCGTCGATCCCGTCGAGTTCGAGGGCACCCGCCTGGACCGCCTCGCTGACCGACGCCAGGGCGTGGTGCCTCTCGACCGGGTGCCGGCCGCGTGCGGCCTCGGCGACCAGGATGCCCAGCGACCACCAGTCGTCCGCCGCCCGCACGATCTGCTGACGCAGCAGCGCCTGCGGTGACGCGTAGCGCGGGGTGGCGGCCCAGTGGCGGGGTGCCTCGCGGGGGGTCCGGGCGACGAGCGAGATGCCGTAGTCGATCAGTACCAGGCCCTCGGCGGGCCGGGCGAGGTCGCCGAGGACGAGGTTGGACGGCTTGACGTCCCGGTGCACCACCCCCGCGGCGTGCAGAGCGGTCAGGGCACCGTGCAGCCGGCGCACCAGCGCCTCGATCTCCCCGGCCGGCAGCCGCCCGCCCCGGTCCCGCAGATAGGTCGCGAGATCCGTGCTTCCGTGCGAGGGCAGGACGTGGAACGGCGCCCCGCGGGCCGTCCCCCGCTCCAGCACGTACGACAGCCCCTCGTGCAGCGGCCCGGACAGCAGCAGCCCGGTCACCTCGTCGTCCGGAGCGGCGTCGGGGTGGAACCACTTCACGACCCGCTCGGTGTCCGGGCCGGCGGCCTCCTGGTCGATCACCCGGAACACGGCCGCCCGCAGCTCCGCGGACCGCCCCTCCTCCCGGGCCCGGTGCACGGTCTGCTCACCGCGCCGCGGCAGCCGCTCGCGCGCCAGGAAGCGCCCGGCGAGGGAGGGCGGCAAGCTGCTCGGGTCACCCCGCGGATCGGGCGCGGGCCTGCCGTCGGCGGCGGGCTCCGGCTCGAACAGGGTGGGCGGGACCAGGGCCTCGTCGTCCGCGTCGGGACCACAGGGCTCGTCGGGACCGGCGGGAAACGTCATGGCATTCACCTGCGGGCGGAAAGGACCGTGCGGTCGGAGCGGACGTACGGGAGAGAAACGGACCGGGGGAGAGAAACGGACCGGGGAGAGAAGCGGGCCGGGGGAGAGAAACGGACCGGGGGAGAGAAACGGACCGGGGGAGGGAAGCGGACCGGGGGAGACGCGCCGGACGGGGTAGAGCAGCCGGACCGCCGGTGGAGGAAGGGGGCGCGAAAGGGGCGCGAAAGGGGGGCGCAGAAGAGAATGGGCCCGGGAGGGGAAGGAGAGCGCACCGAAAGGGAATTCGGATGCGTATGCGATTTCCGTCGCCGCGTCCGTGGACCGGAATTCCCCGAGGTGCATGACGCGCACCGCGCACACAACGCGCACGACGCATACGGCGGGGGAACGGCAGCGCCCCGACACGGCCCGGAAACCGGGAAAACGGGCGCCCGTTCCTCCCGATCCCGGCCTCGCTTCCCGAACGCCCGGCGGTCACCGCACCCGCGCCGATAGGTTGACCGGCATGAACCCTGATGGTCTGCCGGCCCGTGCCGACCTCGTCCGGGAACTGCGGAACCTGCGCCGCGGGGGCCTGCCCGCACTGCAGTCGCTGGTGCCCCCGGGGCTGCGCGCGGTGACCCTGCACGCCGGGTACGCCCAGGGCGAGGGCGACCTGGCCGACGGTGCGGAACGGCTGATACGCGCCGCCGCCGAACGCCTCGGCACCGACGACCTCATAGGCCGCGCCGCCCAGCACACCTTCGGCCTGCTGCCCGGCCACCGGGGTGACCCGCCGGCGGACCGGCGCCGGGCGGCCGCACTGGTGTACGGGGTGAGCGACGAGCGGTTCCGGCACAGCCAGGAGAAACAGGTGGTCGAGCAGTTGGCGGGAGCCCTGCTGGCCGAGGCCCGCGAGCCGGGCGCACGGCCTCGCCGTGCGGGGGCGGCCGGGGCGGCTGGCCCGTCCGGGGCGGCGCTCCGCCCGCCCGGACCCCCGCGGGCGCCGGCCGAGCCGCCCGTCCGGGTCCCGCGGACCGGGCTGCCCGGCCGGGCCGGAACCCGGCCGGTGACCGTCCATCTGTCCCCCATCGAACTGCTGCGGGACATCGACATCCTCGTCTCCCCCGAGAACGTCCACCTGGAGATGTCCAAGTCGTTCCGGCCCACCGTCTCCGGCGCGCTGCGCCGCTCGGCCGTCGTGGGCAGCGCCCCGGAGGGCCCGGTCATCGACGTCCTCGCGGAGGAACTCGCCGCCTGGGTACGGGCCCGGCCCGGCATCCTGCCCCTGCCGCCGGGCACGGTCGTGCCCACCGGTCCGGGCGCCCTCGCCGACCGGGGGGTGCGCCGCGTCTACCACGCGGCCCTCGCCGTTCCGGACGGCTACGGCTACCGCGTCGACCCCCAGAGCATCGCCACCGCCGTCGCCGCCTGCTTCGCCCGCGCCCGGCAGGACCGCGACGACGGCCTGCCCGCCCTGCGTTCCCTCTGCTTCCCCCTGCTCGGCGCCGGCCGGGGCGGTCTGGACCGCCGTACCAGCGCCGAGTGGCTGCGCTGGTCCATCGAGGACGCCCTCACCGCCGACCCCGACTGGACGGTCCACGTCGTGACCCGCTATCCGGAGGCGGCGCGGGTGTTCGAGGCGGAGGTGCCGGAGTCGTAGGGCGCTCCCGCCCGTCCGCCCGCTCACGCCCGCCAACTCGGCCCCCTCAGCCGGATGCCGTCCGCCGCCAGGCCGAGTTCCAGCAGCCGCAGCTCGCCGCGGGCCGGCACGCCGTACACCCAGGCCCCGGCCTCGGTCCCAGCCCCGGCCCCGACCGCCGACGCGGATCCCGCCCCCGCCCCCGCCCCCGCCCGGCTCCCGGCCCCCGCCCCCGCCGCCTCCACCCGCAGGCTCACGCGCGGTCCCGGCGGATACGTGCGGGACAGGTGGGGCCCGTAGCGGTGGGCGCCCAGCGCGGTGCGCGGGACCAGCCGCTGGTTGGCCGAACCGCGCCAGACCAGGTCCGTCGGCTCCGCCACCCGGAATCGGCCGGTGACCACCGCGTCCGCGCCCGCCAGCGCCGACCACACGTCCGCCGGCACCTCGTGCGGCTCGTGGCCGGTGTAGACGAGCAGGTCGGCGGGCCGGCCGTGGCGGCGGCGCACCCGGTCGGCGCCGCGCAGCAGCGCGGCCAGCGCGGCGGGCTGGGCCAACGGCTCCCCGCCGCTGACCGTCAGGCCCTCGGCGCCACGGGCCAGTGCCGCGTCCCACAGCCGCAGCAGCTCGCCCACCGTGGCCGGCCGGCCGCCGGCCGGGTCCCACGTGTGCCGGGACATGCAGCCGGGGCAGGCCAGCGCACAGCCCTGGAACCACAGCGCCAGCCGCCGGCCGGGCCCGAGCGTCTCGACGGGGAAGTAGCCGTCGGCCATCCGGACCGGCCGGTCGCCCCCCGGGTCCCCGCCGACGGTGCCGTCCCCGCTGTGGTCCCCGCTGTGGTCCCCGCTGTGGTCCACGGTGTGGTCCACGCCGTGATCCATGCTGTGGTCAACAGTGTCGTCCACGGTCTCGTCCACGATGCTGTCGTCCACGGTGTTTCCGGCCATGCGCCCCCCTCGCGGTCCCCCGGCCGTGCGCCCCCTCGCGCCCGTGCCCCCATTCGAAGATCGATTCCAAAGAAAGATCATTTCACTGTCGGCGGGCATACTCCGGCCGCGGTGGAAGGTGAAGAGTATTCCGAGCCCCACCCGTCTCACCGGGTTTTTCGGAAGTTTTCCAGCAGGGCGCCCTCGGCTTCGGTCGGGCCCCGGTCGATCTCCGGCTGTTTTCCGGACGGCCCGAAATCGGGTGTCGGAAATCCCTCCCTCCGGCGTTCGTTTTTCGCCTAGGCTGCGCGCCAATCCCGTATGACCGGCGGAGCCGTCCGCTCCGCGAGGATGCCCTCGCCGTGACCGCGAGAGGACCGGGGGAGGGCGAACGGGGGATTCGACGAGGGGGATGGAATGAGCGACGTGAAGTCCGTCCCGACGGACTACGGCCGCAGTCGCCTCACCGCGCGCACCCGCTGGCGGGCCACCCGCCACGGCCGGCGCGACGGCAGGGCCGGCATCGGCACCGAGCACTACATCCGCGGGCTCGAACGCGGGCTGCGGATGACCCTGGAGGGCCTGCGGTCCCGTTTCGTCACGGAGCACGCGGAGCTCATCGACCGCATCCACGCGGAGTCCGCGCGGATCGTGACGGAGTACGACCAGCGGCGCGAGGACGTGCCCGCGGCGCTCGCCCGCTTCGGCGGCTGGGTCTCCGCGTGGCGCACCGAGGTGACGGCCTGCCAGCAGCGCGGCCTGGCCCTCGCCGCCTGCGCCGACCAGGAACTCACCCACTACGAGGCCGCCTACGCGCGCGCCGGCCGACGCGCAGGCCGACCGGCCGACGCGCCGCCTCCGGCGGGGGACGCGGCGGCCGCCGCGCTGGACGAGACGTGGACCGGAGCACCGGACTGGATGCTCGACGACGCCCTGGTGCGGCGGGCGCTGCTGATTCTGGAGCAGAGGATCGGACCGGCGGCGGCCGCCGCCGGCCGGGGAGGACGGGGGACCCGATGACACACACAACCCGACGGAAACACAGGCCACACAAGGCACACGAGGAATACAGGACACACGAAGGACACAAGGCCGACGAAGGACACAAGGCGCACGAAGGACGCAAGGTGCATGAAGGACACAAGGTGCATGAAGGACACAGGGCACACGAGGAATGCCGGGAACAGCACCGGGAGCGCAGCACGCGCGGCACGCGCAGAGCGTGTGCCGGACCACTGGCGGTCGCCCTGGGCGTCACGGCCGCCCTGGCGCTGACGGCGTGCGAACCGCCGGGCGGCTCCGAGCGCCTCTCCGCCGACTGCGCGGTCGTCGTCGACGGCTCCGGCTCGGGCCAGGACAGCGACGACGGCTTCCGCGCCAAGGAGAAGCTCAAGGCGACCCTGCCCCGCTTCCTCGCCGACAAGAAGTGCAAGTACGTGTCCTACGCGCCCATCACCTCGGCCTCCGTCGCCTCCTCCTGCCAGGTGCCGCGGATCGACATCGACCCGGACTCCGACACCCGCTCCGAGCGGGAGGGGCTGTGGAGCGAGACCCGCTTCCTGGCCGAGGCGGCCGCCGAGAAGATGCTCGACTGCGCCCGCAAGCGCCAGCCGGGCTCGGACGTCCTCGGCGGCCTCGACCGCGCGGCCAACGTGCCCCGCGACGGCGGTGGCACCTTCCACGTGCTGGTGGTCAGCGACTTCGAACAGGCCGACGCCGACTTCAAGCTGGGCCGGTACGAGCTGGCCACGCAGGCGCAGCGGGACGAGGCCGTCGACGCGCTGGTGACCGGGCGCGGGCTGCCGAAGCTGCCGGACACCACCGTCTACCGCGTCGGCTTCGGCATGCGCGGCGGCAAGACCACCCCCGAACGCGTCGATCAGATGGGCCAGTTCTGGCAGCAGGTCCTGGAGAAGGAGGTGAAGGTCGATGTCGACGACGGATACGGGGCCTGAGGAGCCCCGCCGGCTCCGGGAACGGCTCGGGCTCCGCCGTGGCGAGGGCCGCGCCCCCGGCCTCGGCGGCACCGGCGGCACCCCGCCGCGCGGGCACGTCCCGCCGACCGAGACCAAGGAGGCCAGACGCCTGCTCGCGCGGGCGGAGTCGGCCGGCCGCCGCGCCGTCGCCGAGGGCACCCTCAACCCCTACGTCCTCGCCTCCGTCCACCGCCTGCCCTACCTGGGCCGGCTGACCGGCCTGCGCGGCCACGCCCGGGACCGGGTCGTGGCCGGGCACCACGAGCGGGAGGAGCGGGAACTGCGGGCCTCGGCGCGGCTGTACGCCCAGACCGCGGCCCGGGAGCAGGAGGCCCGCCAGGCCCGGGACGCGCAGCGGGAGGAGACACGCCGCCACCGGGCCGCCGCCGCGGGACTGGACCGGGTGGCGAACCGGATGGCGGCCCGGGAGGACCGCCGGGACCGGATGGTGCCCTGGCTGGTCGGCCGTATCGGCACGGGCCGGGGCACCGGCCCGGACGACGGCGACGGCGACGGCGCCGGCGCCGGTGCCGGTGCGGCGGGATGGGACACCGGGGCCGGTGGGCGGTCCGACCCCGCCGGGCAGCCGTACGACCCCGACCTGGACGACGACTCCGAGACCTACGCCGACCCCGCTCCCGTGCCCGCGGGCGGCATCGCCTGGGAGGGCCTCACGGAGAGCTCGGCCCTGGCCCGCTGGCCCCGGCTGATCCTCGCCGGACTGCTGATACTCGTCGAACTCCCCGTCTACATCACCCTGTTCCTGGCGATCCACGACGGGACGGCGGAGGGCCGGATCAGCGCCTACCTGCTGTCGGCGGCCGTCGGCGTCGTCATGACGGCCGGGCCGTTCCAGGCCGGACGCCAGTGGCGGCGACGGGGCGCCACCGCCTCGCTGCGGGTGGTGCTGCCGGTCGCGGCCGCGCTCGCCGCGCTGTGGGGCGTGGCCGCCTGGTACCTGGGCGACCTGCGGGCCCGGATCGTGTTCCGGGAGGACACCTCCTCGTCCGCCGCCCTGGACGCCCTGGCGCGGTCGCTGGGCGTCGAGGAGCGGCCGCCCGCGCCGCCGACGCTGCTGGAGCAGCTCAGCCTCGACGAGCACACCGTCAGCGTGATGTTCATCGCGCTGCTGCTGCTCTCCGGCGGGATCGCCTTCCTGCTGGCACTCTCCGAGGAGCACCCGTTCGTCGCCGCCTACCGGCACCACCTCAAGCGGCTGCGGAAGGCCGGGACCAGGCTGGCCGAGGCGGAGGCCGCGGCCGCCGGCGCCCAGCGGGACAAGGACACCGCGCAGGAGCGGCGCCACGCGCGCGCCGAGGCGCTGGCCGCCGAACTGACGGCGGTGGACGCCGTCTTCGAGGCGGCCGCCCACGCCTACCTGGACGGCGTCCAGGCGGCCTCGCACGATCCGGCGGTCACGGAGGGAGCCATGCGGCTGTCCTCGCGGTACCCGCTGCTGCCGGAGCCGCCCGTCCCGACCACGCGCTGACGGAAGCCGGCCGGGTCCGGGGCCTCAGGAGGCCAGCCAGGCGTCCACTCCCTCCAGGAGCTTGCGCCGGACCTCCTCCGGCGCCGCCGAAGCCCGCACCGACTGGCGGGCCAGCTCCGCCAGCTCCGCGTCCGTGAAGGCGTGGTGCCGACGGGCCAGTTCGTACTGGGCCGCCAGTCGGGAGCCGAACAGGAGCGGGTCGTCGGCGCCCAGGGCCATCGGGACGCCCGCCTCGAACAGCGTGCGCAGCGGTACGTCCTCGGGTTTGTCGTAGACGCCCAGGGCGACGTTCGAGGCGGGGCACACCTCGCAGGTCACGCCCCGGTCGGCCAGGCGCTTCAGCAGCCGCGGGTCCTCCGCCGCGCGCACCCCGTGCCCGATGCGCGAGGCGTGCAGATCGTCCAGGCAGTCGCGCACCGAGGCCGGACCGGTGAGCTCGCCCCCGTGCGGGGCGGACAGCAGGCCGCCGTCGCGGGCGATGGCGAAGGCCCGGTCGAAGTCGCGTGCCATGCCCCGGCGTTCGTCGTTGGAGAGCCCGAAGCCGACCACGCCCCGGTCCGCGTACCGGACCGCCAGGCGGGCCAGCGTCCGCGCGTCCAGGGGGTGCTTCATCCGGTTGGCGGCGACCAGCACCCGCATGCCCAGCCCGGTCTCCCGCGACGCCGCGTCCACCGCGTCCAGGATGACCTCCATCGCCGCGATCAGACCGCCCAGCCGAGGGGCGTACGAGGTGGGGTCGACCTGGATCTCCAGCCAGCCCGAGCCGTCCCGCACGTCCTCCTCGGCGGCCTCCCGCACCAGGCGCTGTATGTCCTCGGGCTGCCGCAGGCACGAGCGGGCCGCGTCGTACAGGCGCTGGAAGCGGAACCAGCCCCGCTCGTCGGTCGCCCGCAGTCTCGGCGGCTCCCCGCCGTGCAGCGCGTCGGTCAGCGCCTCGGGCAGGCGCACCCCGTACTTGTCGGCCAGTTCCAGCAGGGTGGCGGGCCGCATCGATCCGGTGAAGTGCAGGTGCAGATGGGCCTTCGGCAGCTCAGAGACATCACGTACACGCTCCATCCCGGAATCCTGCCGTACGGCCCCCGTGTCCCGGAAGCCGATTCCCCCTACGGGGGCTTGCCCGCACGAAAAATCGGGCCGCCTCCCGAAGGAGACGGCCCGTATCCGCGCGGGGGACGTCAGTCCCTGGCCTCGGCCAGCAGCTTCTGGATCCGGCTCACGCCCTCGACGAGGTCCTCGTCGCCCAGCGCGTACGACAGGCGCAGGTAGCCCGGCGTGCCGAAGGCCTCGCCCGGGACGACCGCGACCTCGGCCTCCTCCAGGATCAGCGCCGCCAGCTCGACGGTGTCCTGCGGGCGCTTGCCGCGGATCTCCTTGCCGAGCAGGCCCTTCACCGACGGGTACGCGTAGAAAGCGCCCTCGGGCTCGGGGCACAGGACGCCGTCGATCTCGTTGAGCATCCGCACGATCGTCCTGCGGCGCCGGTCGAAGGCCTCACGCATCCGCGCGACCGCCTCCAGACCGCCGGAGACGGCCGCGAGGGCGGCCACCTGCGCGACGTTGGACACGTTCGACGTGGCGTGCGACTGGAGGTTCGTCGCCGCCTTCACGACGTCCTTCGGGCCGATGATCCAGCCGACCCGCCAGCCCGTCATCGCGTACGTCTTCGCCACGCCGTTGACCACGATGCACTTGTCGCGCAGCTCGGGCAGGAGCGCCGGGAGCGAGGTGAACTCGGCGTCACCGTAGACGAGGTGCTCGTAGATCTCGTCGGTCAGCACCCACAGGCCGTGCTCCACGGCCCAGCGGCCGATCGCGGCGGCCTCCTCGGCGCCGTAGACCGCGCCGGTCGGGTTGGAGGGGGAGACGAAGAGCACGACCTTCGTCTTCTCGGTGCGCGCCGCCTCCAGCTGCTCCACGGAGACCCGGTAACCGGTCGTCTCGTCGGCCACCACCTCGACCGGCACGCCGCCCGCGAGGCGGATCGACTCGGGGTACGTCGTCCAGTAGGGGGCGGGCACGATGACCTCGTCGCCCGGGTCGAGGATCGCGGCGAAGGCCTCGTAGATGGCCTGCTTGCCGCCGTTGGTGACGAGGATCTGCGACGGGTCGACCTCGTAGCCCGAGTCGCGCAGCGTCTTCGCGGCGATCGCGGCCTTCAGCTCGGGCAGGCCGCCGGCCGGCGTGTAGCGGTGGTACTTCGGGTTCTTGCAGGCCTCGATCGCGGCCTCGACGATGTAGTCCGGGGTCGGGAAGTCGGGCTCACCGGCGCCGAAGCCGATCACCGGACGCCCGGCGGCCTTCAGGGCCTTGGCCTTGGCGTCCACGGCGAGGGTGGCGGACTCGGAGATCGCGCCGACTCGGGCGGAGACCCGGCGCTCGGTGGGAGGGGTTGCAGCGCTCATGGACCCCATGTTTTCAGACAGGAAACCGGCCCGGCACACGGGTTTCACGGACTGAACATCCGCGGGCAGACCGCTGAACACCCGTGCGGATCCGGGCGGCGTCCGGGCGGTGGCCTGCGTGATCTTCCGGCGAATTCCCGACGATCTTCCGCCCGGGGCGCCCCACAGGGCACTTTCCGTTCGACGAGGCGCTCAGGACCACGTACACTCCTACGTCGTTGGCCCTCTACAGCCGTGCCACGACCGGTGCACACCGAGCACCCGGGCGGATGCG
This sequence comes from Streptomyces sp. NPDC059895, assembly GCF_042731035.1. NCBI lineage: Bacteria > Bacillati > Actinomycetota > Actinomycetes > Kitasatosporales > Streptomycetaceae > Streptomyces > Streptomyces sp. NPDC059895. The sequence continues at coordinate 13,397 of NZ_JBHWKO010000027.1, forward strand.
GTACGTTGGGGGACACCACAAAGGGTCGTAGCTCAATTGGTAGAGCACTGGTCTCCAAAACCAGCGGTTGGGGGTTCAAGTCCCTCCGGCCCTGCTACACACACCTTCGCCAGGGATGTGTGCGCATGTACGTACAGCAATGCACCGCCGTGCGGCTCAAACCGGGCGCGGCACGGCCACGACCCGGAATCAGGTGAGGACGAATGGCGGATGCCGTGGGCTCCATCGATACGCCTGATGCCCAGGACGAGGTGCCTGAGGCCCAGAAGAAGACCCGCAAGGGCGGCAAGCGCGCCAAGAAGGGCCCGCTGAAGCGGCTCGCCCTCTTCTACCGCCAGATCGTCGCGGAACTCCGCAAGGTGGTCTGGCCCTCGCGGAGCCAGCTGACGACGTACACGACCGTGGTGATCGTCTTCGTGGTCATCATGATCGGCCTGGTGACCGTGATTGACTATGGACTCAGCCACGCCGCCAAGTACGTCTTCGGCTGAGCCGAGAGCGAAGGGCGCCGGGTGATCGGCGCCCCTTTCGCGTGTTCCACCCCTATGTATCCAGGAAGAAGCAGCCACCGTGTCTGACCAGAACCTGAACGACGCCATCGAGCCCGACGAGGTCGACGACGAGCTCGACATCGTCGAGGGCGCGGACGAGGACCTGGACGAGTTCGAGGCTGCCGACGCCGAGGCGGGCGAGCCCGCCGAGGAAGCCGCGCTCCACGTCGAGGAAGAGGACGAGGACGAGGAGGAGGCCGACGAGGCCGCCGCCGAGGACGAGACCGAGGAAGAGCCGGCCGAACCCGCCGAGCCCGTCGACCCCGTCGCCGCCCTGCGCGAGGAGCTGCGCACCCTGCCCGGCGAGTGGTATGTGATCCACACCTACGCCGGCTACGAGAACCGCGTGAAGACCAACCTGGAGCAGCGCGCCGTCTCGCTGAACGTCGAGGACTACATCTTCCAGGCCGAGGTGCCGCAGGAGGAGGTCGTCCAGATCAAGAACGGCGACCGCAAGACGATCAAGCAGAACAAGCTCCCGGGTTACGTCCTCGTCCGCATGGACCTGACGAACGAGTCCTGGGGCGTCGTCCGCAACACCCCCGGCGTCACCGGCTTCGTGGGCAACGCCTACGACCCGTACCCGCTGACCCTGGACGAGATCGTCAAGATGCTCGCCCCGGAGGCCGAGGAGAAGGCCGCCCGTGAGGCCGCCGAGGCCGAGGGCAAGCCGGCTCCGCAGCGCAAGGTCGAGGTCCAGGTCCTGGACTTCGAGGTCGGCGACTCGGTCACCGTCACCGACGGCCCGTTCGCCACGCTCCAGGCCACCATCAACGAGATCAACGCCGACTCCAAGAAGGTCAAGGGCCTGGTGGAGATCTTCGGCCGCGAGACCCCGGTCGAGCTGAGCTTCGACCAGATCCAGAAGAACTAGTTCGTTCTGGAACACATGCCTCCGAACAGGTCAGACGGGCTACTGAAGCCGGTCTGACCTGCTCGGTTTTCAGCCGCGCATCCATACCCGTTATCGTTGTGCGGTATGCCTGCGTCCGGGGTGTCCCCGAGCGCGGGCAGGACCCGAACCGAAAGGACCCGGAGAGCTATGCCTCCCAAGAAGAAGAAGGTCACGGGGCTCATCAAGCTCCAGATCCAGGCCGGTGCCGCCAACCCGGCTCCGCCGGTCGGCCCGGCGCTGGGTCAGCACGGCGTCAACATCATGGAGTTCTGCAAGGCCTACAACGCCGCGACCGAGTCGCAGCGTGGCTGGGTGATCCCGGTGGAGATCACGGTCTACGAGGACCGCTCCTTCACCTTCATCACCAAGACGCCGCCGGCCGCCAAGATGATCCTCAAGGCCGCGGGCATCGAGAAGGGCTCCGGCGAGCCGCACAAGACCAAGGTCGCCAAGATCACCGAGGCGCAGGTCCGCGAGATCGCCCAGACCAAGCTGCCCGACCTCAACGCCAACGACCTGGACGCCGCCGCGAAGATCATCGCCGGTACCGCGCGTTCCATGGGCGTCACGGTCGAGGGCTGACCCCCAGCCCCGTAGCACCTTCGTAGAAACGCGGCTCCGGCCGCACGTGGAAGGGCCTGCTCGGCCCGGACCACGACTCCTCTTCAGCACACAGGAGCAGTAGTGAGCAAGCGCAGCAAGTCTCTCCGCGCTGCGGACGCCAAGATCGACCGGGAGAAGCTCTACGCCCCGCTCGAGGCCGTCCGTCTCGCCAAGGAGACCTCCACGACCAAGTTCGACGGCACCGTCGAGGTCGCCTTCCGCCTGGGTGTCGACCCGCGCAAGGCCGACCAGATGGTCCGTGGCACCGTGAACCTGCCGCACGGCACCGGCAAGACCGCCCGGGTCCTGGTCTTCGCGACCGGTGACCGTGCTGCGGCCGCGGAGGCCGCGGGCGCCGACATCGTCGGCTCCGACGAACTGATCGACGAGGTCGCCAAGGGCCGCCTCGACTTCGACGCCGTCGTCGCCACCCCGGACCTCATGGGCAAGGTCGGCCGCCTCGGCCGCGTGCTCGGTCCGCGTGGTCTGATGCCGAACCCGAAGACCGGCACCGTGACCCCGGACACCGCCAAGGCCGTGACCGAGATCAAGGGTGGCAAGATCGAGTTCCGCGTCGACAAGCACTCGAACCTGCACTTCATCATCGGCAAGTCGTCCTTCGACGACACCAAGCTGGTGGAGAACTACGCGGCGGCCCTGGAGGAGATCCTCCGTCTGAAGCCGTCCGCCGCCAAGGGTCGCTACATCAAGAAGGCCGCCATCACCACCACGATGGGCCCCGGCATTCCGGTCGACCCGAACCGCACCCGCAACCTCCTCACCGAGGAGGACCCGGCCGCGGTCTGAGCCTGAACGCTCACCGAAGTCGGTCACGGGCCCCGCACCTTTCCAGGTGCGGGGCCCGTTCCCGTCCCGGGGCGCCGCGCCCTGGGTTAGCGTGCGGACACGGCGGACGCACAGGGGGTACCGATGAAGTGGACGGCGGGCCGCGGGGGGCTCTTACTGACGGTGGTGGCCGCACTGGCCGCCGTGACCGCCTGCACGTCCTCCCGGCAGCCGCGGGAGGACGCGGACCGGCCGACGGCACCCGCCTCCCGCGCGGCCCTGCTCGCCGCCGAGCGGGCCACCGAACGGGCCGGGTCGGCCGGGGTGCGCTCCTCGACCGTCATGGGCGGCACGCTCTCCCTCGAGGCCACCGGCGCCCTCGGCTGGGGCGACGGGCTCACCGGCACCCTCACCATCACGTACACGGGCGGCACGACGGCCGAGACGATGCGCGGCCTCGGCATCACCACCATGGAGGCCCGCTACCTCTCCGACGCCTACTACGCGCGGACCGGCGAGGCCTTCGCCGCCCAGGCCGGCGGCAAGCACTGGATCCGGTACGCCTACGCCGACCTCCAGGGACTGGGCGCCGGCGCCGACTTCGCCGACCAGATGCGCAACATCACCCCGGACCGGTCGGTGCGGCTGCTGCTGGACTCCGACGACGCGCACACGGTCGGTGAGGAGACCGTCGACGGGCGGCCCGCCACCCACTACTCGGGCACCGTCGAGATCGCCGACGTGTCCGACACCGGCCTCCGGCGGCAACTGGAGCAGGCCGGCGTCACCGGCGAGACCGTCGACATCTGGGTCGACGACCGGGACCTGCTGGTCAAGAAGGTCGAGAAGGGCCGTACGGCGGCCGGCGAGTACCGCCAGACCGCGCACTACAGCGCCTACGGCACCGAGGTCGCCGTCGAACCCCCTCCGGCGGCCGACACCGCCGACTTCTCCGTGCTCCTGAAGGAGCGGGGCGGCGGGTCCACCTCCTAGGGTGTCCCGCACGGGAGCCCCGTACGGGCGGATTTGCTTGACAGCGACCCGTTCGCGTACGCTCCTGTCGAAGCCAAAGACCGCTGGTCGTTGCCGTGCGCTCGGGAGAGGGTGCGGTGGCCGAAGGATCCGCTGTAATGCGGGCGACCCGCGCAGGTGTCAGTGGAAGTGCTCCCGGACGGACTCCGCGCCACGGAATTCGTTTGGTCGAGCTACGCCCCGTGCGCCTGCGCCGGGGCGTTTCGTCTGTCCCAGCCCCTTCCGAGCGGTCGTCATCACCCGGAAGGAGGCCGACGCTCATGGCAAGGCCCGACAAGGCTGCCGCGGTAGCCGAGCTCGCGGAGCAGTTCCGCAGCTCGAACGCCGCCGTGCTGACCGAGTACCGGGGTCTCACCGTGGCGCAGCTCAAGACGCTGCGCCGTTCGCTCGGTGAGAACGCCCAGTACGCCGTGGTGAAGAACACGCTGACCAAGATTGCGGCCAACGAGGCCGGGATCTCGACGCTCGACGACCTGTTCAACGGTCCGACGGCGGTCGCCTTCGTCACCGGTGACCCGGTGGAGTCGGCGAAGGGTCTTCGTGACTTCGCCAAGGACAACCCGAACCTCGTCATCAAGGGCGGTGTCCTTGACGGCAAGGCGCTGTCCGCCGACGAGATCAAGAAGCTTGCGGACCTCGAGTCCCGCGAGGTTCTGCTCGCCAAGCTGGCGGGTGCCCTGAAGGGCAAGCAGTCCCAGACTGCCGCGCTCTTCCAGGCCCTGCCCTCGAAGCTGGTCCGCACCGTGGAAGCGCTTCGCGCCAAGCAGGACGAGCAGGGCGGTGCCGAGTAATTCGGCTCGCACAATGACCGCCGCCGCGTGAGGCAGCCCGTCTCGCGCACCGGCAGTGGTCGACGCGGGCCAACGTACGCCCGCCGCACATGTACATCACGGCACCAGCCGGCTTAGTGGAAGGATCGCCCCCATGGCGACGAAGCTGTCCCAGGAAGAGCTGCTCGAGCAGTTCGAGAACCTCACCCTCATCGAGCTCGCCGAGTTCGTGAAGGCGTTCGAGGAGAAGTTCGACGTCACCGCCGCCGCCCCGGTGGCCGTGGCCGCCGGCGTCCCGGGTGCCCCGGCCGCCGAGGCCGAGGAGGAGAAGGACGAGTTCGACGTCATCCTCACCGGTGCCGGCGACAAGAAGATCCAGGTCATCAAGGTCGTGCGTGAGCTGACCTCCCTGGGCCTGAAGGAGGCCAAGGACCTCGTGGACGGCGCCCCGAAGCCCGTCCTCGAGAAGGTCGCCAAGGACGCCGCCGAGAAGGCCGCCGAGTCCCTCAAGGGCGCCGGCGCCTCCGTCGAGGTCAAGTAACACCCCGCGGCCGGCGACGGCCGCAGCGACGGCGGGAACGGCCCCCGAGGGGCTGTAACGCCCACGCACCGAAGAGCGATCATCCATCCGGGTGGTCGCTCTTCGGCGTTCCCGCCAGGCGCGGCCACGGTTGCCTTGCACCCGCCTGCACGGGGGGTATGGTGATCTTCGTCGTGTCTCCGGGAACCCCCGTTCGGGCAAGGGGGCCTTGACGAACCGCACGCAGCGCGCAATTCTCAGGACGCGTCGTCACAAGGATCCGTATCCGAGGCATGGATCGACGACGAAGAGGGCAGTATCAACGTGCGTTGAGGGCAACCGGACCGAGGGCGTTGAGAACAACGAGGGTCTTGCGAAACCCGCACTGGACATCAGTGTGCCAAGTGGCTACACTGACCCTTTGCGCTGCCTGTTAGCTGTCCCCTGCCCGTCACCAGGGGCATGCCCTCACCCCAGCATCGATGATGGAACATCCCTGACCTGGGATCTCTGTCTCCTTGGGAGGGAGAGGGGCCGGTACGCGCGTAGTGAGTCCGAGCCCTCGGAAGGACCCCCTCTTGGCCGCCTCGCGCAACGCCTCGACCGCGAATACGAACAACGCTGCCAGCACCGCCCCGCTGCGCATCTCCTTTGCAAAGATCAAGGAGCCCCTCGAGGTTCCGAACCTCCTCGCGCTGCAAACCGAGAGCTTCGACTGGCTGCTCGGCAACACCGCGTGGCAGGCTCGCGTCGAGGAGGCTCTGGAGAACGGTCAGGACGTCCCCACCAAGTCCGGCCTCGAGGAGATCTTCGAGGAGATCTCCCCGATCGAGGACTTCTCCGGGTCGATGTCGCTGACCTTCCGCGACCACCGTTTCGAGCCGCCGAAGAACAGCATCGACGAGTGCAAGGACCGCGACTTCACGTACGCGGCCCCGCTCTTCGTGACGGCCGAGTTCACCAACAACGAGACCGGCGAGATCAAGTCCCAGACGGTCTTCATGGGCGACTTCCCGCTCATGACCAACAAGGGCACCTTCGTCATCAACGGCACCGAGCGTGTCGTCGTGTCGCAGCTGGTTCGTTCGCCGGGTGTCTACTTCGACTCCTCCATCGACAAGACGTCCGACAAGGACATCTTCTCCGCCAAGATCATCCCGTCCCGGGGTGCCTGGCTGGAGATGGAGATCGACAAGCGTGACATGGTCGGCGTCCGTATCGACCGCAAGCGCAAGCAGTCGGTGACCGTCCTGCTCAAGGCGCTCGGCTGGACCACCGAGCAGATCCTCGAGGAGTTCGGCGAGTACGAGTCCATGCGCGCCACCCTGGAGAAGGACCACACCCAGGGCCAGGACGACGCGCTGCTCGACATCTACCGCAAGCTGCGTCCGGGCGAGCCCCCCACGCGTGAGGCCGCGCAGACGCTGCTCGAGAACCTCTACTTCAACCCCAAGCGCTACGACCTGGCCAAGGTCGGCCGCTACAAGGTCAACAAGAAGCTGGGTGCGGACGCCCCGCTCGACGCGGGCATCCTGACCGTCGAGGACATCATCTCGACGATCAAGTACCTGGTGAAGCTGCACGCCGGGGAGACCGAGACGGTCGGCGACAGCGGCGACGCGATCGTCGTCGAGACCGACGACATCGACCACTTCGGCAACCGTCGTCTGCGCAGCGTCGGCGAGCTCATCCAGAACCAGGTCCGTACGGGTCTGGCGCGGATGGAGCGCGTCGTGCGTGAGCGCATGACGACCCAGGACGTCGAGGCGATCACGCCGCAGACGCTGATCAACATCCGGCCGGTCGTCGCCTCCATCAAGGAGTTCTTCGGCACCAGCCAGCTGTCGCAGTTCATGGACCAGAACAACCCGCTGTCGGGTCTCACCCACAAGCGCCGCCTGTCGGCCCTTGGCCCGGGTGGTCTCTCCCGTGAGCGGGCCGGCTTCGAGGTCCGCGACGTGCACCCGTCGCACTACGGCCGTATGTGTCCGATCGAGACGCCCGAAGGCCCGAACATCGGCCTGATCGGCTCGCTCGCCTCCTACGGCCGGGTCAACGCGTTCGGTTTCGTCGAGACCCCGTACCGCAAGGTCGTCGAAGGCCAGGTCACCGACGAGGTGGACTACCTGACCGCCGACGAGGAGGACCGCTTCGTCATCGCGCAGGCCAACGCCGGCCTGAACGAGGACATGCGGTTCGCCGAGAACCGCGTCCTGGTCCGCCGCCGTGGCGGCGAGGTCGACTACGTCGCCGGTGACGACGTGGACTACATGGACGTCTCGCCGCGCCAGATGGTGTCGGTCGCGACCGCCATGATCCCGTTCCTCGAGCACGACGACGCCAACCGTGCCCTCATGGGCGCGAACATGATGCGTCAGGCCGTCCCGCTCATCAAGAGCGAGTCGCCGCTCGTCGGCACCGGCATGGAGTACCGCTCCGCCGTCGACGCCGGCGACGTGGTCAAGGCCGAGAAGGCGGGTGTGGTCCAGGAGGTCTCCGCGGACTACATCACCACCGCCAACGACGACGGCACGTACATCACGTACCGCCTGGCCAAGTTCGCCCGTTCCAACCAGGGCACCTCGGTCAACCAGAAGGTCATCGTCAACGAGGGCGACCGGATCATCGAGGGCCAGGTCCTGGCCGACGGTCCGGCCACCGAGAACGGCGAGATGGCGCTGGGCAAGAACCTGCTCGTGGCGTTCATGCCGTGGGAGGGTCACAACTACGAGGACGCGATCATCCTGTCGCAGCGCCTCGTGCAGGACGACGTCCTCTCCTCGATCCACATCGAGGAGCACGAGGTCGACGCCCGTGACACCAAGCTCGGCCCCGAGGAGATCACCCGGGACATCCCGAACGTCTCCGAGGAGGTCCTCGCCGACCTCGACGAGCGCGGCATCATCCGCATCGGTGCCGAGGTCGTCGCCGGTGACATCCTGGTCGGCAAGGTCACGCCCAAGGGCGAGACCGAGCTGACCCCGGAGGAGCGCCTGCTGCGCGCGATCTTCGGTGAGAAGGCCCGTGAGGTCCGTGACACCTCGCTGAAGGTGCCGCACGGCGAGATCGGCAAGGTCATCGGCGTCCGCGTCTTCGACCGCGAAGAGGGCGACGAGCTGCCGCCGGGCGTGAACCAGCTGGTCCGCGTCTACGTCGCGCAGAAGCGCAAGATCACCGACGGTGACAAGCTCGCCGGCCGTCACGGCAACAAGGGTGTCATCTCCAAGATCCTGCCCATCGAGGACATGCCGTTCCTCGAGGACGGGACCCCGGTCGACATCATCCTCAACCCGCTCGGCGTCCCGTCCCGAATGAACCCGGGACAGGTCCTGGAGATCCACCTCGGCTGGCTCGCCAGCCGCGGCTGGGACGTCTCCGGTCTCGCCGACGACTGGGCGCAGCGCCTCCAGGTCATCGGCGCCGACCAGGTCGCCCCGGGCACCAACGTCGCCACCCCGGTGTTCGACGGCGCCCGTGAGGACGAGCTCGCGGGTCTGCTCCAGCACACCATCCCGAACCGCGACGGCGAGCGCATGGTGCAGCCGACCGGTAAGGCGAGGCTGTTCGACGGCCGCTCCGGCGAGCCGTTCCCGGACCCGATCTCCATCGGGTACATGTACATCCTCAAGCTCCACCACCTGGTCGACGACAAGCTGCACGCCCGCTCGACCGGCCCGTACTCGATGATCACCCAGCAGCCGCTGGGTGGTAAGGCTCAGTTCGGTGGCCAGCGCTTCGGCGAGATGGAGGTGTGGGCCCTCGAGGCCTACGGCGCCGCGTACGCCCTCCAGGAGCTGCTGACCATCAAGTCCGACGACGTCACCGGCCGCGTGAAGGTCTACGAGGCCATCGTCAAGGGCGAGAACATCCCCGAGCCCGGCATCCCCGAGTCCTTCAAGGTGCTCATCAAGGAGATGCAGTCCCTTTGCCTGAACGTGGAGGTGCTGTCCAGCGACGGTATGTCCATCGAGATGCGTGACACCGACGAGGACGTCTTCCGCGCTGCGGAGGAGCTCGGCATCGACCTGTCCCGGCGCGAGCCGAGCAGCGTCGAAGAGGTCTGACGGGAGTTCGGTGGGGCCTCCGCGGAGGCCCCACCGATCCCGCGACCCCCGTTTCAGACCACAGACTTACAACCCTGAGAGGGATTGACGCATAGTGCTCGACGTCAACTTCTTCGACGAGCTCCGGATCGGCCTGGCCACCGCTGACGACATCCGTCAGTGGAGCCACGGTGAGGTCAAGAAGCCCGAGACCATCAACTACCGCACCCTCAAGCCGGAAAAGGACGGACTCTTCTGCGAGAAGATCTTCGGTCCGACCCGGGACTGGGAGTGCTACTGCGGCAAGTACAAGCGCGTCCGCTTCAAGGGCATCATCTGTGAGCGCTGCGGCGTCGAGGTGACCCGCGCCAAGGTGCGCCGTGAGCGGATGGGCCACATCGAGCTGGCCGCTCCCGTCACGCACATCTGGTACTTCAAGGGCGTTCCGTCGCGGCTGGGCTACCTGCTCGACCTCGCCCCGAAGGACCTGGAGAAGGTCATCTACTTCGCGGCGTACATGATCACGTACGTCGACGAGGAGCGCCGTACGCGTGACCTGCCCTCCCTGGAGGCGCACGTCTCCGTCGAGCGGCAGCAGATCGAGAACCGCCGGGACGCCGACCTGGAGGCCCGCGCCAAGAAGCTCGAGACCGACCTGGCCGAGCTGGAGGCCGAGGGCGCCAAGGCCGACGTGCGCCGCAAGGTGCGCGAAGGCGCCGAGCGCGAGATGAAGCAGCTGCGCGACCGCGCCCAGCGCGAGATCGACCGTCTCGACGAGGTGTGGACCCGCTTCAAGAACCTCAAGGTCCAGGACCTGGAGGGCGACGAGCTGCTCTACCGCGAGCTGCGCGACCGCTTCGGCACGTACTTCGACGGCTCGATGGGTGCCGCGGCGCTGCAGAAGCGCCTGGAGTCCTTCGACCTCGACGAGGAGGCCGAGCGCCTCCGCGAGATCATCCGCACCGGCAAGGGCCAGAAGAAGACCCGTGCGCTCAAGCGCCTCAAGGTCGTCTCCGCGTTCCTCCAGACCAGCAACAGCCCCAAGGGCATGGTGCTGGACTGCGTGCCGGTCATCCCGCCGGACCTGCGTCCGATGGTGCAGCTGGACGGTGGCCGCTTCGCGACCTCCGACCTGAACGACCTGTACCGCCGTGTCATCAACCGGAACAACCGCCTGAAGCGGCTTCTCGACCTCGGCGCGCCCGAGATCATCGTGAACAACGAGAAGCGCATGCTCCAGGAGGCCGTCGACGCGCTGTTCGACAACGGCCGTCGCGGCCGTCCGGTCACCGGCCCCGGCAACCGCCCGCTGAAGTCCCTCAGCGACATGCTGAAGGGCAAGCAGGGTCGTTTCCGTCAGAACCTGCTCGGCAAGCGAGTCGACTACTCGGCGCGTTCCGTGATCGTCGTCGGCCCGCAGCTGAAGCTGCACCAGTGCGGTCTGCCCAAGGCGATGGCGCTGGAGCTCTTCAAGCCGTTCGTGATGAAGCGCCTGGTCGACCTGAACCACGCGCAGAACATCAAGAGCGCCAAGCGCATGGTCGAGCGCGGCCGCACGGTCGTGTACGACGTGCTGGAAGAGGTCATCGCGGAGCACCCGGTTCTGCTGAACCGCGCTCCCACCCTGCACCGCCTCGGCATCCAGGCCTTCGAGCCGCAGCTGGTCGAGGGCAAGGCCATCCAGATCCACCCGCTCGTCTGCACCGCGTTCAACGCGGACTTCGACGGTGACCAGATGGCCGTGCACCTGCCGCTGTCCGCGGAGGCGCAGGCCGAGGCCCGCATCCTGATGCTGTCCTCGAACAACATCCTCAAGCCCGCCGACGGCCGGCCGGTGACGATGCCGACCCAGGACATGGTCCTCGGTCTGTTCTTCCTCACCACCGACGGCGAGATGCGGGACGTCAAGGGCGAGGACCGCTCCTTCTCCTCCGTCGCCGAGGCGATCATGGCCTTCGACGCGGGCGAGCTCTCGCTCCAGTCGAAGATCGATATCCGTTTCCCGGTCGGCACCATCCCGCCGCGCGGCTGGACCCCGCCGGCGCCGGAGGAAGGCGACGAGCAGGTCGGCGAGGCCGAGTGGCAGCAGGGTGACAGCTTCCGGCTGAAGACCACGCTGGGCCGTGCGCTCTTCAACGAGCTGCTTCCCGAGGACTACCCGTTCGTCGACTACGAGGTCGGCAAGAAGCAGCTCTCCGAGATCGTCAACGACCTCGCCGAGCGCTACCCGAAGGTCATCGTGGCGGCGACGCTCGACAACCTGAAGGCGTCCGGCTTCTTCTGGGCCACCCGTTCCGGCGTGACCGTCGCCATCTCCGACGTCGTCGTCCCCGAGGCGAAGAAGGAGATCGTCCGCGGCTACGAGGCGCAGGACGAGAAGGTCCAGAAGCAGTACGAGCGCGGTCTGATCACCAAGGACGAGCGCACGCAGGAGCTCATCGCGATCTGGACCAAGGCGACCAACGAGGTCGCCGAGGCGATGAACGACAACTTCCCGAAGACCAACCCGATCTTCATGATGGTGAACTCGGGCGCACGAGGCAACATGATGCAGATGCGTCAGATCGCCGGTATGCGTGGTCTGGTGTCGAACGCGAAGAACGAGACGATCCCGCGTCCGATCAAGGCGTCGTTCCGTGAGGGTCTGTCCGTGCTGGAGTACTTCATCTCCACGCACGGTGCCCGTAAGGGTCTGGCGGACACCGCGCTGCGGACCGCCGACTCCGGTTACCTCACCCGTCGTCTGGTCGACGTCTCCCAGGACGTCATCATCCGCGAGGAGGACTGCGGCACCGAGCGCGGCCTCAAGCTGGCGATCGCCGAGCGCGGCGACGACGGTGTGCTGCGCAAGACGGGCAACGTCGAGACGTCCGTGTACGCGCGCTGCCTCGCCGAGGACATCGTGGTCGACGGCAAGGTGCTGGCCCCGGCCGGAACCGACCTCGGCGACGTGCTCATCGACGAGCTGGTCAAGCACGGCGTGGAGACGGTCAAGACCCGCTCGGTCCTGACCTGCGAGTCCGCCGTCGGCACCTGCGCCATGTGCTACGGCCGCTCGCTGGCCACCGGCAAGCTGGTCGACATCGGTGAGGCGGTCGGCATCATCGCCGCCCAGTCCATCGGTGAGCCCGGTACCCAGCTGACGATGCGTACCTTCCACACCGGTGGTGTGGCCGGTGACGACATCACCCAGGGTCTGCCGCGTGTCGTCGAGCTCTTCGAGGCCCGTACCCCGAAGGGTGTCGCCCCGATCTCCGAGGCCTCCGGCCGCGTGCGGATCGAGGAGACCGAGAAGACCAAGAAGATCGTCATCACGCCGGACGACGGCAGCGACGAGACGGCGTACCCGATCTCGAAGCGCGCCCGTCTGAAGGTCGAGGAGGGCGAGCACGTCGAGGTGGGCCAGCAGCTCACCGTGGGTACCCAGAACCCGCACGACGTGCTGCGCATCCTGGGCCAGCGTGCCGTCCAGGTCCACCTGGTCGGCGAGGTCCAGCGGGTGTACAACTCGCAGGGTGTGTCGATCCACGACAAGCACATCGAGATCATCATCCGGCAGATGCTGCGCCGTGTGACGATCATCGAGTCCGGCGACGCCGAGCTGCTGCCCGGCGAGCTGGTCGAGCGCTCGAAGTTCGAGACCGAGAACCGTCGTGTGGTGCAGGAGGGCGGTCACCCGGCCTCCGGTCGTCCGCAGCTCATGGGTATCACCAAGGCCTCGCTGGCCACGGAGTCCTGGCTGTCGGCGGCGTCCTTCCAGGAGACGACCAGGGTCCTCACGGACGCGGCGATCAACGCCAAGTCCGACTCCCTGATCGGCCTCAAGGAGAACGTCATCATCGGTAAGCTCATCCCGGCCGGTACGGGTCTGTCCCGCTACCGCAACATCCGGGTCGAGCCGACCGAGGAGGCGAAGGCCGCGATGTACTCGGCCGTCGGCTACGACGACATCGACTACTCGCCGTTCGGCACGGGCTCCGGCCAGGCCGTTCCGCTGGAGGACTACGACTACGGTCCGTACAACCAGTAAGCGGGAATGAGTCGAAGGGCGGTCCCCCCGTACGTCATGTACGGGGGGACCGCCCTTCGGCGTGCGGGTAGGTACTGCTAGCGGCCGGTGAGCTCCCAGGCGGCGACGGCCGCCGTCGCCATGGCGGCCAGGGCGCCGATGCTGGCGACCGGCCAGCGGGAGCGTTCCAGGGCGTCGAGGCGCTGCTCGTGGTCGGCCAGCTGCTTGTCGGTCTGGTCGCTGCGCTGGACCAGCAGCGCGAGCTGGCCGTCGGCGCGGGCGAAGCCGGCCTCCACGGTGCCGCGCAGCCGCTCCAGCTCCACGGCGACCGCGGCCGGATCGGAGAAGGGTTCGTTCACACGTCGCTCTTTTCGCTGTGCGGGGTCTCCGTGCGCAGCCACGACGGCAGCAGGGCCTGTACGGCCGGCAGGGCCATGACGCGGGTCACGGCACCGGCCACGGCAAGGGCTCCGGCGACCCAGGGCAGGGTCTCGGGGACGCCCACGGTGTCGACGACCGTCGGCAGCAGGACACACAGGCCGACGGCGGTCTGCAGGACGGTGCGCAGGGCCCGCTTCGTGGCCACTGACATGGGGGGTACCTCGCTCTGGTGCGGTGATCAGGAGCTGTACGGGACCTTCAGCGCGGCCCAGGAGGTCGCGCCGGGCCAGCCGTCGGCGTCGGTGCCGCTGTAGCCGAGCTTGCGCTGCCACTTGGCGTAGGACGCGCGGTCGGCCTCGGTCCACTGGGGTCCGGGGCCTTCGGCGTACGCCGAGCAGCCGACGGCGACCAGGCGCTTGCCCATCGCGGTGACGATCGCCGACTTCGGCTTCTTCTTGAACCAGTCGGCGCCCGGGAAGGGCTGGTACGTGGGCTTGGCGGAGCCGGAGCCGGAGGTCGAGCCGGTGGCGGGGGTGGTCGTGGCCTTGGTCAGGCGGGCCGCGATGCGGGAGCGCAGGTCGGACATGGCGAAGCCACGCGGGTCGATCTTGGCGCTGGTCCACTCCTTGTGGCCGATGACCGAGCGGGCGCTCCACCCGTGCGCCCGGCACAGGGCGGCCGAGGCCCGCACGATCGCCTCCAGCTGCGCCTCCGGCCACGGGTCCTTGCTGTCGCCGAGGTTGACGCACTCGAAGCCGTAGAAGTGGGTGTTGCCGTCGGTGGTCCGCTGGTTCGGGGCGGGCAGCGTCGCCTTCTCCGCGGCGACCGCGGCGAGGACGTCGGGGTCGCCGGCGCCGGCGTGGTTGGCGCGGCCGTTGCCGACGAGGTGGACGGTGCCGTCCTTGGCGATCACGCCGTGGCAGAGCGGGCCGGGCAGGTCGGCGTGGCCGTTGAAGCAGAGGCTCACGGTGGAGCTGGTGCCGGTGGTGACGGTGTGGTGGACGACCACACCGTTGACCGGGCCCCAGCTGCCCTTGTGGTTGCGGTTGTTGGTGCGCCAGCCGTCGTGTTCGACGACGGTGACGCCCTCGGCCCGCAGCGCGGACACGAGGGCGGTGGCGGAGAGGGGGTTGGCCATGGGCGGTGCCTCCCTGGAGGCGCTCGGGACAGGAGAAAGCCCCGGCCGGTGGGGCGGCGCGGGGCGGGCGGTGGGGGAAGCGGGGTGTGGGTCAGACGGTGAGGTCGGTGCTGGGGTCCGGGGTGGTGCCGGTGGTGCCTGTGTCGGTGGTGGTGTCGGTGGTGCCGGTGTCTTCGCCGGTGTCCGTTCCCGTCCCCGAGTCGGGCTCGTCGCCGACGATCACATCGTCGCCTTCGCCGGTTCCGGTGCCGTCTCCGTCGCCCGTGCCGTCACCGTCTCCGTCGCCGGTGCCGTCGCCGTCGCCCGTCGTCCACGCCGCGCACAGCGCCGCATACGCCGCCGTGTTGGCCTGGAAGTCCGCCAGCGCCGCGGCGACCGCCCGCTGGACGGCCGTCTGGTCGGGGACGACGGGGTCCGTGCCGACGGGCTGGACGGTGACGCGGCCGTAACCGCGCAGGAGGGTGTTGTTCTCACCGGTCTCGCTGAACTGGGCCGTGACGTAGACCGGAAGGTAGGTCCCCGTGATCGAGTCGGGCGCGATGACGCTGCTGTAGCTGGTGTCGAAGAGGTTGACGTTGATCGTGTGGCCCGCCTCGGTGATCGTGGCGCGGCCGGCGTAGTCGATCGCGAGGCCCCAGGGCTGGCTGGTGTCGATGTCCATGGATGCGATGCCTTCCTCGGGTGTCAGCTCTGGCGGCCGTGCATGAGTATGGGATTGGCGTAGACGGTGCCGGTCGTGGCCTTGGCCTGGATCTCGAACTTGACCGCCGTGCCGTAGATCGAGGCGAAGTCGCTGCTGATCAGGCCCATCTGGTCGAAGTCGGAGCCGGCGGTGACGGCCGTGCCCCACTCGGCGCCGTTGACGAGGACCTGGACGGAGCCGGCGCCGCCGGAGCTGACCCGGGTGCTGATGAGGAGCCGCATCTTCGGCTGCCAGACGACGTTGTACGACATCGCGACGGTCGTCCAGGTGGTCGCCGCGGTCTGCGGCCAGCGGGTGACCGTGCTGTCCTGCGGGGGCAGCATGGTCAGCCAGGGCCGGGCGAGGCCGCCGTTGTTGACGTCGTCCGAGAAGACCTCCCGGCCGCCGTTGTCGAAGATCCGCAGGGGCTGGAGCGAGGTGCTGGAGCCGTCGCCGTTGTGCAGGCTCATCGCGAGGGAGCCGGTCTGGCGGCGCATCGCCATGCCGTACTCGTCGCCGCTCCAGGCTCCGACCGCGAACACGGCCGGACCGCCGTCCGGCGGCCGTACGTACAGGTAGCCGCCGTCGGTGATCTCCACCCCGCCACCGGCGATCTTGTTGAGCGCCGGCCGGTTGTTGACGGCCGTCGACAGCTGCTGGATCCGGCGTTCCATCTGGGTCAGCCGGTCGATGATGTCTTCGGGGAGCTGGGGCATCAGGCGGCCTCCTCCAGATAGAGCTCGGCGGTGTCGGGGCGGCCCCGCTGGGCCGGGCTGACCTTGACGCCGATGATCCGGTAGCGGGCGTCGAGGCCCTCGGTCCACCACTCGTCGGTGATCCGGATCCGGACCGTGCGGCCGAGCAGCGCCGGCGGCACCAGGTCGTCGAGGCGGACGGTGATCTCGGGGATCACCACCGCGCCGGTGCCCGCGTCCAGTTCGGCGCCGGCCAGGGCGTTCAGGGTGTCGGGGTCGGTGATGTCGTTGTGGTCGGAGGACAGGTCGATGCGCGGGTAGCCGGCCTTCTCGATCAGGTCCGTCGCGACCGCGGCCTTCGAGGTCAGCGGCCGGGACTCCTCGGCCTGGTTGGTGTTGACGGAGGCGCCGCGGGCGCGGGCCGTGGTGCCGCCGCGGGTGGCGTCGCGCGGGAAGGAGTACGACAGGATCGTGCCCGGCCGGTCCATCACCAGGTCGCTGCTGCCGATCTCGATCCTGGGGCTGCCCAGGCGCAGCCGGCGCACGCGCGCCCCGGTGGCCGGGTCGCGGTAGACGGCGATGTGGTGCTCGAAGCCGTTCTCCAGCGCGGCGAGCGCGTCGATCGCCTCCAGGTAGACGGTCTCGTCGCCGTCCCGGTAGGTGACCGTCCGCTTCACCCCGGAGTACTCGGTCCCGTACGTGATGCCGATGCCGCCGCCGGGCAGCGCGGTCTGGAGGTCGGTCCACAGACCGCGGACGATGTCGAACTGGTACCGGTTGGCGAACTTCAGCTCGTACGCGGCGTCGTAGGCGTCGGTGGTGGCCCGGATGCGGCGGCGGCCCGCGTACGACTCGAAGGTGGCCGCCTGGATGCCGAGGGTGAGGACGCCCCGGTCGTCGCTCTGCAGGGTGGACGTCCAGATGATGCCGCCCCACCACAGGTCGTCGCCGCGCTGGAGGTACACCGAGGTGCGGCCCTCCTCGATGCGGCGGACCCGGGCGGCCATCTCCGCGTCGGGCACGGGGATGGTGCCCGACAGGGAGCCGGCCTTGCCGATGTAGTCGTCGACGGTGACGTCGCGCAGCGGCAGGATGTCGATGGTGCGGTCGGTGAGGAGGTCGCAGAAGATCGCGCGGTAGGGGGTGGTGGTGCTCATGAGGCCGCCTCGTAGGTGGCGGTGCCGATGAAGCCGCTGCCGCTCGTCCAGGTCCACGGCGACAGGGAGTCCACGACACCGGTGTTGGTGAGCGCGGTGGCGTTGGGCCGCCCCGATGAGATCACCAGTTCGAACGTTGTCGTGGTGGAGATGGTCACGCGGGAGATGATCCGGCTGGCGTTCTCCAGGGCGAGCTCGGCGAAACCGACGACCGGCTGGGTTCTCGCGGCCGGCACCGGCAGAGAGAACCGCCAGTTGTCGGACGTGGCGGGGCTCGTGCCGAAGTTGGTGGTGCTGCCGAAGGAGATCAGGAAGTTGAGGTGCACGGTTGTACCGGACTTCAGGTACCGGCAGCTCACCGTGGCGTTGCCGTAGGCCGGCGCCGCGAGGCCGCTGCTGGTCGTCCACGTCGGCGTCCAGCTCTGCCAGGTCGGCAGGACCGGGTAGTCGGCCCAGGCGGTGCCGTTCCAGCGCTGGAGCTGGCCGTTGAGGTCCCGGTACTGGCCGGGGTAGGCGCCGTTGCTGGTGTCGGTGGTGACGGGCAGGATGCCGCCGGCCGAGACCGTGGCCGTGCGGCGTCCGGTGAGGGCCGTGGTCCAGGGGACGCCGCCGGTGCCCGTGCTCGCACCCGCGGGGACCCGCACCTCGTACAGCGGGAGGGACAGGCCGGGCGCGGTGGGGACCGTCGGCAGGGCGGCGGCCGTGCCCTCGACGATCTCGACGGCGGCCTCGTAGCGGCCTTCGCCGTCGTGGTCGTGGTCGTAGACGCGCAGGACGACCAGGTCGATGCGGTCGTACTGGGCGTTGCCGTCGCTGAAGGCGAGCGTCAGGTACTCGGTCAGCGCGACCGGGTAGGCGCCCCGGGCGTCGGTGCTCTGCACGACGGCCCGGCCGGGGCTGACCGTCGCGCTCATGGTGCCGGTGGTGCCGGTCAGCGTGAAGCCGGAGATGCGGTACTGGCCGTCGGAGGAGCCCGGCAGGATGCCGGAGCGGGTGGCGACGGGAGAGGCGGGGGTGAGGGCGCCGAGCGAGACGAGCCGGGTGTCCTCGCGGGACTGGCCGTCGGGGGACAGCCATCCGGAGCGTACGGGCATGTCGACTCCTTTCGGGGAGGCGTGAGGTCAGTTGATCGCTTCGACGCGCATGAAGATGTTGTCGAACCAGCAGGTGACCGCGGCGTCACTGGAGCGGTGCATGGCGGTCATCGTGTACAGCAGGCCGGGCGTGAGGCTGTACAGCCGCCACATGGTCCCGACCGAGGCGGCGACCGTGCCGCCGTAGGCGGCCGCGTACTCGTCGTTCGGCGCGAAGGTCACCGTGCCGTTCTGGCTGATCTGCGGGGCCATGTACGCGCTGGCGGTGCTGCTGCCCGTCGTCGTCATGCGGGCGCCGAAGTGCAGCAGTGCCGCGCCGGTGCTCGGACCGTAGAAGTTCAGGGTCAGCGCGGTGACCGTCGTCCCGGCCAAGGCCGCCGTGTAGGTCGTGGACGCGGTGGACCCGGCGTCCAGGGATCCCACGTACAGGGGCGGCGTCACGGCCGACACCCACGCCGAGCCGTTCCACCGCTGGAGGACGCCGGTGGACGACTCCCGGTACTGGCCGGTGTAGCCGCCGGCGGTGACCGCGCCGGCCGGCGCGATGCCGCCGACGGCCTTCGGGTACGGCACCCAGGCGGACCCGTTCCAGCGCTGGAGGGTGTCGCCGACCTCCCGGTAGGCGCCGGGGTAGCCGCCGGGTGCCGTGTCGTCGGAGCGGGTCGGCAGGATGCCGCCGACGGCGACGGTGGTGGGGCGCAGATCGACGCGGGCGGTGTCCCAGGCGATGCCCCCGGTGCCGGCGCTCAGGCCTGCCGCGACGGCCACGGTGAACAGCGGCAGCGAGGCGTCCGGGGCGCCGGGCGCCACGGGCAGGGCCTTCGCCTCGCCCTCGACGATCTCCACGGCGGCCTCGTAGCGGCCCGAGCCGTCGTGGTCGTGGTCGTAGACGCGCAGGACGACCAGGTCGATCCGGCCGTACTGCGGGTTGCCGTCGGAGAAGGTGAGGGGGACCGGTTCAGTGACGGTGACCGGGTAGGCGCCGCGGGCGATCGTCGACTGGATCACCGCCCGGCCCACGCCCACCGTGGCGGACATGGTGCCCGCCGTACCGGTCAGCCACAGGCCGGTGAGCCGGTACTGGCCGCCCTCGGAGCCGGGCAGCACGCCGGAGCGTCCCTTGGCGTCGGTGACCGGGGTGACGGCGCCGACCTGGGTGACCCGTGTGTCCCCCCGGGTCTGGCCGTCGGGGGACAGCCAGGCGGAACGTGCGTTCATGTCGATCCCTTCGCGTACGGCCGGGTCAGGAGGCGGATTCGTAGGTGCCGTAGATCGACAGCACGTCGCCGGTCGCCCAGGTGAAGGGGAAGCCCTTGTCCCACAGGGCGACGGACGTCGACCGGTTGTCGCGGAGATAGCGGACGACGCCGACGCCGCTCAGGATCCCGAGCGAGCCGTTGCCCGAGTACGACAGGGTCGCGGAGGTGTCGTACCCGACCAGGTGCATCCCCCGGGTGTCCAGCTTCCAGGCCGTGGAGACCGGCGGGACCGGCAGCGAGAAGTTCCAGTTGCCGTTGGCGGCCTGGGCCGACAGGTTGGTCGTCGAACCGATCTTGAGGTAGATCCGGACGTGCACGGCCGTGCCCGTCTTCAGGTACGAGCCGGCCAGGGTGCCGTTGCCGATGGCGGGCGCGGTGCCGGTCTCGGCGCTCCACTTGGGCGTGTAGTCGGTCCAGGCCGGCACCGGCTGGTACGACACCCACGTCGAGCCGTTCCACCGCTGGAGCTGTCCGCCGGAGCTGTCGCGGTACTGGCCGGTGTAGCTGGCCGCGGTGACCGTGCCGGCCGGGGCGATCCCGCCCAGCGCGCTCGGGTACGACACCCAGGCGGAGCCGTCCCAGCGCTGGAGCGCGCCGCCGGAGTCCCGGTACTGGCCCGGGTAGGCGCCGTTGCCGGTGTCGCCGACGGCCGGCAGGATGCCGCCGATCGCGACGGTGGGCGTGCGCAGGTCCACGGCGTCGTTGTTCCAGTTGATGCCGCCGGCGCCGGCGCTGATCCCGGCCCGGACCCGGACCTGGTAGATCGGCAGCACGATGTCCGGCAGCGCGGGCACCACCGGGTCGGAGGCCGGGGCACCCTGGATGACCTCGACGGCGGCCTTGGTCTCGCCGAGGTCGTCGTACAGGTCGTCGTAGATCCGCAGGACGACCATGTCGTAGCGGTCCTGGGCCTGGCCGTCGGCGAAGGTGAGGGCGATCGGCTCGGCGAGGGTGACCGGGTAGGCGCCCTGGTTGCCGTCGGCCTGGATGACGGCCCGGCCCTCGTGGACGGTCGCGTTCATGGTGCCCGCGCTGCCCTCCAGCCAGAAGCCCGCGAGGCGGTAGAGGCCGTCGTAGGAGCCGGGCAGGATGCCGGAGCGGACCTCCAGCGGGTTGGCCGGGGTGGTCGCGCCGATCTGGGTCAGGCGGGTGTCCTCGCGGGTCTGGCCGGTCTCGGCCACCCATGAGCTGCGCAGGTTCATCTGCTGGTCTCCTGTGATCTCCGGAAGCGATGGGGAAGGTGAGGGGCCCGTCAGGACCTGAGCCATTCGGCCGCGAGGTTGGTGGCGTAGCCCGAGCCGCCGAGGGTGGTGATGGTGGAGCCCGACTGCTGCATCCCGTAGAGGGCGAGCTTGTCGCCGGCCGCCAGCTTGAGCAGGCCGCTGCCGCCGACGCTGGTCGCGCCCGGACCCGCGCCGATCAGCCAGGTGGCGCGCGGGACACCGGTGCCGTTGACGTAGACGCGCGCGCCGCGGTTGCCGGTGGTGGCCTCCGTGAACCAGGTGATGTTGGCCGACACCCGCCACCAGCCGGCCCTGGGCACGGTGTAGGTGTTGGAGCCCGACCAGCCGACGGCGTCGTCCACGTCGGTGCTCTGCATGCTGATCTGCGTCCACACGCCGGTGGGCACGGACTGCGCCGTGGTCTGCGAGACGCTGAGCAGCACGGTCGTGCGGCCCTCGGCGTACTGCCAGGCCGAGCCGTTCCAGCGCTGGAGCAGGCCGGTGGCGTCCTCGCGGTACTGGCCGACATAGGTGCCGGTGGTGAGCGCGCCGGACGGTGCGATGCCGCCGACGGCCCTGGGGTAGGCGACCCAGGCGGTGCCGTTCCAGCGCTCCAGGACGCCCGAGTTGTCCCGGTACTGGCCGGCGTACG
This sequence comes from Streptomyces sp. NPDC059895, assembly GCF_042731035.1. Lineage (NCBI taxonomy): Bacteria > Bacillati > Actinomycetota > Actinomycetes > Kitasatosporales > Streptomycetaceae > Streptomyces > Streptomyces sp. NPDC059895. Next base: position 34,887 of record NZ_JBHWKO010000027.1, read on the forward strand.
CGCCGTTGAAGCCGCTCGCCGGGACGATCCCGCCGAGGGCCACCGTCGGGTAGCGCAGGTTGGTGACCGCGCCGGTCCAGTTCACGCCGCCGGCACCGGCCGACGCCCCGACGGGCACCTTGATCAGGTAGAGCGGCAGGGCGCTGCCGTCGGGGCTGTTCGGCGCCACCGGGGTGGCCGAGGGGGTGCCCGTGACCAGGCGGACGACGGCCTCCGTGGCGCCGCTGCCGTCGTGGACGTCGTCCCGGACGACCAGTTCGACGAGGTCGACACGGTCGTACTGGGCGTCGCCGTCGGTCACCGTCAGGGTCTCCGGCTCGGTCACGGCCACCGGGTAGGTGCCCTGGCCGGTCCGGCCGCCCTGTACGAAGGCGCGGCCGGCGCCGATGGTGAAGGACATGCCCCCGGTGGCGCCGGTGAGGGTGAAACCGCCGGGGACGATGCCTCCCCGCGCCTTGAGCGGGACGTTCTCCGCCACCAGGGCGTTCGGGGTGAGCAGACCGGACAGCGTGACCCGGGTGTCCTCCCGGGTCTGGCCGGTCTCGGTGAGCCAGGCGCTCCGCACGGTCATGCGATCACCACTCCGCCGCGCGCCAGCGGACGGTCATCCGGGCGCCGGTGTCGTAGGTGTCGGGGCGGAACGCCAGCTGGGCGCGGCCCGGCTCGAAGGCGAACAGCTCCTCGGGGCTGCTGTCGGCGGCGGCGGTGTTGCGGCGGGAGGCGGTGCCGTTGAGGGTGACCGTCCCGGCCGCGGTGTCGACGGTGAGCTCGTCGCCGGCGGCGAGCGCGATCTGGTAGCGCAGGCGGCGGGACGAGGAGCGGTCCGTCACGGTCGGATTGCCGCACGGCCCGGTGAAGGTGATCACCGGGTGGGTGGGGGCGGAACCGGAGTTCTCGGCGTTGACGTCACCGGTGGAGGCCGTCTGGCCCCAGTACAGCGGCCAGGTCAGCGGCCAGGTCAGACCGCTCTCCGGCTGCGGGGCGCCGGTGACGGCGGTCTGCTCGGTGACCGAGTAGCGGCGCGGGTCGGTGGCGTACCACTGCACCGACGCCCGGGAGACGCCCTGCGTGGTGTACGTCCGGTCGGCGGCCAGCACCCGCTGGCTGACCCGGGCCCGCACGGCCAGGGTCTCGCCGTGCAGCCGCACGGCCAGCCAGCGCTCGGAGTCGCCCAGCAGGAGGGCCTGGCGCAGGGCGCGGGTGGCGGTGAGCGAGGACTCGGTGCCGCTGCTCGCCGGCACGGTCCACACCGTGGCACCGACCTTGCGGGGCTTGGCGTAGCGGGCGCCCGGCCAGGCGCCGTGCGCGGTCGGGTGGTCGGCGTCCGAGGAGTCGTACTCGGGCAGGTCCTCCCAGCCGGTCAGGCCGCCGCGGTCGATCTCGTACGGCGTGCCGGGCCCCAGCAGCAGTCCGGCCCACTGCATCTGCCCGTCGCGGGTGATGAGTGAGCCGGGGGCCACGTCTTCGGTGTATGCGGTTGTGGTCGTCTCGGCCATCGGGCCGTCACCTCACAGTCATGGGCAGGCGTGGGCGGATGCGAGGAAGAGCAGGTCTTCGGCGGTGGAGCGGGCGCCGGCGCCCCGGCTCTCGTGGAACTCCTTGACGCGGTGGGGGGCCTGGGCCGTGGCCGTCCGCCGGCCGCGCGCGAGCGCGCGCCGGCGTTCCAGGTCGGTCAGCGGCAGCACCCGGCCCGCCCGCGCGGAGGCGCCCGGGACGGCGACGCCGCCCTCGGCGAGCATCGGGATCTTGTCGATGTCGACGCCGAACTTCTTGCCGAGCAGGCTGAAGCTGAGGCCGTTGAGCTTGTCGATGACCCAGTTGGCGAACGCGATCAGCCCCTGGATCGGCCCCTTGACCACACCGGCGAACGTCTGGGCGCCGGTGGTGACGAACTGCCCCAGCGCGTTCAGCGTGCGGGAGGTCGCCTCCTTGACCCGGGTGAACATCCGGGGGACGTCCTGGGTGATCCACGTCAGGGCCGGCTTGATCCGGTCCTTGAACCCCCGCCAGATCGACGACACCTTGCCGCTGAGCGCCCGGGTGTCCCCGGTGGTCAGCGCCTTCAGCACGGCGAACCCGGTGCCGACCAGGGCGCCGATGACGGTGAGCGCGGTGGTGATCACGCCCAGGTAGGCGGTGACGTACGTGTTCACCGCGCTCGCGATGGCCTTGAGCAGCGGGGTCATGGCGGTCAGGTAGCCCTCGACGTACTTGAGCACGAGCGTGGCGAGCTGCTCCATCAGCCGCTGCCCGGTCTCCGAGTTCAGCGCCAGGTCGATCAGCCATCCGGCGACCGGGAGGAGCAGGCCCGTGACGAAGCCGATGGGGTTGGCGCGGGTGAGGGCGTTGATGATCAGCATGACGCCGGCGCCTATGGTCATGGCGGTGCCGAAGGCGCTCATGAGGTCGCCGACGAGGCCGGCGATGTCGATGAGGCCGGCGGCCAGGGAGAGGATGCCGGCGGCGGCGGAGGCGAGGTCGGTGAGGTTGCGGCGGGAGCTCTTGGCCCGGGAGCCGAAGGATCTCACCCCGGTCGCGGCGGTGCCGGCGCTCTGCCCCGCCTTGGTGAGGGAGCGGGTGGCTGCCTCGGCGGTCGTCTTGGTCAGCTGGACGGCGGTTGCGGCCTGGTCGGTCGCGGTGCGGACGCGGTCGGTGGCGGTGGCGGCGTTCCTGATCTTTCCGGTGAGGGACCGGACGGCCTGGTTGCCGAGCTGCAGCCTGGCCCGGAACGTCTCGAAGAAGGGCGCCGCGCCGGCCAGAGGGTCGTACGGCAGGCCGCCTGCCGCTGTCGCTGCGGCACTCATCCGCGCGCCTTCGCCAGGAACATCAGGGCGTCGGCAGTTCGCTGGGGGCTGGTGTCCTCGGCCGCGTAGTAGTGCTCGATGGTCAGCGCGCCGCCGCTCGACCCGCCGGCTCCGGCGAAGGCCGGGCCCTGGGCGGCGGCCCGCTTCAGCAGCCGGTCGAGCTTGCTCAGCGGCAGGACGGCCTCCGCCTCACCGGCCTCGGCGAGGATCGCCGGGACACCGCCGGAGCGGGGCAGGACGACACCGCCGGTGGCCAGCATGGGGATCCTCGGCAGGCTGACGCCGAAGGTCTTGCCGCCGACGCCGGGGACCCAGCCGGGGATCGACACCTTGATGCCGTTGAGGGCGCCGATCGCGCGGTTGATGATGCCGATGACGCCGTTGATCGGGCCCTTCACCGCGCTCTTGATGCCGTCGAAGGCCCGGCCCGCGATGCCCTTCAGGCCGCCCCAGATGCTGGAGAGCTTGTCCTTGACGGCCCGGAAGGCGTTCGGGATGGCGGACTTGACCCAGTTGACGACGGGTGAGATGACGGCCTTGATGCCTTTCCAGACGCTGGAGACGACCGTCTTGATCGCGTTCAGCGCGGTGGTGATGACCTTCTTCCAGATGGCGACGTAGGTCTTGATGACGGTGGCGACGGCCTTGACGACCGCCGAGATCGCCGTCTTGATGCCGTTCCAGACCGACTTGATCAGCTTGGCGGCGTTCTTCATGATCGGCCCGATGGCCTTCATGACGGTGCTGATCACGGACTTGATGACGCCGAAGGCGGTCTGCAGGACCTTCTGCATGGTCTTCGACCTGGTCGCCATCTCGACGACCTTCTGGATCAGCGGCATGAGCAGGTCCATGAGCATGCCGAAGAAGTTGCCCTTCATCGACTTGTTCATCTTGTCCTGGCCCTTGGCCGCCTTGCTCGCCCCGGACTCGTACTTGCCGAGGTTCTTGCCCGCGGTGGAGCCGGTCTTGCCCGCCTTGGAAATGGACTTCTCGGCCTGGTCGGAGGCGGTCTTGAGGTCCTTGAGTTCCTTTTCGGCGCCCTGGGTGGCGCTCTTGAACTGCTTGAGCTGACCTTCTCCGGCCTTCGCCCTGTCGCCGACGCTCTTCACAGCGGCGCCGGCTGAGCTCGCCTGGGTCTGAATATTCTTGAGCCCGGAGGCCGATCTGTCGAGTGCTCGAACGAGAGACATCCGTTACTCGGTCCTTTCGCAGTGTTGGGCCGCGGCTGAACCGGCCCGGCCCGTCGCGCTCAGATGCTTGCCAAGGCCTGACTCAAAGCGGTGACGGAGGCCCTGAGTCTGGTGACTTCCTGCCTGGCGCTGCTCTTCATCTGCGGGGGCTTGGGAGCACCCGCGCTGCCACTCTGACGCAGTTTGGTACGGAGGGAGTCGATGTCGCGATTTGCCTTGTCCGCTGTGTCCTGGGCGCGACTGATTCCCTTGCGCAGGTCTTCGGCGTGGGACTTCTGGTAATAGAAGGGATCCAGTTTCTTGCGCAGGGCGCTCGGTGTGACTGCTTCTTCCAGCGTATCGACCCGCTGGGGAATCCCCTTGAGGGCTGCTTCGAAATCGTCCTTGAGTCGCTTTTCGTCCGCCTTCCGCTGCTTCTCTCCGGCAAGTGTGGCCCTGGCCTGTGCACTGAACAGTGCCTTGGTGTGCTTCGCTGCGTTCTTGAATCCCTCGGCGACGTCTTTCTTCTTCCACTCTTTGAAAAGGGTGATGTCCATCTTGAAACCCTGGATGTCCAGCTTGAAGAACTGCAGGCCGGCGACGGCGCCGAGTAGCATCCACCGATACGTCTTCATCTTCTCCTTCAGAGTGGTGATGTCGGCTCCGTGGGTTTTCACATCCGCCCCGAGCTGTGTGACGACTGGCGTCAGCTTCTCCAGTTCGGTAAGGCGATCAAGGACGGTCTTGCGGTTACCGGAGGGGATGCTCCCCAACTCTTTTTTGATGGCCCTGATGTCGTCCTCGGCGGTGGTCAGGTCCGTGTCGAGTTGTGCGGGGTCTCGTCCCATGTGTTCTCCCTGAACAGCAGGAAGGGCCCGGCTGTGGGAGCCGGGCCCTCTTCGGGTGTGACGGGTGTGAACCGTGGTCTCAGAACGTATCCGCGAGGATCAGCCAGGTGAGGGCGGCCAGGGCCAGGCAGCCGGCGCACAGCGAGAGGATCTCGGTCGTTCTGAGCTGCCCCGGCAGGACGGATGGAAGGGTGAAGACGGTCGGTGCGGCCGGGTCGTACAGAACTTCGGTACGGTCGCCCTCCTGCACACCGTGCGGACGATGGCGGACACTTTCGCTCGTCTCGGCTGTCACCTCGGTGCCGTCGGGCAGGATGAAGGTCACAACGGCGTAATACAGCTCGTGGCCGTCTTCCTCGGTCGCCGTGCGGAAGCGGACCAGCTCGGCCGTCGTCCTGACGCCGCGCCACCGCAGCCGGCACCGGCTGAGAAGCTGGACAGCGAAAACTATGCAGAGGATGCCGGTGATGGCGGCGGCGAAGCCGCCACCCAGCCGCTCGATCGTCATGCCGGGACCGTACTCGCTGGGGTCGTGACCGCTCCCGCGCTCCTCAGAACTGGCCTGGGTGGGGGCGCCGGGCCCGCCGCGCCTCCGTCAGTGCGTCCGACCAGCCGGCGGCGTAGGCGCGGGACTCCCGGGCGAGCAGTTCCTCGTACACCCGGTCGAGCAGGGCCTCGCGGTCGGGGGCCGTGGTGTGCAGGAGGTGGGCGAGGCGGGTGTAGGTGTCGATCGGCTGCTTCGGGGAGTTGCTCGTGCCAGTCGCCATGTCGGCCTGCTTTCCGGTCTGTCCGCTGGGCTGTGGTACTGGTGGCGCCTCTGGGGCGTTCGAAACGTGTGTTCGAACTAGTGTACGAGTAATCCTGTGGTGCCGTTCCGTGTTTGTCGAGGACTCTCCGTCGCATCGCGGGCCGGACCTGCGGCGATACGGGGTGCGGTGGAGGTCGTGTCAGGTAGGTGGAGTAGGATCCGCCCGGTTCTCACGTCGATGAATATGGAGTGAACGAGCGGGCTCGACAGGCGATCTGAGGGTCCGTCGGACGACGGTGGACGGCGACGGGGAGTCGTCCTCGCGCTGGGGGGCGCGATGGGGCTAGGACGAGAGCAGGGCATCACGGGGTGGACGGCGACGCGAGCAACGCGCGACATGATCATGTGATCGATTGGCTCGAACAGGCCTCGGACCTGCCGCACCTCATCGCCCGCGTGTCCGAGATCGTGCTCCGCCTCGGCCATGACCCGAGCGACCTCGTCGTCCTGCCCCGCGTCGAACTCGACCGGCGTGAGATGGCCGCCTACAGCGCGGGCTGGGCCGACGTGGTCGCCGAGCAGCTCCCCGCGATCCGGCGCGCGTACGAGGAGCGGATCACCGCCGCCTACCTCCAGGGGCAGGAGGACGCCCGCACCGGCCGGCGGCCGCGCCGGGCCCGCCGGCCCGAGGGCGCACCGGGCGGCGAGGTCATCCCGCTGCCCTACGTCCAGCTGCTGCGGCCCCCATCCGAGGTGACGCGAGTAGAGGAACGCGGCGAGCGGGAGCGGTCGGTGGCGGACGGGACACCGGTGCCCCCGCCTTCCCCGTCCCCGCCGGGGGTTCCGGAGGAGGACGCCCCGGCCGACCGGAGCGGTGGCGCGTCGGGTGACTTCCTCCTCTCCGCACGCGAGGTGCGCGAGAAGCGGCCGACTCCCTCGGAGCGCCGTCCGGTGGTGCGCCGCAACGGCCGCCCCAGCGTGCCCCCGCTGGACCGGCCCGCCGAGAACGGGCCGGGGAACGGGCGGGACAGGGGACGGCGGACGGAACCCGGCGACCGGTCCCCGGCGGAGCCCGCTGATCCCACGGGCGACGGGGGCGACGAACGGCGTCGGCTGTCGGACCGGGCCCGCGCCCTCGCCGACGACCTGGAGGGCCGGGCGGGCGGACGGCGGCGGGACGAGCAGCCGGGGGCGCCGGGTTCGCGCTGAACCACCGGGGTGGGGTGAGCCGATGCGCGACCCGGCCGTAGCGGGTCAGCCGAAGAACCGCGCCAGTTGGGCGGCGGACGGCGCCTCGCCCCGGCCGTCGCCGCCGTCGGGGGCCGGGTCTCCCTGCGGGGCGTTCGGGTCGGACGGCGTACCGGCGGACACGTCCGCGTCCCCGTCGTCCCTCCCGTCGCCCGGCCGCGGCACCGGCACCGGAGGCTCCGGCTGATCCCCGTCCTCGGCGGTGTTGACGCAGGCGAACATCCAGTTGGCCGCCGCCAGATGGTCCACGGCTGCGGCCAGCAGGTGGTCCGTCACCGACCACTCGGCGGCCTCACCGTGCAGGTCCCGGTTGAGGGCGCTGTCGCGCGGAAGGTGCTTGATGAGCACCGCGAGCCGCCGCGCGGAGAGGCGGTCGCGGTGCCAGTCGAGCAGGTCGATGCCGTAGTAGCGGAGCAGGTCGGCTTCGAGGGCCTCGGCGTGTTCGTCGACGAACCCGACGAGGCTCAGCCTTCCCCCAGGCCGAGCCCGGTCTCCTTGCCGTAGGCCTCGAGTATCGCGGCGATGTCCTGCATGGTGATCTCGTGCTGGGCGAAGCGGGCGAACTGCTCCTCGCCCATCAGCAGGCCGAGCAGTCCGTCGACGTCGTTGTCGTCGAGCTCGCGCAGGGCGCGGGCGGTGGCGCGGGTCAGCTCGGTGGGCAGCGTGAAGGTGTCGCCGTCGAGCTCGAACGACCAGGTGCGGCCGAGGGCTTCGAGGCGCTGGGCGCGGGCGGCGTTGACGTCGAAACGGGCCATGGTGATGCGTGCTCCTTGGAGTCCGGGAAGCCGGCTGGGAAGAGAGAGGAAGAGCGATGGGGCCCGGGGTGGGGCGGGGCCGGGGTGGGCCCCGCCCCGCCCCGGTGGGTCAGGACCCGGCGTACGAGGCGTCCTTCATCACGAAGCTGGCGAGCGACGAGCCGTCGGTGCCCGCCATCGCCGTGAAGGTGATGCCGAGCTGGGCCGGCGACTTGCGGGCCAGCTTGATGTCGTCCGCCGCCGTGACCTGGCCGCGCGGGATGCCGAAGCGGTAGGTCACACCCGCGTTGTCGCCGGCCCGGACGTCCGTGAACTCCAGGCCGAGGGCGCGCACGTCGGCGTACGGGCGGTCGGCGATGTCGTACTTGTAGACGCCCGTGGAGCCGGTGACGGGCTCGACGGCGCTGCCGCCCATGAAGAACGGCAGCGTGTCCTCGTTGAACTGCAGCAGCGAGAACTTCAGGGTCAGGTCGCGGTCCGAGTACACGAAGTGCACCGGGCTGACGGCCTGCCACACGTCGACCGGCTCCAGCTTGTCCTTCTTGCTGAAGGTGACGCCCTCGCCGGAGGTGAAGCCGAGGTCCTTCCAGCCGGTCGCCCAGTCGGTGGACGGGTCGGTGGAGAAGGTCGTCGGCACGGCGGTGTCGGGGTCGGCGACGTAGAGCCGGCCGACTCCGGCGATGCGGATCTCGGAGGAGTTGGTGCCTGCCATGGTGGGATCTCCTTGTTACGGGGGTGGGGTGGTGCCGTACCCGACCGTGTGCGGGTACGGCGAAGGCCCCGCCGGGACGGCAGGGCCTTCGGTCTGTGGGGCGGGTCCGCTCGGGCGAGCCGTGCCCGGACGCGTCAGTAGACGTCCAGGTACACCTTGTGCACGCTCACGTAGCGGTTGGCCGCGGTGTAGAGGTAGTCGGGCAGCCAGCGCGGGCCGTCCTCCTCGGTCACCTCGGTGATGAGGTTGGTGCCGTACCGGTTGCCGGCGGCGGCCAGCAGCGCGCGGCGGGCCGCGTTGGCCAGGACGTGCGCGGCCTGCTTGGTCGGGCCGTACACCTCCATCTCGATCAGCGGCTGGTCGACGTGGAGTTCGCCGACCCAGGCGCCGCCGCGCCGGTTGACGAGCACGGCCGAGGTCGTGCCGTCGAAACTCTCGGGCGGCTCCACGGCGACGAGCGCCGTGGACAGGGCCGAGTCGGCCTCCAGGATGTCGACGACCAGGGCCTCGACGTCCGGGAAGGCGCTCGGTGGGGTGGGTGTGGTCATGTGCCGGGTCACCTCGCCGGGAAGAAGGGGAAGGCCGCCGGGCGGGCGCCGCGAGAGGGGCGGGGGAGGACGCGGCGCCTCGGCCCGGCGTACGGCGACGAGTGCGACCCGCGTCGCGGGCACAGCTCCGCCGCTGCACCAACTGTGACAGACGAGCGTGCGCGCACGCAACTAAATCGGCGTGGCAGTTGCGAGGGGAGGTGCCGGAGGGGCGGAAGTGCAGGTGGGGGAGGTGAGGCAGGTGGGGAGTGGCGGGTGGGGAGTGGGGAAGTGGCGGATGGGGCGGTGGGACGTGCGGGGGTGAAGCGTGGGGAGGTGGGGCGTGTGTCGGAGAGCTGGGGGAGGTCACGCCCGTGCTGCTGTGCTGCGGTGCCGTGGTGCCTCGCGGCTGTGTGCTGTGTTGCTGTGCTGTCGTAGTGCCGGCGTCGGGCTTGGTGCCGCCGTTCCGGCTGCCGCTCCTCCGTCGTGGCCGTCGAACGGGCCCCCGTCGGCCCACGGGTGCTCGTCGATCGGACCATTCGCCGGGGCGCGGTCGGGGTCGGATCAGTCGGTGGCGGGGGATGTGCCCGTCGCCGCCGCTTCCATCAGCACCCGCCCGTCACGCGCGCCGACCGCGGCCGCAGTCGCGGCTTCGGTCGCTGCCTCCGCCTCCGCCTCCGCCTCGTTCGGGAGGAACTGCTCCACGACTCTGACGAACATCTCCCGCCGGTCGGCGGGGACGCCCAGCAGGTCGGCGACCTCCTCCAGGGTCGGCCGCCGGCCGAACTCGGCGCTCGGGGTGGGAGACGCCAAGAACTCGTGGGGATCGGCCAGTTCCTCGGCGGTCAGCCGGCCGGAACGGATGAGCATGTCGCGGACCGGCACGCCCAGCACGCGGGCGAGCCGGCGGGTGGTCTCGAGGTCCGGCATGCTCTGGCGCTGCAGCAGGCGGGTGACGGCGGCACGGTGGACGCCCGCCTCGTCCGCGATCCGGGACTTCCCGCCGCCGCGTGGACTGTCGATGTCGTAGCCGCGGTCGCGCATCAGGTCTTCGACCCAAGCCGCGAACGCGTCCAGATCCTGGCTGGTCATCTGTGTGCTCGCTTCCTTCGGAGGCGACAAAGTTTAGCTTGCTTGCGCGCGCGGAATTACGTGCTCTCGTGCAAGCACTCAGGAAAATTTGTGCGGTTTAGGGAGGTCTGGTGGGGCGAGCACGCGGCCGGCGCGGAGGGGAGCGGTTCCGGCGCGGTGAGCGATCCGAAAGTTATTGCGAGCGCGCACGCAATCTGTACTCTGGGGGGCGTTGTCCGCAGCACGGCTCGATCTCCGACCCCGTCAGGGAGGCTCCATGTCCGTTCCCGACTCGTGTCCACCGGCTCGCCCACGTCCGTCCCGGCCCCGTACGCCGGAAACGCGCGTCTCCGACACCGTGGCCTGGCAGTCCGCGGCCGCCTGCGCCGGGCTGCCCCCGCGGGTGATCTTTTCCAAGAAGGCCAAGGAGGCCGCCCCCGCGCTGCGCGCCTGCGCCGGCTGCACGGTGCGCCGCGCCTGCGAGGAGGCGGTGGCACCGGCGGAGAACTGGTTCGACGGCGTCTGCGGAGGCCGCCTGTGGCGCTCGGGCCGCCCGGTGCCCGCACACAGGGGAGGCCTCCTTGGCTGACAACCACCCGGCCGCCGGTGGAACGCCCCCGAGGCACCCTGCCGACGCCGACCGCGCCAAGGACCACCCGCGCGATCCGCGCCTCGCGGACTCCGGTTCCGGCCTCGCGGACCCCGGTTCCGGTCTCGCGAACTTCCGTTCCACCCTCGCGGACTCCGGTTCCGGCCATGCGGACTCCCGTCCCCGCGGCCCAGGACAGCACCCGGCCGACGCCCGCCTCCGCCCGGACCCGCGTCCCGCCGACGCCCGCCTCCGCCCGGACCCGCGTCCCGCCGACGCCGGCGGTACCCGTCCCCGCCCCGCCGACGCCCGCGGCACCCATCCGCGCCCCGCCGAGCCCCACCCCGCCACCACCACCCAGACCGCCCTCTGGATCACCCAGCTCCTCCAGCAACTCCCCGAACTCGCCGCCGAGCTCGTCCCCGGCCGTACCGCCCCCGCCTCCGCCCCCGCCCACCGCCCGGCGCCACCCTCCGCCGACCTCGCCGCCCGTCTCCGCGCGGAGCGCGAGGAGGCGCTGCTCCTCCAGCAGCAGCACGGACTCGTCGCCCCCGGCCACAGCGCGGCACCCCTCCGGCTGCACATCTCGGACGCCCTCCGCGACATCTCCGACGGCGTGGTGGAGCTGGAGGAAGCCGTACGGGACCGCCTCGGCCTGCCCCGCGCGCGCCGCGCACCCGTGCCGGAGCGGCTGCGACGGATCGCCGCCCTCCTCGACGACATCGGCGCCGACCCCGTCCTGGCCGCGCACGTGCGGGACGAGACCCGGCGGATGGCGCGCCGCTGCGCCCGCGCGTTGGGGGACACCGAGACCGTCGTCCGGGTGTCCGGGCGGTGCCCCTGGTGCGACTCGGTGTCGCTGCGGGCCTTCCCCGACCGCGGCGCCGTCCTGTGCATCAACCCGGCCTGCCGCTGCCCGGAGCCGGACTGCGGCTGTCACGACGATCCCGCCTACCGGCACACCTGGGACGAGAACGAGTGGGAGGCGGCGGCCCGGTGAGCGGTGCGCGGAACAACAGCCCTGAACGGTCCGAACGGTCCGAACGGTCCGAACAGTCAGAAAAGTCCGAACGGACCGAACGGACCGAACGGACCGAACGGTTCGATCGGCCCACCCTGATCCCCGGCCCCCTCGCCGCCCAGGAGGTCGGCGTCGCCTCCGCCACCATCCGCAAGTGGGTGCAGCTGGGCCACCTGAGGGCGGCCGGCAAGGCGGGCCGGGCGCAGCTCTTCCGGCTGGAGGACGTCTTCGCCGCCGAACGCGCGGCCCGGGGCGCGGCGAGACGCGTGCGGTGAAACGCGTGCGCTGAGAACGCCCGATTGCCTGCTCGCCGTACCCCGGGCCGCTCGCCGGGGCGGGATCGGTGGTTCGCGCGGGGGAACCATCGCGAGGCCCGGAGCGTAGGGGAATGATGGAGGCATTCAAGCCGTCCGGGGGAGGTGCCCGTGTCGTACCCGTCGCCATGGCAGCCGTGGCAGCAGGCGCAGAGCAGTCCGGTCATGCTCGCGTCCCACGCGGATCGCGAGCGCGCCGTCGACGTGCTCAGAGCGGGGTTCGCCGAGGGGCGCCTCCAGCAGGCCGAGTTCGACCGGCGGGTGGCGCGGGCGTACGAGGCGCGCACGGTCGGCGAGCTGTCCCTGCTGGTAGCCGACCTTCCGCAGGGCCCCATGGTGATACAGCCCGCCGCCCCGCCGGTCCAGGCGTACCACGCGTACCCCGCGGTGCCGCGCACCTTCCTGCCCGCACCGCCCCCGCCCACCAACGGCAAGGCGGTCGGCGCCATGGTCTGCGGTGTCCTCACCACGATGACGATGGGCGTCACCGGCATCCCCGCGGTGATCCTCGGGCACTCGGCCCGCGCCGAGATCCGCCGGACCGGCGAGGGTGGTGAGGGCTTCGCCCTGGCCGGCCTCGTCCTGGGCTGGCTGTCGGTGGCGAGCTGGGCGGTGTTCCTGGTGATCCTGTTCCTGGCGGCGGTCACCTCCCCCTGACCCCCGCACACACCCCACGCCCCCCGACCCCCGCCCGCCCTACGGAATCCCCAACTCGAACATCACATAGTGCGCGTACCACCCCGACGCCACCGCCGCCGTCGAGAAGAACACCGCCAGGCTCGGCCACTTCAGCCGGCCCATCGCCGCCGCCGGGGCCAGCAGCAGCGGGAAGCAGGGCAGCAGGTAGCGCGGGGTGTTGCCGAACATCTGCTGGGTGCCCAGCACGGTGACGATGCTCGCCAGCGTGTACGCGACCAGCACCAGCGGCGGCTTCCTGCGCAGCATCAGCGCGACGAGGAAGGGCACCGCCAGCACCAGTTGTACGGCGATGAGGTCGGGGACGGAGAAGGCGAACAGGTAGTCGCGCCGGCCGACGGCCGTGTTGCCGAGGACGTCGAGGGTGTAGGCGCCGAAGTCGAAGTAGTGCGCCCACCCCTCGCGCTGGAGCGTGAAGTAGGCGGTCAGGTCGCCCATGCTCAGGCCGACCCAGGCGACGTAGGTGAGCAGGCCGAGCGGCGCGACGACCATGGCGTACACCGGCCCCACCACCCCGTGCTCGCGTCTGCTCTCCCGCCGGGCCAGCGTTACCAGCGCGGCGAGCCCGACCGCGCCGATGAGCGCGGCGGAGGTGGGCCGGTTCAGGCCGGCGACCAAGGCGAGCAGACCGGCCGTCTCCCAGCGGTGCCGCATCACGCAGTAGCAGCACCAGGCCGCTATCGCCACGAACAGGGACTCCGAGTACACCGCCCACTCGACGCCCGCGCCGGGCGCCACGGCCCACAGCCCGGCGGCGATCGTCCCGGCGCGGGCGCCCGCGAGGAGCGAGACGACGGCGTAGATCCCGGCGGCCGCGACGAAGGAGGCGAGGACGGAGACCAGGATCCCGGAGCCGAACAGGCCGAGCCCCGTCATCTCCGACACCCCCCGGATCAGGCCCGGGTAGAGCGGGAAGAACGCGACGGAGTTCTGCTTGACGGTGAACAGGCCGCCGGAAGCGAGCGGCTCCAGCGGGCGCGGGTCGTAGCCCTTCTCGGCGACCTGGAGATACCACCAGCCGTCCCAGGTGGAGAGGACGTCCCACCAGTGGGCGCCGCCGCCGAACCGCGGTTCCTTCTTCCGGTAGTCCCCGGCGGCCTCCAGCAGGACCGCGAAGACGGTCAGCCCGACGAGCTTGGTGACGCCGTAAAGGATCAGCGGGGCGAGGTACGGTCGTACACCGGCCGGCAGGGTGGGGCGGCGCACGCTCCGGGGCCGCGTCTCCCGCTCGTCGGGCACGGCGGGATCCGCCGCCGCGCCGCTGGAAGCCGTGCTCATGAGTGTGGACCCCCCTCGGCCCCGATCACCGGACCCCCGGGGAGGGGCGTTGTCCGGATGATCGCGAAGTGTCAGTCATAAGATCGCAACAGAGTCGCACATGTGCGCCACAGGTTGGGGGAGGGGCGGTGGCCGAAGCAGTGGATTCCCTGGACGGGACGGCCGGGCCGACCGTCTTGTCGGTCGTCATACCCGTGTACAACGAGGAAGAGGTCCTTCCCGCGCTGGTCAGCCGACTGCGCCCGGTCCTCGCGGACCTCGGTGCCGACTACGAGGTGGTCGCCGTCGACGACGGCAGCACCGACCGCACCGCCGAACTGCTCGCGGCCTTCCGGCTCGGCTGGCCGCAGCTGCGCGTGATCGGCCTGCGCCGCAACTCCGGGCACCAGGCGGCCCTCACCGCCGGCCTGGACCGCGCGCTCGGCGCGTACGTGGTCAGCCTCGACGCCGACCTCCAGGACCCGCCCGAGAAGATTCCCGACATGCTCGCTCTGGCCCGCGGCGAGGGCCTCGACATCGTCTACGGCATCCGGACCGACCGCACCAGCGACACCGGGTTCAAGCGGTGGACGGCCGGCCTGTACTACCGCCTCGTCCGCCGTCTCGCCGGGCCCTCGGTCCCCGCCCAGGCCGGCGACTTCCGGCTGCTCAGCCGGGCCGCCGTCGACGCCCTGAAGTCCCTGCCGGACCAGCAGCGCGTCTACCGTCTGCTGGTGCCGTGGCTCGGCTTCCCCAGCGGCCGCGTCACCTACGAACGCGCCCCGCGCCCGGCGGGCCGCAGCAAGTACCCCCTGGGCCGGATGATCCGGCTCGCGGTCGACAGCGTCACCGGCTTCTCGGCGGCCCCCCTGCGCATCGCCACCTGGCTGGGCGGCATCGCCTTCCTGGTCTGTCTGGGCCTGATGGTCTACACCCTCTGCGCCCACGCCTTCGACCACACCGTCCCCGGCTGGACCTCCCTCTTCACCGGGGTCCTGTTCATCGGCGCCGTCCAGCTGATCTGCGTGGGCCTGCTCGGCGAGTACGTCGGCCGCATCTACACCGCCGTACAGAACCGCCCGACGTACTTCGTGGGCCACGACACCGCGATGCCCTCCGCCACGGAGATGCCGCCGCCGTCCACGACGCAGCCGATGCCACCGCCGTCCACGACGCACACGATGCCGCCGCCGTCCGCGGCACGGGCACCATCGGCGGCGCATGAAAGCACGCTCGGCGGCTGATGTCCCTCCCGACACGCGTCCGAACCGTAGGAAACGGGGAGCCGGAGAAAACGGGAAACGGATAAAGCGGGGAGAACGGCGCTCCGCCGGGCGGCCGCCGGGCGGCGGCAGGGCGGCGGCAGGGCGGCGGCCCTTCCGTAGGCCGGTCCGCCGGGCGCGGGGGCGGTCACCGGCACCTCCGCGAAGCCGCAGCTCACGCCGCCCGCCGGTCGGGGTCCGCCGGGGACGTCGCTTTTGTTTTGACCGGAGTGATTGCGCTGGGTACGCTCAGACCTTGTGCCTGGGGTGTGCCCTGGCCCTCGTGCGTGCCTTCGACCGCACCGGGGCTGAGAACGGCCACCGTGATCTGCGCCTCTTTCTGCCTCGCGGCGGAAGTCCGCGGGATACGACACACCCGACCGCGTGGGTCGGCGAAGTTCCAGGTTAGCTGTACACATCGGCACACAGAAACCGGAGAAGTAGTGCCTACGATCCAGCAGCTGGTCCGCAAGGGCCGGCAGGACAAGGTCGAGAAGAACAAGACGCCCGCACTCGAGGGTTCCCCTCAGCGCCGCGGCGTCTGCACGCGTGTGTTCACGACCACCCCGAAGAAGCCGAACTCGGCCCTGCGTAAGGTCGCGCGTGTGCGTCTGACCAGCGGGATCGAGGTCACCGCTTACATTCCGGGTGAGGGACACAACCTGCAGGAGCACTCCATCGTGCTCGTGCGTGGTGGCCGTGTGAAGGACCTGCCGGGTGTTCGCTACAAGATCATCCGCGGTTCGCTTGACACCCAGGGTGTGAAGAACCGCAAGCAGGCCCGCAGCCGCTACGGCGCCAAGAAGGAGAAGTAAGAAATGCCTCGTAAGGGCCCCGCCCCGAAGCGCCCGGTCATCATCGACCCGGTCTACGGTTCTCCTCTTGTCACGTCGCTCATCAACAAGGTGCTGCTGAACGGCAAGCGCTCCACCGCCGAGCGCATCGTCTACGGCGCCATGGAGGGCCTGCGCGAGAAGACCGGCAACGACCCGGTCATCACGCTGAAGCGCGCTCTCGAGAACATCAAGCCGACCATCGAGGTCAAGTCCCGCCGTGTCGGTGGCGCGACCTACCAGGTCCCGGTCGAGGTCAAGCCCGGCCGCGCGAGCACCCTGGCGCTGCGCTGGCTCGTCGGCTACTCCCGCGCCCGTCGCGAGAAGACCATGACCGAGCGCCTGCTCAACGAGCTTCTCGACGCGTCCAACGGCCTTGGCGCCGCTGTGAAGAAGCGCGAGGACACGCACAAGATGGCCGAGTCCAACAAGGCCTTCGCGCACTACCGCTGGTAGTCGCTACCCACATCGAGACCGAGAGAAGACTGAAGCCTTATGGCTACCACTTCACTTGACCTGGCCAAGGTCCGCAACATCGGGATCATGGCCCACATCGACGCGGGCAAGACGACCACCACCGAGCGGATCCTGTTCTACACCGGTGTGTCGTACAAGATCGGTGAGGTCCACGACGGCGCTGCCACCATGGACTGGATGGAGCAGGAGCAGGAGCGTGGCATCACGATCACCTCTGCTGCCACCACCTGTCACTGGCCGCTTGCCGACGTCGATCACACCATCAACATCATCGACACCCCGGGTCACGTCGACTTCACCGTCGAGGTGGAGCGTTCCCTGCGTGTGCTCGACGGTGCCGTGACGGTGTTCGACGGCGTGGCCGGCGTCGAGCCCCAGTCCGAGACGGTGTGGCGTCAGGCGGACCGCTACGGCGTTCCGCGTATCTGCTTCGTGAACAAGCTCGACCGCACCGGCGCCGAGTTCCACCGCTGCGTCGACATGATCAGCGACCGCCTGGGCGCGCAGCCGCTCGTCATGCAGCTGCCGATCGGTGCCGAGGCCGACTTCAAGGGCGTCGTCGACCTCGTCACCATGAAGGCGTTCGTCTGGTCCGCCGAGGCCACCAAGGGTGAGATGTACGACATCGTCGACATCCCGGACACCCACACCGAGGCTGCCGAGGAGTACCGCGGCAAGCTGATCGAGGCCGTGGCCGAGAACGACGAAGAGATCATGGAGCTGTACCTGGAGGGCGAGGAGCCCTCCGTGGAGCAGCTGTACGCCGCGATCCGTCGTATCACCATCGCCTCCGGCAAGTCCACGGACACCACGGTCACCCCGGTGTTCTGCGGCACCGCGTTCAAGAACAAGGGCGTCCAGCCCCTGCTCGACGCGGTCGTGCGCTACCTCCCCTCCCCGCTCGACGTCGAGGCCATCGAGGGCCACGACGTCAAGGACCCGGAGACGGTCGTCAAGCGCAAGCCGTCCGACGACGAGCCGCTGTCCGCGCTGGCGTTCAAGATCATGAGCGACCCGCACCTCGGCAAGCTCACCTTCGTCCGCGTGTACTCCGGCCGCCTGGAGTCCGGCACCGCCGTGCTGAACTCCGTCAAGGGCAAGAAGGAGCGCATCGGCAAGATCTACCGCATGCACGCCAACAAGCGTGAGGAGATCGACGCGGTCGGCGCCGGCGACATCGTCGCCGTCATGGGTCTGAAGCAGACCACGACCGGTGAGACGCTGTGCGACGACAAGCAGCCGGTGATCCTGGAGTCCATGGACTTCCCGGCGCCGGTCATCCAGGTCGCCATCGAGCCGAAGTCCAAGGGCGACCAGGAGAAGCTGGGCATCGCGATCCAGCGCCTGGCCGAGGAGGACCCGTCCTTCCAGGTCCACTCGGACGAGGAGACCGGCCAGACCATCATCGGTGGCATGGGCGAGCTGCACCTCGAGGTGCTGGTCGACCGTATGCGCCGTGAGTTCAAGGTCGAGGCCAACGTCGGCAAGCCGCAGGTCGCCTACCGTGAGACCATCCGCAAGGCGGTCGACCGGGTCGACTACACGCACAAGAAGCAGACTGGTGGTACCGGCCAGTTCGCCAAGGTGCAGATCGCGATCGAGCCGATCGAGGGCGGCGACGCCTCGTACGAGTTCGTGAACAAGGTGACCGGTGGCCGCATCCCGAAGGAGTACATCCCTTCGGTGGACGCCGGTGCGCAGGAGGCCATGCAGTTCGGCATCCTCGCCGGTTACGAGATGACCGGCGTGCGCGTCACGCTGCTCGACGGCGCCTACCACGAGGTCGACTCCTCCGAGCTCGCGTTCAAGATCGCCGGTTCGCAGGCCTTCAAGGAGGCCGCGCGCAAGGCCAGCCCCGTGCTGCTCGAGCCGATGATGGCCGTCGAGGTCACCACGCCCGAGGACTACATGGGCGAGGTCATCGGCGACATCAACTCCCGCCGTGGCCAGATCCAGGCCATGGAGGAGCGGGCGGGTGCTCGCGTCGTGAAGGGCCTCGTGCCCCTGTCGGAGATGTTCGGCTACGTCGGCGACCTCCGTAGCAAGACCTCGGGTCGCGCAAGCTACTCGATGCAGTTCGACTCCTACGCCGAGGTTCCGCGGAACGTCGCCGAGGAGATCATCGCGAAGGCCAAGGGCGAGTAACGCACTCCGTTCGCACGCCGTAGGCTTGACACCGGAGCCTCCCGGGCCATTCCTCCGCATTCGTGGCGGGATGGCCCGCGGCCCGGGACCCAACAGCAAAGATCACCTGGCGCCGATGAAGTAAGGCGTACAGAACCACTCCACAGGAGGACCCCAGTGGCGAAGGCGAAGTTCGAGCGGACTAAGCCGCACGTCAACATCGGCACCATCGGTCACATCGACCACGGTAAGACGACCCTCACGGCCGCCATTACCAAGGTGCTGCACGACAAGTACCCGGACCTGAACGAGGCCTCGGCCTTCGACCAGATCGACAAGGCTCCTGAGGAGCGTCAGCGCGGTATCACCATCTCCATCGCGCACGTCGAGTACCAGACGGAGGCGCGTCACTACGCCCACGTCGACTGCCCGGGTCACGCGGACTACATCAAGAACATGATCACCGGTGCCGCGCAGATGGACGGCGCGATCCTCGTGGTCGCCGCCACCGACGGCCCGATGCCGCAGACCAAGGAGCACGTGCTCCTGGCCCGCCAGGTCGGCGTTCCGTACATCGTCGTCGCCCTGAACAAGGCCGACATGGTGGACGACGAGGAGATCCTGGAGCTCGTCGAGCTCGAGGTCCGTGAGCTCCTCTCCGAGTACGAGTTCCCGGGCGACGACGTCCCGGTCGTCAAGGTCTCGGCGCTCAAGGCGCTCGAGGGCGACGCCGAGTGGGGCAAGTCCGTCCTGGACCTGATGGACGCCGTCGACTCCGCCATCCCGGAGCCGGAGCGCGACGTCGACAAGCCGTTCCTCATGCCGATCGAGGACGTCTTCACGATCACCGGTCGCGGTACGGTCGTCACCGGCCGTATCGAGCGTGGTGTCCTGAAGGTCAACGAGACCGTCGACATCATCGGCATCAAGACCGAGAAGACCACCACCACGGTCACCGGTATCGAGATGTTCCGCAAGCTGCTCGACGAGGGCCAGGCCGGTGAGAACGTCGGTCTGCTGCTCCGCGGCATCAAGCGCGAGGACGTCGAGCGCGGCCAGGTCATCATCAAGCCGGGCTCGGTCACCCCGCACACCGAGTTCGAGGCGCAGGCCTACATCCTGTCCAAGGACGAGGGTGGCCGCCACACGCCGTTCTTCAACAACTACCGCCCGCAGTTCTACTTCCGTACGACGGACGTGACCGGCGTCGTGACCCTCCCCGAGGGCACCGAGATGGTCATGCCGGGTGACAACACCGAGATGAAGGTGGAGCTCATCCAGCCCATCGCCATGGAAGAGGGCCTGAAGTTCGCCATCCGCGAGGGTGGTCGCACCGTGGGCGCCGGCCAGGTCACCAAGATCACCAAGTAAGTCTGTCGATCTGACCTGGTAGCTCCAGCAGCGAGCTCCTGAGAGGGCCCGTACGACTCCGGTCGTACGGGCCCTTTTCGCGTGCCCGTGCCGGCCGGTGCTCATACGTGTGCCGCGCGCAACCCCGGGCGGCCGGCGCTCAGCGGGCGAAGGCGTCGGTCGCCAGGATGTGGACACCGGCCGGGATCAGCGCCCGCGGTGACGAGGTACGCCAGCGCGTCGCCGAACCGGTGGTGGCCCTCGTCCGCCCCGGACACCGAGACCCGGGTCGGCCGACGGGGGTCGTGGACGACGCCGGTGGTGTCCGGCCGGAGCAATGGGGGCTCGCCCGGGAGGGAGCCTGCCGACCCGGCGCGGATCTCCGTGCCGTCGGGCAGGGTGAGGACCACCTCGATGTGGTACCTCGGCTCGCCGCCCTTGTCCGTCAGCCGCCGGTGGCCCACGACCTGGGCTGTCGTCGTGACGCCGTGCCTCCTGAGCCGGTGGATCCCGTGGACCTCGACGAGGAGGGCCAGGCCGAAGGCCATGAGGAGCACGGACACCAGCACGCCCGCAGCGGTTTCCACGTGCGCCTTCCTACTCTTCCGGTCCGGCCGGCGCCGGCTGGGGGCCGATCGCCATGCACACGAGGACCACGGCGCGCAGGACGAGGCCTCCGAGCAGGGCGGTGAGGAAGCCGTCGACCTGGACACCGCTGCCGAGCCGGGAGCCGATCCAGGAGGCGAGCAGCCAGACCAGCGTGTCCTGGAGGACGCCGATCACGGCGAGGACCGCCACCGACGCGAGGGAGGCGCAGGGGCCCCTGACGGCGCTGGGGTAGCTGTAGATCAGCTGGTTCACGATGAGGAACACGGCGCCGGGCAGGAGCAGTTCCCAGGGAAGGTCGTCGAGGACGGGCGTGAGACCGGGGAGGGCGGCGGTGGCGACGCCCACGCCGAGGAAGGTGCCGAGGAGGCGTCTTCGCTTGTACATGGGCACGATCATCGGCCCGCGCCGCCGTCAAGTGAAGCCCCGCGAAACGGACTTGGACGCTCCGGCGAGCGTTGCGGCAACTTCGCCGGGTGCCCGCGAGGAATGTCCCTTGGCGTTCCCTGTGAGGTGGTTGTGGCGGTCGTAGTCTCCCGGAGATGACTGGCCTGACCCTCCCCCCTCTCGCCGTACGGCCGGAGCACCGCCCCGCCCGGCGCCGGGAGCGGGCGTCCCGCCTCCACGCCCTCGACGGCATACGCCTGCTCGCCGCGCTGATGGTCGCGCTCCACCACTACGCCGGCACCTGGCGCGCCGACCGGCCGGGCAACCTGATCTGGGGCCGCCCGGTCTCCGAGATCATGCCGACGGTGTTCCACGTCGCCTCCTACGGCTGGATCGGCGTGGAGGTCTTCTTCGTCGTCAGCGGCTTCGTCATCTGCATGTCCTGCTGGGGCCGCACACCGAGGCAGTTCTTCGTCTCCCGCGTGATCCGCCTCTACCCCGCCTACTGGTTCGCGGTGCTGTTCACGACGGGCGTGCTGGCGGCGTGGCCGGGCGTGTGGGAGCGCCTGCGCTGGCGTGACGTCCTGCTCAACCTGACGATGCTCCAGTCGGGCTCGGGCGTGGCGAACGTGGACGGCGTGTACTGGACCCTCTGGTCCGAGCTCCGCTTCTACCTGCTCTTCCTGGCGGTGGTCGCCACCGGGCTGACGTACCGCAAGGTCGTGCTGTTCTGCTGCGTGTGGGGCGCGGCGGCGATGCTCGCGCCGGTGGCGCACCTGCCACTGCTGGAACTGGCCGCGAACCCCGACGGCGCCTGGTACTTCATCGCCGGCCTGGCCCTGTACCTGATGCACCGCTTCGGCCAGGACCTGCTGCTGTGGGGCATCCTCGGCATGTCGTGGCTGATGGCCCAGCGGGAACTGGGCCTGCGGATCGACGAGGTCGAGCGGGTGTCCGGGTGGCGGGGCGCGGTGCTGATCTACACCGTGTTCCTGGGGGTCATGGTCGCGATCGCCCTCGGCTGGACGGACCGGATCCGCGGGCGGTGGCTGGTGACGGCGGGCAGCCTGACGTATCCGCTGTACCTGACGCACTACGCGGCCGGTACGACGGTGATCAGCCGCCTGCGGGGCGAACTGGACGCACGGCTGCTGGTGGCGGCGGTGCTGGCCGGCTTCCTGCTGCTGAGCTGGCTGGTGCACCGGTGGGTGGAGCGCCCGCTGGCGCGGGTGGTGAAGCGGGGGCTGGAGAGGTCGTTCACGCGGGTGCGGGGCGCCGGGTAGGCACCGCCGCCGCAGGGTCGAGACGTTCCGCTTCGACTCGCGGGACATGAAGCAGCCCTTGCTGGGGGCGGTGCTCGGCGCGGGAGGGACCTGGCGGGGGGTGCTGGTCAAGTGGTGACCGGGCGGGTGCGTGACCGTGCGAGGCCGGTCAGCCTGCGCCTTCCCCGGTCCGGAGGACCGCCAGGGCATGGGCGACCCGGGCGTCCAGGTGTCGTGGATCGAAGCGGTAGCCCTCGCTGACGCCCAAGGGTGACGGTGCCGTGCGGTGACCCCCTTGCGCGGATCGTGGCGCGAAGACCCGAGCCGCCGGGGCGTCTCCCGGGCGGCGAGCGCTCGCCGGTCGGATCGTCGAGCGCATCTCGGCGTCAGGAGGCAGAGGCACCGACAGCGGATCGGACACCGGAACGGGGTTGTTCACGGAGATCAGGAACGAGCTCGAATGGTTGTCCACGCTGTCATCCAAGCGGGTCGGCGTCGGCCGGCGGCCGGTGACGGCCATGACGGCCGATGGCGTCGACCCCGGCCGCCACGTGAGCGAGGCCGTGCCCGGACGGCCCTCCGCGGTCCCGGAGGAGCAACCGGCGCGCCCGGTGTCCGCGGCGCTCGGCGCGATCGTGCGATCGCCTACTCGTCGCTGAAGACGTCGTCGATGGCCGGGGCGGTGATGGCCCGGGACAGCCACGTGTGGAGGGTGTCCGTGTCGTGGCACTCGGTGATCCGTCGGCGGGCGTCGTCGGGGATGTCGAGGCCGCGCTGTTCGAGGATGAGCAGGAGGGCGTCTGCCCGGCCTTCGTCTCGGATTTCTTCGGAGAGGTAGGACTTGTAGAAGGAGAGGTCCACGGCCACCGGATTCCTCCAGAGGTGCTTGGCCGGGCGGTTGCCCGGCTCATGGGCGGTGAACCGACGACGGGGCCGGGCGGCCGGTGGCCTGCGGGCGGGCCGAAGCGGTGATGGGCCTACTCGTCGCTGAAGACGTCGTCGATGGCCGGGGCGGTGATGGCCCGGGACAGCCACGTGCGGAGGGTGTCCGTGTCGTGGCACTCGGTGATCCGTCGGCGGGCGTCGTCGGGGATGTCGAGGCCGCGCTGTTCGAGGATGAGCAGGAGGGCGTCCGCCCGGCCCTCCGCCCGGCCTTCGTCTCGGATTTCTTCGGAGAGGTAGGACTTGTAGAAGGAGAGGTCCACGGCCACCAGATTCCTCCAGAGGTGCTTGGCCGGGCGGTTGCCCAGCCCCTGTGCGGTGAGTTCGACGATGGGGTCCGCGATGTCTTCGGGCATGTCCCTCAGCGCTGTGGACAGGGCTTTCAGTATGGCACCGATGTCCGGATCACCGGCGTGTGTGATGGCCGAGAGAGTGGCGAGGGCGAGGTCGGCACGGGCCTCGTCCGGGTCGGTGATCACCGGCATGTTGTGGGGACCGGCGACCACGGGGCGCAGTGTGAGGGTGGGCAACTGGGCTGGGCCGCTGCTGAACGGCTGCTCGGCCCAGAGCGCTGTTGCGTGGTCCTGGCACACGACCATGAGGGCGGTGGGCAGCCGGTACTTGGTCCAGAGGTAGGAGGTGTAATAAGCCCAGCTCGCGGGCTTGACGGGATCCTTCTTGCCCTGGGCCTCGATGGCGAGGAGGAAGGCGTCCCGCTCCGCGGACTCCAGCCGCAGCAGTGTGTCCACGCGTCGTTCGACGGGGCTGGTCTCGGTGAGATCGGTGGGCATGACCGTCACCTTGAGGGGGGTGGGGACGGGGAACCCCAGGACGCGCGAGACCCGGCTGAAGAGTCCGGGGTCGTGCCGGAAGATGTGGTGCATCGCCTCGTGGGACGAGCTGACCATGGGTTTTCCTTGTCGGTGCAGGAGACGAGGGTTCTGCTCGGCAGTCGCGGCAGCGGGCACCGGGCTCTGCCGAGCGGTCAGGACGTGGCGCAGTGCGGCTTGGGGGAGGGCGCGGGGCGGTGTCGGGCGCGGGTTCGGCCCAGCCGACGGCGACGACCGTGAAGCGGTTGGCGTGGCGGTCGCCGATGTGGGTGACGCCGCGTGGATTCGGCGGCTGAGCGCATGCGGGCGCGCTAGGGTTTCGGGTATCCATCAGGGAAGCGCCTACTTCCTCAGTGGTCAGGCCCTCGATCGGGATGCCAGTCCCGGCCGGGGGCCGTCGCATGTCTGCGGTGGTGGTCGCGGCGAGCATATGACGGTCAACCGGGCGAAAAGCCACCCCAGTTCGGGATCACCACTCTTCCGGGTGGCGAGGCGCGTCGGGGAGGGAGGCGGGGTGGGGCGGGTCGCGATCCGGAGCCCTCGATGAATTCTCGAATCACCCCACTCGGCCCGGTGGCGCATGCCTACCGTGAGAAGTGACGACGCCGATACGGGCGGTGATGGTTCGAGGTGAAGGGCGTGCGGATGACGGTCGGCGGGAGCGTGGAGAGGCTCAGGGACGAGGCGGATGAGCCGGGGTGGGAGGTGGACCCGGACGACGCGTGGGGCCTTGCCGTCGTCGCCACCGTCGGGCGCCAGTTGAAGCTGCGGCGCGAGGCCGTGGGGATGAGGGCCGGCGACTTCGGGAAGTCCCTCGGTTACGGCGAGGACCTGGTCTACAAGATCGAGGGCGGGAAACGGATTCCCAGGCCCGAGTATCTGGACAAGGCCGACGAACTGTTGGGGGCGGGCGGGCTGCTCTCGGCGATGAAGGAGGACGTGGAGAAGGTCCGGTACCCGAAGAAGGTGCGGGACCTGGCGCAGATGGAGGCCAAGGCGGTCGAGATCGGGGTGTACGTGTGCCACAGCATCAGCGGGCTGCTCCAGACCTCAGAACATGCGAGGGCCGCGTTCGAGTCGCGGCAGCCTCCGTACTCGGAGGACGAGGTGGAGCGGATGGTTGCTGCCCGGATGGCCCGGCAGTCGGTCTTCCACAGGGAACCCGCACCTGCGCTCGGTTTCGTGCTGGAAGAGGGGCCCCTGCGACGGCCGCTCGGGGGCACAATGGTGTGGCGGCGGCAGCTCGAACGTCTGTTGGAAGTGGGTCGGCTGCGCAATGTCACACTTCAGGTGATGCCGACGCACTGCGAGGTCCACCCCGGTCTGGACGGCAGGATCGAGGTGCTGAAGTTCGACGACGGTACGGCGGTCGGGCGCTCCGACGGTGCGTTCAACGGCCGGCCGACATCCGATCCGAAGCAGCTCCGCATCCTGGAACTGCGGTACAGCACCATCCGGGCGCAGGCCCTCCCGCCGCGGGAGTCGCTGGTCTTCATCGAGAAACTGCTGGGAGAGACATGATCCGCGAGACCACCGCCGGAGACGCTGCCGGACTGGCGTGGTTCAAGAGCAGTTACAGCGACGGCAACGAGGGCGACTCATGCGTCGAGATAGCCCACGCTCCCGGCGCGGTCCACGTCCGTGACTCGAAGAGCGCGGGCGGTCCGCACCTCGCCCTCACCTCGGCCGCGTGGGCGGACTTCGTGGCGTACGCCTCGCAGGGCTGATCCGGCGCGGGGGTCAGCGCAGCGTCGGGACGTCGCCTCCCTCGGCCCTCCTGAGCGTCACCCCGGTCAGGCCGCGCAGGCGGCGTTCGGCGATGGCCGCGAGGTGGTCGGCGGGTGGCGGGGTGGGGCCCAGGCCGATGGCGTAGCGGGTCGGGGTCGTGGTGAAGGGGCGGGGCCAGGCGTGGCAGGTGGGGGCCGCCTCCGCGAGGTCGGCGACCAGGGCCCGCATCCTGCCCCGGAGTCGGCCCTCGTCGGCGTCCGGTCCCGCCGTCAGGACCGCCCAGGCCGCGTGACGCCGGTGCAGCGGGGGAGGGGCGAGCAGCTCGGGCCAGGGAGACGCGGACGGATCCGCTGACCTGTCCAGCACCTCCCAGGCGCGGAACAGCTCCTCGGTGACGAGGTCCCGCATGCCCGGCGTGACCTGGTCCGTGCAGGGGCGCACCGGCGCGGACGGTGTCGTGATGGTGACGGGGAGCGCCGTCCGGGCCGTGCCGCCCACCGGGGTGTGCCAGTCCCAGGCCGCCCACGTCGCGAAGAAGTGCCGCAGCAGATCGTCCGGTGGCAGGTCGCCGGACTCGCTCGCCGTGCGGGCCGCCAGCACCGACCAGGCCAGGCCCGGCACGCCCCCGAACGGGGCCGAGTCCAGGCCTCGCGCCTTCGCCCACGCCTTGACCTGCCTGGCCAGCCGGGCGAAGGCCGGGCCGTGGGCGCCCGCCGAGGCGAGCACCGCGTCGGCGTCGCTCACCGCGCTGAGCGCGACCGCCGCCGACTCGCCGAGCTCGGCCCGGCGGTCCACCGCCTCGGCGGGGTCCATCGGGCCGGTGGCGACGACGACCAGGTCCACGTCCGGCCCGTCCGGCCCGTCGAGCCGCAGCCGCAGGCCGGGGACACGGGCCCCGACCACCTCCCGCACGTCGCTCACGTCAGGGAGCGCCTTCGTCAACCGCGCCTGTACGGAGGCGAGTTCGACGACCCCGGGCAGTGCCGCCACCAGGTCCAGGTCCGCACCGGGCAGCGCGCAGCCCATGCGCCGGGAGCCGACGACGTGGACGACGCCGTCGGGGAGCGCCTCCGCGATCCGGCCCGCGATCCGGCCCGCGATCCGGTCGGCCATCCGGTCGGTGAATCGGTCGGCGATGCGGTCGGCCGCAAAGGTGTCGGCGGCTCCCGACCCGTACTCCGCGGCCGCCTCCTCCCTCCAGCTCACGTCCCCCGTCCCCAGCCCCACCGTCGCCCGCACCCGCATCGGCTCGTCCCCGCGCCGGGACAGCAGCGCCAGCTCTCCGACCCTGACCGGCATCGGGGTGAGCCGGGCCGCGCAGGCGGCGGCCAGGGTGTTCGGGTCGGTGGTGCGGCCCAGGCTCAGGTGGGGGGTGAAGCCCGCGTGGCGGCCACGGCAGTGGGGGAAGTGGTGCCGGAGGGTGCGGTGGAGTTCCGCCCACGGCTCCTCGCCGGCGGCCGCCGGGTCGAGCCAGACCGTGGCGTCGTCCCGGTGGCCGAACCAGTGCACGCCCTCCAGCCGGGCGTCGAAGGGTGCCGTGGCGGCCGTCGCGAGCACGGAGGCCGCCTGCTCGAAGGCGTGCTCCGGGACGAAGCCGAAGAGCAGGTTCACATGCGGGGGCCAGCGGCGGATCTGCGGGTCGTGGTCCCGGCGGATCTCCTGGAGCGGCGGCCACAGTTCCTCGGGCGGGATCCACGCCAGCGCCGTACGGGGCGTCGGCCGGGCGTCGAGACGGCCGAGGGCCTCGGCCTCCGGGGCCTCCGGTGCCCCCGTCGTCACCTCGGCCCGCACCCCGTAGTGGTCCGAGAGGTACAGCCCCTCCGCCGTCGGCGCGTCCCCGCACAGCTCCGCCCGCCGCACCCGCAGGCCCTCGCCCCGCAGCAGCACCCGGTCCAGCCGTGACGCCCGGCCGGTCAGGGACGAGACCGCGGCCAGCGGGTTGGCGCCCGGGTCGAAGGTCGGGGTGGCGTCGTCGGCGCCGTGCGCCTCGCTCCACGCGTCCCGCATGCCCAGCGTCAGCTGCGGTGTGTGACCGCCGTCGTTGAAGTCGCCCAGCAGGAGCAGATCGGCGTCCGCAGCGGCCAGTCCCTCGGCGAGGGCGGTCAGTTCGGCGGTGCGCCGGCCGGCGCCGTTCTCGGAGTGGTCGCTGCTCAGATGCGTCGCCGCGACGACGAGGGGACGCGGGCCCGCCTCCACGACCAGGGCCGTCACCGCCTTGTGCGGGCCCAGCGCGTGGAACGCGGCCTCGCGGACGGGCAGCCGGCTCAGCAGCAGCAGGCCGTACGCGTCCACGTCCCGCCCCCGCGGGTCCGTCCCCAGCGTCCATTCCGCCCGCACCCACGGCTCGCGCAGCAGCGGGGCGAGGAGCTCCGCCTCGACCTCCTGCAACGCGATCACGTCCACGTCGGCGTCGCGCAGCGCCCGCAGCAGCAGCGGCCTGCGCCGGGCGCTGTCGATGTGCTCGGCGTCGTACCGGTCCCACAGGGTGTTCCAGGTCAGCACCCGCACACCGCCGGAGCCGGGCGCGGCGGTCCCGCGCGGGCGCGCCACGGGCGTCGGCGTCCAGTCCTCGCCGTCCCACGCGTGGGGCGAACGGGCCGTGAAGAACGGCGCCCGCAGCAGCCGGGCCTCGCGCACCCGGCCGGCCTCGGTCGCGTCGATCCGGTCCACCCCCGTGGCCCGGTCCCACACCAGCTCGCCGTCCGCCTCGAAGAACAGCACCCGGTGCCACGGGATCTCGCCGCCCGGGACGAACGCGGGCAGCGGCACGCGCTCGGGGGCGGCTCCGCGCTGGAGTACGCCCAGCACGAAGCGGGCCGGGTCGAAACGCGCGTCCCAGCGCACCCGGTGGTAGATCTCCTCGCTCGTCCGCACCGCTCCTCAGACCTCTCCCCTGCTGCCTCTGCCTCAAGCCTCTGCCTGAGACGTCTTTCTCAGATGTCTTCCTCCACGGACCCGCTCGCCCCGATGTACCAGGTGCGGTGCGCGTCTCCGGGATACGGCGGGCCGAAGCGGCGCAGCTGGGCGGCGAGCACGTCCGACGGCACCGGGTGCGCGCGGCGGGCGTTGCGCCGAACCAGCTCGTCCTCGTCGACCAAGACCACGGCGTGGGTGATCAGGGCGTCGCGGCGGCGGGCGACCGCGTGCACGAGCGAGCGCTGCTGCCTGTTCAGGGAGGTGGCGTCCCACACCACGGTCCCGCCGGCGGCCAGCGACCCGTCCAGCCGGTCGAGCCCCTCGCGCAGCACGTCCGCGTTGGCCCGCTGGTCGGCGCGCGCCCCGCGCGCCTCGCGCAGGTCGTCCAGGCAGACGTACGCGTCCACGCCCGGCAGCCGGCGGGCGAAGGTGCTCTTGCCGCTGCCGGCCGGGCCGGCCAGGTGGACCAGCCTCGGGAAGGCGCCGGACCGCAGGCGCCAGGTCGCGGCGACGGCCTCGGCGGGACCGCCGATCCGCCCGTCGGCGTACGCCTCCCGGGCCTCGGCCCGGCACCGGACGGCGACGTCGGCGGGCAGCCCCTCGAACGCCTCCCGCAGCGCGGTCTCGTCCAGGGCGACGACGTCCTCGGCGTGCAGCGCCGACCACTCCGTCTGCTCGCGCGCCTCCTCCGTGTCCGCGGTGGCCCGGGCGACCGCGTGCAGCAGCCCGAGGTCGGCGGCGTACGACAGCCGTACGAGACCGGACCGCCGGTCCTCGTCCGGATACGGCCGGTGCAGCGCCGGGTGCAGCCCCACGAGGTCGGCGACCCGGCGCGCGAGCGGCATACCCACCACCCCGGCGAGCCGGGCCGCGATCCGCGCCCGCCGGCCCCCGTGCAGCAGGGCGGCCAGAACGCCGGCGAGCCGGTCGTCGCCCGACCGCTGTGCCGGATCGAAGCGGGCGACGGCGTCCGGATCCCCCTCCCCGGGCAGCCCGACGGCCTCCGCCAGCGCCGCCGGTTCGACGGTCGCGCCCGAGCGTACGGCCCACAGCGCGGACCTCGGGCCGAGCCCGTTGGCGACGACGGCCGTGTGCATCCAGTGGGTGTCCGTCCGCACGTGCCCGGCCCGCACCCACTTGGCCACCCGCGCCCCGAACTCCCGCGCGTCGAACCCGTCCGCGACCCGGACGACGTACCCCTCCTGCCGTTCCGGGTCCAGCCGCAGGGCGCGCAGGGCCCGCTCGTCGAACACGCCCCGCCACAGCACCCGCGGCACGGGCACCCCGAGCCGGCCCAGGAAGTCCACCGTCCGGTCCCAGTCCAGGCAGCGGCCGCGGTCGTCCCACACCGAGAAGCCGTAGAAGTAGCCGTCCAGGGCGTCGTACGCGATCGAGTGGCGGGCGTACAGGTTCTCGCCGCACACCCGCCAGCCCTCCGGGACGGCGGGGCCGACGCGGGCCTGGAGCGCCTTGACCCAGGTGCGCGAGGGGTGGTGGGCCGAGTCGAGGGAGCGGGCGTGCAGGCCGTCGGCGTACAGGGTGGTGTTCTCGCCGTCGAGCTTCTCGGTCACGACGACCTCGCGGCCGCGCAGGCCCGACAGGCCGGTGATCCGCAGGTCGTCGGCGGTGGCGCCGGGCGACCAGGGCAGATGCCGGGTCCGCGGATAGTGCGTACGCATGGTGAACGCTCCCCGTGCCGGCCGACGTACCTGGTCAGCGTAGGAGTGGGGGGTGGCGGCGGGCGAACGGATTACCGGGCGGACCGCCCCGGGCGTCGCCGAGCGGGCTCTTGTTTGACCTGCATCACGTTCGGGGTATTCTCTCCGGCTCGATTGGCGGAGCACCTGCCCCATATGGCAGACTGTCCGAGTTGCTCGGTCGAGTGTTGATGCTGCGCGCCTCCCGCCGGGAGGACCGGAAGCGAGTCCCACAGTACTCGTCGTCCTAACTGCCACACGGCAGCGCTGGGGCGGACGTACGGGAATCTTCCGGGAAGTGTGAGTGCGGCACCGGCCAGGCACCCGGTGGGCCTTCCGCCCCCGGTCTGCGGTTCCGGTAGGGCCGTGTGCATTCCCCGCAGGGATGTTCGAGCATGGGACATCCGTGTCAGCGGGAGCGCGACACGCCCGACCGCGTGGGTCGGAGGATCGGGTTCAGGGAACACCAGGTTCCAGAGCGTTAGAAGAGACAGGACTACTGAGTAGCCATGGCGGGACAGAAGATCCGCATCCGGCTCAAGGCCTACGACCACGAGGTCATCGACTCCTCGGCGAAGAAGATCGTCGAGACGGTGACCCGCACTGGTGCGTCGGTCGCGGGCCCGGTGCCGCTGCCCACTGAGAAGAACGTGTACTGCGTCATCAAGTCGCCGCACAAGTACAAGGACTCGCGCGAGCACTTCGAGATGCGCACGCACAAGCGCCTGATCGACATCCTCGACCCGACCCCCAAGACCGTTGACTCTCTGATGCGACTCGACCTCCCGGCCGGTGTCGACATCGAGATCAAGCTCTGAGGCCGGTGATCTGAGAGATGGCAAAGCAGATCAAGGGCATCCTGGGCGAGAAGCTCGGCATGACGCAGGTGTGGGACGAGAACAACCGTGTTGTTCCGGTCACCGTCGTCAAGGCCGGCCCGAACGTCGTGACCCAGGTCCGTACGAACGACAGTGACGGCTACGAGTCGGTCCAGATCGCCTTCGGCGAGATCGACCCGCGCAAGGTGAACAAGCCCCTCAAGGGCCACTTCGCCAAGGCCGACGTCACCCCCCGTCGC
Organism: Streptomyces sp. NPDC059895; assembly: GCF_042731035.1. NCBI lineage: Bacteria > Bacillati > Actinomycetota > Actinomycetes > Kitasatosporales > Streptomycetaceae > Streptomyces > Streptomyces sp. NPDC059895. The sequence continues at coordinate 66,141 of NZ_JBHWKO010000027.1, forward strand.
CACCTCGTCGAGATCCGCACCGCGGACGCCTCCGAGTACACGCTGGGCCAGGAGATCACCGCTGAGGTGTTCGAGGCCGGCGTGAAGGTCGACGTGACCGGCAAGAGCAAGGGCAAGGGCTTCGCCGGTGTCATGAAGCGTCACAACTTCAAGGGCCTCGGCGCCGGTCACGGCACCCAGCGCAAGCACCGCTCGCCCGGTTCCATCGGTGGCTGCGCCACCCCGGGCCGCGTGTTCAAGGGCCTCCGCATGGCGGGTCGCATGGGCAACGAGCGGGTCACCACCCAGAACCTGACCGTCCACGCCGTTGACGCGGAGAAGGGTCTGCTGCTCATCAAGGGCGCGGTTCCTGGTCCGAACGGCGGCCTCGTCCTGGTCCGCACCGCGGCCAAGGGGGCCTGAGGTAACCGATGAGCACTGTTGACATCCTTTCGCCTGCCGGCGAGAAGACCGGTAGCGTCGAGCTCCCCGCGGAGATCTTCGGCGTGGAGAAGGTCAGCATCCCGCTGATCCACCAGGTCGTCGTCGCGCAGAACGCGGCTGCCCGCCAGGGCACGCACAAGACCAAGACCCGCGGTGAAGTCCGTGGTGGCGGCAAGAAGCCGTACCGCCAGAAGGGCACCGGCCGCGCCCGTCAGGGCTCGACCCGCGCGCCGCAGTTCGCCGGTGGTGGCGTCGTGCACGGTCCCGTGCCGCGCGACTACTCGCAGCGGACCCCGAAGAAGATGAAGGCTGCCGCCCTGCGTCACGCCCTCACCGACCGGGCCCGCCACAACCGCATCCACGTCGTCACCGGCGTGATCGAGGGCGAGACCCCCTCCACGAAGGCCGCTCGCACGCTGTTCGGCAAGATCTCGGAGCGCAAGAACCTGCTCCTGGTCGTCGACCGCGCCGACGAGGCCGCGTGGCTGTCCGCCCGCAACCTGCCCCAGGTTCACATCCTGGAGCCGGGCCAGCTGAACACGTACGACGTGATCGTCTCGGACGACGTGGTCTTCACCCAGGCCGCTCTTGAGTCCTTCGTGTCCGGCCCGAACAAGGCCAACGACACCGAAGGGAGTGACGCCTGATGGCTACGCGTCACCCGAGCATCGCCTCCAAGGCCGCCAAGGCCGCCAAGGCCGCGCGCGTCGCCAAGGCGCGCCGTCACGAGGCCGAGGGCAAGAACACCGTCGTCACCGCGCCCAGCAAGGCGTACACGGACCCCCGTGACGTGCTGCTGAAGCCGGTCGTGTCGGAGAAGAGCTACGCGCTCCTCGACGAGAACAAGTACACGTTCATCGTCGACCCGAACGCCAACAAGACCCAGATCAAGCAGGCCGTCCAGGCGGTCTTCTCGGTCAAGGTCACCGGCGTCAACACGATCAACCGCCAGGGCAAGCGCAAGCGCACCAAGACCGGTTTCGGTCAGCGTGCCGCCACCAAGCGCGCGATCGTGACCCTTGCCGAGGGCGACCGTATCGACATCTTCGGCGGTCCGACCGCCTGACGGCGGTCCGGATCGTCCGATATCGGACGAGGACTGAGAAATGGGAATCCGCAAGTACAAGCCGACTACGCCGGGCCGCCGTGGCTCCAGCGTCGCCGACTTCGTCGAGGTCACGCGGTCCACGCCGGAGAAGTCGCTGGTCCGCCCCCTGCACAGCAAGGGCGGCCGTAACAATTCCGGTCGTGTGACCGTTCGCCACCAGGGTGGCGGACACAAGCGCGCCTACCGCGTGATCGACTTCCGTCGTCACGACAAGGACGGCGTGCCGGCGAAGGTCGCGCACATCGAGTACGACCCCAACCGCACCGCGCGCATCGCGCTGCTGCACTACGCCGACGGCGAGAAGCGCTACATCCTCGCCCCGCGCAACCTGCAGCAGGGTGACCGCGTCGAGAACGGTCCCGGGGCCGACATCAAGCCGGGCAACAACCTGGCGCTCCGCAACATCCCGGTCGGTACCACGATCCACGCGATCGAGCTCCGTCCCGGTGGCGGTGCCAAGTTCGCCCGTTCCGCCGGCGCCTCCGTGCAGCTGCTCGCGAAGGAGGGCTCGATGGCCCACCTCCGCATGCCGTCCGGTGAGATCCGCCTGGTCGACCAGCGCTGCCGCGCCACGGTCGGCGAGGTCGGCAACGCCGAGCAGAGCAACATCAACTGGGGCAAGGCCGGCCGCAAGCGCTGGCTGGGCGTCCGCCCGACCGTTCGCGGTGTGGCGATGAACCCGGTTGACCACCCGCACGGTGGTGGTGAGGGCAAGACCTCCGGTGGTCGCCACCCGGTCAGCCCCTGGGGTCAGAAGGAGGGTCGTACTCGTTCGCCGAAGAAGGCTTCGAACAAGTACATCGTCCGCCGCCGCAAGACGAACAAGAAGCGCTAGGAGCGGGTTTAGATGCCGCGCAGTCTCAAGAAGGGGCCCTTCGTCGACGACCACCTGATCAAGAAGGTGGACGCACAGAACGAAGCCGGTTCCAAGAACGTCATCAAGACCTGGTCCCGTCGCTCGATGATCATCCCGGCCATGCTGGGTCACACGATCGCGGTGCACAACGGCAAGACCCACATTCCGGTGTTTGTCACCGAGTCGATGGTCGGCCACAAGCTCGGCGAGTTCTCGCCGACGCGCACCTTCCGGGGTCACGTCAAGGACGACCGGAAGTCGAAGCGCCGCTAACAGCGGGGTGGAATGACCATGACAGACACTGGAAGGACAACCATGGAAGCCAGGGCCCAGGCGCGGTACATCCGCGTCACGCCCATGAAGGCCCGCCGCGTGGTGGACCTTATCCGTGGCATGGACGCCACGGAGGCTCAGGCGGTCCTGCGTTTCGCCCCGCAGGCCGCGAGCGTGCCGGTCGGCAAGGTGCTGGACAGCGCCATCGCCAACGCCGCGCACAACTACGACCACACTGACGCCGACAGCCTCTACATCTCCGAGGCGTACGTCGACGAGGGCCCGACCCTGAAGCGGTTCCGTCCGCGCGCCCAGGGCCGTGCCTACCGGATCCGCAAGCGGACCAGCCACATCACCGTGGTCGTCAGCAGCAAGGAAGGAACCCGGTAATGGGCCAGAAGGTTAACCCGCATGGGTTCCGGCTCGGCATCACCACGGACTTCAAGTCCCGCTGGTACGCCGACAAGCTGTACAAGGACTACGTCAAGGAAGACGTCGCCATCCGTCGGATGATGACGTCCGGCATGGAGCGCGCCGGCATCTCGAAGGTGGAGATCGAGCGCACCCGTGACCGCGTGCGGGTGGACATCCACACCGCTCGTCCGGGCATCGTCATCGGCCGCCGCGGCGCCGAGGCCGACCGCATCCGCGGCGACCTCGAGAAGCTGACGGGCAAGCAGGTCCAGCTGAACATCCTCGAGGTCAAGAACCCCGAGGTCGACGCTCAGCTGGTGGCCCAGGCCGTTGCCGAGCAGCTCTCCTCCCGCGTCTCCTTCCGCCGCGCCATGCGTAAGAGCATGCAGTCGGCGATGAAGGCCGGCGCCAAGGGCATCAAGATCCAGTGCGGTGGCCGCCTCGGCGGCGCCGAGATGTCCCGCTCGGAGTTCTACCGCGAGGGCCGCGTGCCCCTGCACACGCTCCGCGCGAACGTGGACTACGGCTTCTTCGAGGCCAAGACGACCTTCGGCCGCATCGGTGTGAAGGTCTGGATCTACAAGGGCGATGTCAAGAACATCGCCGAGGTCCGCGCCGAGAACGCTGCCGCCCGTGCGGGTAACCGCCCGGCCCGCGGTGGCGCCGACCGCCCGGCCCGTGGTGGCCGTGGTGGCGAGCGGCGCGGTCGTAAGCCGCAGCAGCAGGCTCCCGCCGCCGAGGCCCCCCAGGCCGAGGCTGCCGCCGCCGCTCCGGCTGAGAGCACCGGAACGGAGGCCTGACCGACATGCTGATCCCCCGTAGGGTCAAGCACCGCAAGCAGCACCACCCGAAGCGCCGTGGTCAGGCCAAGGGCGGTACGACGGTCGCGTTCGGCGAGTACGGCATTCAGGCCCTCACGCCGGCGTACGTGACCAACCGCCAGATCGAGGCGGCCCGTATCGCGATGACCCGCCACATCAAGCGTGGTGGCAAGGTCTGGATCAACATCTACCCGGACCGCCCGCTGACGAAGAAGCCTGCCGAGACCCGCATGGGTTCCGGTAAGGGTTCTCCGGAGTGGTGGATCGCGAACGTGCACCCGGGCCGGGTCATGTTCGAGCTGTCCTACCCCAACGAGAAGATCGCCCGTGAGGCCCTGACTCGCGCCGCCCACAAGCTGCCGATGAAGTGCCGGATCGTCAAGCGCGAGGCAGGTGAAGCGTGATGTCGGCCGGTACCAAGGCGTCCGAGCTGCGCGAACTGGGTGACGAGGAGCTTCTGGCGAAGCTCCGCGAAGCCAAGGAAGAGCTGTTCAACCTCCGCTTCCAGGCGGCGACGGGTCAGCTCGAGAACCACGGTCGGCTGAAGGCCGTCCGTAAGGACATCGCGCGGATCTACACCCTGATGCGTGAGCGCGAGCTGGGCATCGAGACGGTGGAGAGCGCCTGATGAGTGAGAGCAACGTGACTGAGCAGACTGCAGAGGCCCGCGGCTTCCGCAAGACCCGCGAGGGTCTCGTCGTCAGCGACAAGATGGACAAGACCGTCGTCGTCGCCGTCGAGGACCGCGTCAAGCACGCGCTGTACGGCAAGGTCATCCGCCGTACGAACAAGCTCAAGGCGCACGACGAGCAGAACGCCGCGGGTGTCGGCGACCGTGTCCTCCTCGCGGAGACCCGGCCGCTGTCCGCGACGAAGCGCTGGCGCGTCGTCGAGATCCTCGAGAAGGCCAAGTAGGTAATTCCCGCAAGGGAATTCCAAACAGTACGTTCCTGCGGGGCATCCCTCGCAGGACAGTTCCGCCAGGCTCCGGGAGCCGCTTCGCTGAGCGGCTCCCGGGGAACCGGCAGACAAACAGGAGATAGACGTGATCCAGCAGGAGTCGCGACTGCGTGTCGCCGACAACACTGGTGCGAAGGAAATCCTTTGCATCCGTGTGCTCGGTGGCTCCGGTCGCCGCTACGCGGGCATCGGTGACGTCATCGTCGCCACCGTCAAGGACGCGATCCCCGGTGGCAACGTGAAGAAGGGTGACGTCGTCAAGGCGGTCATCGTTCGCACCGTCAAGGAGCGCCGCCGTCCGGACGGCTCGTACATCCGCTTCGACGAGAACGCCGCCGTCATTCTGAAGAACGACGGCGACCCTCGCGGCACCCGCATCTTCGGCCCGGTCGGCCGTGAGCTGCGCGAGAAGAAGTTCATGAAGATCATCTCGCTCGCGCCGGAGGTGCTGTAAGCATGAAGATCAAGAAGGGCGACCTGGTCCAGGTCATCACCGGTAAGGACAAGGGCAAGCAGGGCAAGGTCATCGCGGCCTTCCCCCGCGAGGACCGCGTCCTGGTCGAGGGTGTCAACCGGGTCAAGAAGCACACGAAGGCCGGCCCCACCGCCAAGGGTTCCCAGGCCGGTGGCATCGTGACGACCGAGGCCCCCATCCACGTGAGCAACGTTCAGCTCGTCGTGGAGAAGGACGGCAAGAAGGTCGTCACTCGTGTCGGTTACCGCTTCGACGACGAAGGCAACAAGATCCGCGTTGCCAAGCGGACGGGTGAGGACATCTGATGGCTACCACCACGACCCCGCGTCTGAAGCAGAAGTACCGCGAGGAGATCGCGGGCAAGCTGCGTGACGAGTTCAAGTACGAGAACGTCATGCAGATCCCCGGCCTCGTCAAGATCGTGGTCAACATGGGTGTGGGCGACGCCGCCCGCGACTCCAAGCTGATCGAGGGCGCCATCCGCGACCTCACCACGATCACCGGGCAGAAGCCGGCCGTCACCAAGGCCCGCAAGTCCATCGCGCAGTTCAAGCTGCGCGAGGGCCAGCCGATCGGTGCCCACGTCACGCTCCGTGGCGACCGCATGTGGGAGTTCCTGGACCGCACCCTGTCGCTCGCGCTGCCGCGCATCCGCGACTTCCGCGGCCTGTCCCCCAAGCAGTTCGACGGCCGTGGCAACTACACCTTCGGTCTCACGGAGCAGGTTATGTTCCACGAGATCGACCAGGACAAGATCGACCGCGTCCGGGGTATGGACATCACCGTGGTCACCACGGCGACCAACGACGCTGAGGGCCGCGCGCTCCTTCGTCACCTCGGCTTCCCCTTCAAGGAGGCGTGAGCGAGATGGCGAAGAAGGCTCTGATCGCGAAGGCTGCTCGCAAGCCCAAGTTCGGCGTGCGTGGCTACACGCGCTGCCAGCGCTGCGGCCGTCCCCACTCCGTGTACCGCAAGTTCGGCCTCTGCCGCGTGTGCCTTCGTGAGATGGCTCACCGTGGCGAGCTGCCGGGCGTGACCAAGAGCTCCTGGTAATCCCCCTTTTAGGGATTCGTCAGGCTCTCGGTAAGCATCTGGGTCGGCAGGGGCCCACCTCCGCATGCCTTAGGCTTGTGGGGTTGGGCGTCTGCCGCCCGTACGACTTACTACGCCGTAGGTCCACCGCGCCGCACCCGTCCCGTCTCGGATCGGGGAGAGGGATGGCGCACCAGGAAACCCCGGCGAGAGAGGCCACAGGCCAATTCATGACCATGACTGATCCGATCGCAGACATGCTTACGCGTCTGCGGAACGCGAACTCGGCGTACCACGACTCCGTGACGATGCCGGCGTCGAAGATCAAGTCTCACATCGCGGAGATCCTCCAGCAGGAGGGCTTCATCACGGGCTGGAAGGTCGAGGACGCCGAGGTCGGCAAGAACCTCGTCCTCGAGCTGAAGTTCGGCCCGAACCGTGAGCGCTCCATCGCGGGCATCAAGCGGATTTCGAAGCCCGGTCTCCGGGTGTACGCGAAGTCCACCAACCTGCCGAAGGTGCTCGGCGGCCTGGGCGTGGCGATCATCTCCACGTCGCACGGGCTCCTCACCGACAAGCAGGCCGGCAAGAAGGGCGTGGGTGGGGAAGTCCTCGCCTACGTCTGGTAGCGGAAGGGAACGGAGGAAACAGCTATGTCGCGCATTGGCAAGCTCCCCATCACGGTTCCCGCCGGCGTGGACGTCACCATCGACGGCCAGACGGTCTCGGTCAAGGGCCCCAAGGGCTCGCTGACCCACACCGTCGTGGCGCCGATCGAGATCGCCAAGGGTGAGGACGGCGTGCTGAACGTCACCCGCCCCAACGACGAGCGTCAGAGCAAGGCCCTGCACGGCCTGTCCCGCACGCTGGTGGCGAACATGATCACCGGCGTGACCCAGGGTTACGTGAAGAAGCTCGAGATCAGCGGTGTCGGTTACCGCGTGACGGCCAAGGGTTCGAACCTGGAGTTCGCTCTCGGTTACAGCCACCCGATCACCGTCGAGGCGCCCGAGGGGATCACCTTCAAGGTGGAGACCCCGACCCGTTTCCAGGTCGAGGGCATCGACAAGCAGAAGGTCGGCGAGGTTGCGGCCAACATCCGCAAGCTGCGCAAGCCCGACCCGTACAAGGCCAAGGGCGTCAAGTACGAGGGCGAAGTCATCCGCCGCAAGGTCGGAAAGGCGGGTAAGTAAGCCATGGCATACGGGCAGAAGATCCTGAAGGGCGACGCCTACAAGCGCGCCGCGATCAAGCGCCGTCACATCCGGATCCGCAAGCGGATCAACGGTACGGCGGAGCGTCCCCGTCTGGTCGTGACCCGCTCCAACCGCCACATCGTGGCCCAGGTGATCGACGACCTCAAGGGCCACACCCTTGCGTCGGCGTCCACCCTGGACACCTCGATCCGCGGTGGCGAGGGCGACAAGTCGGCGCAGGCCAAGCAGGTCGGCGCCCTGGTCGCCGAGCGTGCCAAGGCCGCCGGTGTCGAGGCCGTCGTGTTCGACCGTGGTGGTAACCAGTACGCCGGGCGCATCGCCGCCCTGGCGGACGCCGCCCGCGAGGCCGGACTCAAGTTCTGAGTCCTGGTTCCGTAGCTAGCGGAGACAGAGAGAGGTAATTCCAATGGCTGGACCCCAGCGCCGCGGTGGCGGTGCCGGTGGCGGCGAGCGGCGGGACCGGAAGGGCCGTGACGGCGGCGCAGCTGCCGCCGAGAAGACCGCGTACGTTGAGCGCGTCGTCGCGATCAACCGCGTCGCCAAGGTTGTGAAGGGTGGTCGTCGCTTCAGCTTCACCGCGCTGGTCGTGGTGGGCGACGGTGACGGCACCGTGGGTGTCGGTTACGGCAAGGCCAAGGAGGTGCCGGCCGCCATCGCCAAGGGCGTTGAGGAGGCCAAGAAGCACTTCTTCAAGGTCCCCCGTATCCAGGGCACCATCCCGCACCCGATCCAGGGTGAGAAGGCTGCCGGCGTCGTGCTGCTCAAGCCCGCGTCCCCCGGTACCGGCGTCATCGCCGGTGGCCCGGTGCGCGCCGTGCTCGAGTGCGCCGGTATCCACGACGTGCTGTCGAAGTCGCTCGGCTCCGACAACGCGATCAACATCGTGCACGCGACCGTGGAGGCCTTGAAGGGTCTGCAGCGTCCCGAGGAGATCGCGGCCCGCCGCGGTCTGCCGCTCGAGGACGTCGCCCCCGCGGCTCTGCTGCGTGCGCGTGCCGGGGTGGGTGCGTAATCATGGCTCAGCTCAAGATCACGCAGAAGAAGTCCTACATCGGCAGCAAGCAGAACCACCGCGACACCCTGCGTTCCCTGGGCCTCAAGCGCCTGGGTGACGTGGTCGTCAAGGAGGACCGCCCCGAGTTCCGCGGCATGGTGCACACCGTCCGCCACCTCGTGACGGTCGAGGAGGTCGACTGATCATGGCGGAGAACAACCCGCTCAAGATCCACAACCTCCGTCCCGCCCCGGGCGCCAAGACCGCCAAGACCCGTGTCGGTCGTGGTGAGGCGTCGAAGGGTAAGACGGCCGGTCGTGGTACCAAGGGCACGAAGGCCCGCTACCAGGTTCCGGAGCGCTTCGAGGGTGGGCAGATGCCCCTCCACATGCGGCTTCCGAAGCTGAAGGGCTTCAAGAACCCGTTCAAGACCGAGTTCCAGGTCGTGAACCTCGACAAGCTGGCGGCGCTGTACCCGGAGGGTGGCGAGGTCACCGTCGAGGGTCTCGTCGCCAAGGGTGCCGTTCGCAAGAACAGCCTCGTCAAGGTCCTCGGCCAGGGCGAGATCTCCGTGGCGCTGCAGGTGACGGTCGACGCCGTCTCCGGCTCCGCCAAGGAGAAGATCACCGCCGCCGGCGGTACCGTCACCGAGCTCGTCTGAGTCCATCAGGCGTCTCGATGACTTGAGCGATCCCGACCGGGGATACCCCACAAATGGGGTATCCCCGGTTGGTCGTTCCTAGGGTGGCCGTGTCGCCGGTAAGGTGACCTGCACTGCCCACTTTCACAAGATGCTTCCCATGGGGCACCTTGAGCGGCAGTGGACCGTTACACATGTCGTTGTTCTTATCCCTCAAGACCGTCACCCTTGACGCAGACGCGCGGGGGTCGCAGGAGGCACCGTGCTCACCGCGTTCGCCCGGGCGTTCAGGACGCCCGACCTGCGCAAGAAGCTGCTCTTCACGCTCGGCATCATCGTGGTCTACCGGGTCGGCACCCACATCCCGATCCCGGGTGTCGACTACAAGAGTGTCCAGACCTGTGTGGACGAGGCCTCCGGCAACCAAGGCCTCTTCGGTCTGGTCAACATGTTCAGTGGCGGCGCGCTGCTGCAGATCACAATCTTCGCGCTGGGCATCATGCCGTACATCACGGCGAGCATCATCCTTCAGCTGCTGACCGTGGTCATCCCGCGCCTCGAGGCCCTGAAGAAGGAGGGCCAGGCCGGCACGGCGAAGATCACGCAGTACACCCGATACCTGACGGTGGCGCTCGCCATCCTCCAGGGCACCGGTCTGGTGGCCACCGCCCGCAGCGGCGCGCTCTTCTCCGGCTGCACCGTCGCGTCGAGCATCGTCCCGGACCGTGCGATCTTCACGACCATCACCATGGTCATCTGCATGACCGCCGGTACGGCCGTCGTGATGTGGCTCGGCGAGCTCATCACCGACCGCGGCATCGGCAACGGCATGTCGATCCTGATGTTCATCTCGATCGCCGCCACCTTCCCCTCCGCGCTGTGGGCCATCAAGAAGCAGGGCACCCTGGCGGACGGCTGGATCGAGTTCGGCACGGTCATCCTGGTCGGCCTGGTCATGGTCGCCCTGGTCGTCTTCGTCGAGCAGGCCCAGCGCCGCATCCCGGTGCAGTACGCCAAGCGCATGATCGGTCGCCGGTCCTACGGCGGCACCTCGACGTACATCCCTCTCAAGGTGAACCAGGCCGGTGTGATCCCGGTCATCTTCGCCTCGTCGCTGCTCTACATCCCGGCGCTGATCGCCCAGTTCTCCAGCGGGGACTCCGGGTGGAAGACCTGGATCGAGGCGCACCTGGTCAGGGGCGACCACCCGATCTACATCAGCCTGTACTTCCTGCTCATCGTTTTCTTCGCGTTCTTCTACGTGGCGATCTCCTTCAACCCCGAGGAAGTCGCCGACAACATGAAGAAGTATGGTGGCTTCATCCCGGGCATCCGGGCTGGCCGACCGACCGCTGAGTACCTGTCCTACGTGCTCAACCGGATCACCTGGCCGGGTTCGCTGTATCTGGGTCTGATCGCTCTCGTACCGACGATGGCGTTGGTTGGCTTCGGGGCAAGCCAGAACTTCCCGTTCGGTGGCACCAGCATCCTGATCATCGTGGGTGTGGGCCTCGAGACGGTGAAGCAGATCGAGAGCCAGCTCCAGCAGCGCAATTACGAAGGGTTCCTCCGCTGATGCGAATCGTCCTCGTCGGGCCGCCGGGCGCCGGAAAGGGAACGCAGGCCACTCGCCTGGCCGAGAAGCTGCGTGTCCCGCACATCTCCACGGGTGACCTGTTCCGCGCCAACATCAGCCAGCAGACGGAGCTCGGGAAACTCGCGAAGTCCTACATGGACAAGGGCGAACTGGTACCTGACGAGGTCACCATCGCCATGGCCAAGGACCGCATGCACCAGGAGGACGCCGTGAACGGCTTCCTGCTGGACGGCTTCCCCCGCAACGTCTCGCAGGCCGAGGCGCTGGACGAGCTCCTCCAGGGCGAGGGCATCAAGCTGGACGCGGTACTGGACCTGGAGGCCCCCGAGGAGGAGGTCGTCAAGCGGATCGCCGGCCGGCGCATCTGCCGCAACGACTCCGCGCACGTCTTCCACGTGACGTACAAGCCGGCCGCCAAGGAGGGCGTCTGCGACGTCTGCGGCGGTGAGCTGTACCAGCGGGACGACGACTCCGAGGACACGGTCCGCACCCGGCTGGAGGTCTACCACACGCAGACCGAGCCGATCATCGACTACTACAAGGCCCAGGGCCTGGTGGTCACCATCGAGGCCATGGGCCCGGTGGACAAGGTCACGCAGCGCGCCCTGGCGGCGCTGAAGCGCGAGGGCGACGACCAGTAGTCGTGCACGTGCGCGCAGCCGCGGTTCCCTTCGGGGGGCCGCGGCTGCTGTGTGGGGGTGGTGCGTTCCCCCGTATCGTTGAAGCGTTCCTTTCCGTCGTGTCGCCGGTCCAAGAAAGGCCGTAGTCCCCATGGTGCAGATCAAGAGCCCCGAGCAGATCGCCAAGATGCGTGCGGCGGGGCTGGTCGTCGCCGCCATTCACGCCGCGACGCGGGAGGCGGCCGTGCCGGGGGCGACGACGAAGGACCTGGACGAGGTTGCCCGCAAGGTGCTCGCCGAGCACGGGGCGAAGTCGAACTTCCTCGGCTACGGCGGTTTCCCCGCGACGATCTGCACCTCCGTGAACGAGGTCGTCGTCCACGGCATCCCCTCGGACGAGGTCGTCCTCGAGGACGGGGACATCATCTCCATCGACTGCGGCGCGATCGTCGACGGCTGGCACGGCGACGCGGCGTACACGGCCTTCGTGGGCTCCGGTCACTCCCCGGAGCTGATCGAGCTCTCCCGGGTCACCGAGGAGTCCATGTGGGCGGGCATCGCGGCGATGAAGCAGGGCAACCGGCTCGTCGACGTCTCCCGGGCCATCGAGACGTACATCCGCCGCCAGCCGAAGCCCGGCGGCGGCCGCTACGGCATCGTCGAGGACTACGGCGGCCACGGCATCGGGACCGAGATGCACATGGACCCGCATCTGCTGAACTACGTCGACCGCCGCCGGGGCAAGGGGCCGAAGCTCGTTCCCGGGTTCTGCCTCGCGATCGAGCCGATGGTGTCGCTCGGCACCCCGAAGACCCGGGTGCTCTCCGACGACTGGACGGTCGTCAGCACGGACGGCACCTGGTCGTCGCACTGGGAGCACTCCGTCGCCCTGACCGAGCAGGGTCCGCTGGTGCTGACGGCTCCCGACGGGGGCCGGGCGAAGCTCGCGGAGCACGGGGTCGAGGCCGCGCCGGATCCGTTGGCGTGACGTTCCCCCGGCGCGGGGGGCCGGCCCCGGTCGGTGTCGCCCCCGCCGCCCCTTCCCTTCCCGCCTTCCCGTCGCCGGCGGCTCCGCTCCCGGATCCCCGTTTCGGCCCTGGACGGGCCTCGTCCTCGAACTCCCCCGGAGGGGGGACCCCCGGACGGGCTGTTTTCGCCGCCCCGAATTCGCCGCATAAGGATCTCCCGCATGGGGCAGGCTTTCCCGATTCGTCTTTCCGGGTGCGCTGACGTAGACTGACTCGTCGGCTCTGGTGCACCCGCATGTCTGCATGCGCCCGTAAGGGAAAGCGCGGGAGTCGATCAAGGTAGTCGATTCGAAGGGCGAAGCGTGGCCAAGAAGCAAGGTGCCATCGAGATCGAGGGCACTGTCGTCGAGTCTCTGCCGAACGCCATGTTCAGGGTCGAGCTCCAGAACGGCCACCAGGTCCTGGCACACATCAGCGGCAAGATGCGTATGCACTACATCCGCATCCTCCCTGACGACCGGGTCGTGGTGGAGCTGTCTCCGTACGACCTGACCCGTGGCCGGATCGTCTACCGGTACAAGTAGATCTTGCCCATGCCCCGTGCGTGAGCGCGGGGTGGCCGGCAACTGACCCGGAGAACCTCACATCCCATGAAGGTCAAGCCGAGCGTCAAGAAGATCTGCGACAAGTGCAGGGTGATCCGCCGTCACGGTCGGGTCATGATCATTTGCGAGAACCCGCGCCACAAGCAGCGCCAGGGCTGATCGCAACCGATCTCACCCCTCTGCATCACGCAGAATCTTCGCGCGACGCGAGCTGAATATGTTCATACGCAGGGCCCAGGCGAACCTCGCGAGCGATCGCCTGACACCCCCGGCTCGGAGGCCGGGGACCCAGTTCGTACCTCGTACGGCGGCTGGGAGCCGGTTCTGCGGAAGACCTCCGACAATCACCAGGAGCCATTGAATGGCACGCGTTTCCGGTGTTGACATCCCGCGCGACAAGCGCGTGGAGGTCGCCCTCACCTACGTGTTCGGCATCGGCCGGACCCTCTCGCAGGAGACGCTGGCTGCGACCGGCGTCGACCCGAACACCCGAGTTCGCGACCTCTCCGAGGAGCAGCTCGTCGCGATCCGCGAGTACGTGGACGCCAACATCCGGACCGAGGGTGACCTCCGTCGCGAGATCCAGGCCGACATCCGCCGCAAGGTCGAGATCGGCTGCTACCAGGGTCTGCGTCACCGTCGCGGTCTGCCCGTCCGCGGTCAGCGCACCAGCACCAACGCCCGCACCCGCAAGGGCCCGCGTCGCGCCATCGCCGGCAAGAAGAAGCCGGGCAAGAAGTAGTCCGCAGCGGACTCGCCGTCCAGCGGTCTTCGCTGTAGGACCGACCACCTCCCGTAGGAGTAATAGATGCCCCCCAAGGGTCGTCAGGGCGCTGCCAAGAAGGTGCGCCGCAAGGAAAAGAAGAACGTCGCGCACGGCCAGGCGCACATCAAGAGCACGTTCAACAACACGATCGTGTCCATCACGGACCCGGCCGGCAACGTGATCAGCTGGGCCTCCGCCGGCCACGTCGGCTTCAAGGGCTCCCGCAAGTCCACGCCGTTCGCCGCGCAGATGGCCGCCGAGTCGGCTGCCCGCCGCGCCCAGGAGCACGGCATGCGCAAGGTCGACGTGTTCGTCAAGGGCCCGGGCGCCGGTCGTGAGACCGCCATCCGTTCGCTCCAGGCCACGGGCCTCGAGGTCGGCTCCATCCAGGACGTCACCCCGACCCCGCACAACGGCTGCCGTCCGCCGAAGCGCCGCCGCGTCTGAGGCACGGGCTCACGGCGGTTCGGTGTCCGGCTGGGGGTGTGGGGGTCGTCCCCCGCATGTCGCAGTACGGCTGCCGTCCGCCGAAGCGCCGCCGCGTCTGAGGCACGGGCTCACGGCGGTTCGGCGTCCGGCTGGGGGTGTGGGGGTCGCCCCCCACATGTCGCAGTACGGCTGCCGTCCGCCGAAGCGCCGCCGCGTCTGAGGCACCCCCGCTTCGAGGATCCGGGCGGTACGGCACCCTGAACGGGCCGTGCCGCCCGTACCCTTGCAGTACCCGCACCCCACAGGGTGCGGTCTCCGTCGGACGTCAAATAGCGGGCGTCCACGAATGAAGGATCTGACCACACATGCTGATCGCTCAGCGTCCCTCGTTGACCGAAGAGGTCGTCGACGAGTTCCGCTCCCGGTTCGTGATCGAGCCGCTGGAGCCGGGCTTCGGCTACACCCTCGGCAACTCCCTGCGCCGGACCCTCCTCTCCTCGATCCCGGGTGCGGCGGTCACGTCCATCCGCATCGACGGCGTGCTGCACGAGTTCACCACCGTGCCGGGCGTCAAGGAGGACGTCACCGACCTGATCCTCAACATCAAGCAGCTGGTCGTCTCCTCGGAGCACGACGAGCCGGTCGTGATGTACCTGCGCAAGCAGGGCCCGGGTCTGGTCACCGCCGCCGACATCGCGCCCCCGGCCGGTGTCGAGGTGCACAACCCCGACCTCGTCCTCGCCACGCTCAACGGCAAGGGCAAGCTGGAGATGGAGCTGACCGTCGAGCGCGGTCGCGGCTACGTCTCCGCCGTGCAGAACAAGCAGGTCGGTCAGGAGATCGGGCGCATCCCGGTCGACTCGATCTACTCGCCGGTGCTCAAGGTCACGTACAAGGTCGAGGCCACCCGTGTCGAGCAGCGCACCGACTTCGACAAGCTGATCGTCGACGTCGAGACCAAGCAGGCGATGCGTCCGCGTGACGCCATGGCCTCCGCCGGCAAGACCCTGGTCGAGCTGTTCGGTCTCGCCCGCGAGCTGAACATCGACGCCGAGGGCATCGACATGGGCCCGTCCCCGACGGACGCCGCGCTCGCCGCCGACCTGGCGCTGCCGATCGAGGAGCTGGAGCTCACCGTTCGGTCGTACAACTGCCTCAAGCGCGAGGGCATCCACTCCGTGGGTGAGCTCGTGGCCCGTTCCGAGGCCGACCTGCTCGACATCCGCAACTTCGGTGCGAAGTCGATCGACGAGGTCAAGGCGAAGCTGGCCGGCATGGGCCTGGCCCTCAAGGACAGCCCGCCCGGATTCGACCCGACCGCCGCGGCCGACGCCTTCGGCGCGGACGACGACGCGGACGCGGGCTTCGTCGAGACCGAGCAGTACTAGGAGCACGGGCCTTCGCGGTCCGTACTCGGGTGCGGGTGCGCTGCGCTTGACCGCGCAGTTCCCCGCGCCCCTTCCGGGAGCGCCCCCGCGGGGCTGCTCCCGGATCTCCGACAGGCGACCGCCTGCTCGGATACTGACCCCGGTACCTGATACGGCCGGGGCAGACACACAGGAGAAGAACCATGCCGAAGCCCACCAAGGGTGCCCGTCTGGGCGGCAGCGCCGCGCACGAGAAGCTGCTCCTCGCGAACCTCGCGAAGTCGCTGTTCGAGCACGGCCGCATCACCACCACCGAGGCGAAGGCGCGCAAGCTGCGCCCCTACGCCGAGCGTCTGGTCACCAAGGCGAAGAAGGGCGACCTTCACAACCGCCGTCAGGTGCTCCAGGTCATCACGGACAAGAGCATCGTGCACACGCTCTTCACCGAGATCGGCCCGCGCTACGAGAACCGTCCGGGTGGCTACACCCGCATCACCAAGATCGGTAACCGCCGTGGCGACAACGCGCCCATGGCTGTCATCGAGCTGGTCGAGGCGCTGACGGTGGCGCAGCAGGCGACCGGTGAGGCCGAGGCCGCCACCAAGCGTGCGGTCAAGGAGTCCGACGAGGCCAAGGCCGCCGAGGAGACCAAGGCCGAGGAGACCCCGGCCGAGGCCGCCGAGGCTCCCGCCGAGGAGTCGAAGGACGCCTGAGGCTCCGCGCCCGGCGTCCGAGCGGGTCCGCTCCCTTCCGGGGGAGCGGGCCCGCTCTCGCGTTGCTGAGAGGATCTAGGGGTGAGTGACGAAGTACAGCCCGGGTGCGTACGGGTGCGGCTGGACCTTTCCTACGACGGCACCGAGTTCTCCGGGTGGGCCAAGCAGGCCGGGGGACGGCGGACCGTGCAGGGGGAGATCGAGGACGCCCTGCGGACCGTCACCCGGTCCCGGGAGACGTACGAGCTGACCGTGGCCGGGCGTACCGACGCCGGGGTGCACGCCCGCGGGCAGGTCGCCCATGTGGATCTGCCCCGCGAGGTGTGGGTGGAGCACCACGAGAAGCTGCTGAAGCGGCTCGCCGGGCGGCTGCCGAAGGACGTGCGGGTGTGGGCGCTGCGCGAGGCGCCGAGCGGCTTCAACGCCCGGTTCTCGGCGGTGTGGCGGCGGTACGCGTACCGGGTCACCGACAATCCCGGGGGCGTGGACCCGCTGCTGCGCAACCACGTCCTGTGGCACGACTGGCCGCTGGACGTCGACGCCATGAACGAGGCCGCTCGGCGGCTGCTCGGCGAGCACGACTTCGCCGCCTACTGCAAGAAGCGGGAGGGGGCGACCACGATCCGCACCCTCCAGGAGCTGAGCCTGGAGAAGGGGGCCGACGGGATCATCACGGCCACCGTCCGGGCCGACGCCTTCTGCCACAACATGGTGCGCTCGCTCATCGGGGCGCTGCTGTTCGTGGGGGACGGGCACCGCGGACCGGAGTGGCCGGGCAAGGTCCTCGCCGCCGGCGTGCGCGACTCCGCCGTGCACGTCGTACGGCCGCACGGGCTGACGCTGGAGGAGGTCGGCTACCCGGCCGACGAGCTGCTCGCCGCCCGCACCAAGGAGGCGCGCAACAGGCGGACGCTGCCCGGTCCGGCCGCCGGCTGCTGCTGACGCCGGAGGCCCGGGGGTCACTCGTTCGCCGCGGCCGTCGCCTGGGTCTCGCCGCGGCGGTGGATCTGCTCGAACGTGAACTCGGCGAGGTCGTCACCGGTGGTGAAGACCTGCGTGTCCTTCGTCGTCACGTCCTTGCCGTCGGTGAAGCCGGTGATGGTGAAGTAGGCGTAGCGGCCGTAGGAGTTGGTCGTCGAGCGGCAGACGGCGCCGTTGCAGAAGGACTTCACGTCGCCGCCGGTGAGGGCCTTGACGAAGCTCTTGTTGTCGGCCTGCTCCTTGGCCTTGAGGGCCTGGGCCTCGGTGTCGAAGACGGCCACGCCGACCGTCACCGCGATGCCGTCCTTGACGTAGGTGACGCGCAGCAGGCGGGTGCAGTCGTTGGCGGTCAGCACCTTGGGCAGGGTGCCCTGGACACCGGTGGTGCAGTCGGTGCTGTCCGCCTTGGCCGCCTTCTGGTAGACGTTCGAGTCCGTCGTCAGCTGCCTGCCCGGGAAGAGCAGGTCGGGGCCGAGGGGTGCGGTGTCCTTGGCCTTGCTGGAGATGAAGTCCTTCGGGTCCAGCGGCGGGGGCGCGCTGGTCGGGGCGAAGGACACGGTGGCGGACGCGCTCGGCAGGTCGGCGGTCGCGGGCAGGGAGGAGGTGGGCCGGTTCGCCTCGTCCTCCCCGTTCGCCGACACCACGGCCATGGCCACGGCGGTGCCGATCGCCAGCGTCGCGAGCGCGCCCCCGCCTATGAACAGCAGCCGGCGGCGCTTGTTGCGGGACTCGGACGCCTCGGCGAGCGCGGCCCAGTCAGGGCTCGCGTCGGCGGCGTCGCTCCACGGCTGCTGGGAGTTCGGTTTCCACGGATCCCACTGGGACTGAGGTCCCCCCTGCCCATAGCTCATGCGCCGCATCTTAGACGCGGCCGGAGGGGTGCTGTTCCGCCTCAACGGACGCCGGAGCGCCTAGCGTTCCGGGAATGAGTACGGGCAAATGCGACATCTCCGGGTGGTTGGTACGGCGTTCTCCCTGGCCGCTGTGGTGCGGGCTCGCGGCGGTCCTGGGCGCGACGGTGGCGCATGTGGCGCGGACCACCCCGTCCGGCGGCATGGACAACGCGATCGTCGTCCGGGCGGCACGGGCCTGGCTGGCGGGCGGGTCCCCGTACGACGACCCGCACTTCCTCTATCTGCCGGGCGCGGTGCTCGCCGCCGTCCCGCAGGCGCTGCTGCCGCAGGCCGTGCTGCGGGTGCTGGTGCCGCTGGCGGTGGCCGTCTGTCTGACGGCCGGCTGGGCGTGCGCGCTGCGGCTGCACCGGGTGCCGTGGGACAGCCGGCTGGCGGTCCTCGGCCTGACCGGGCTGGCGGCCGGGTTCGCGCCGTTCGGGCACCTGGTCCGGCTGGGCAACTGGACGGTGACGGCGGTCCTGGCGCTGCCGGTGGCGTTGCTGCTGGTGAGCCGGGGGAGGTGGACGGCGGCGGGCGCGGTGCTCGGCGCGGCCCTGGCGCTGAAGCCGCTGCTGGCCCCGCTGGCGCTGCTGTTCGTCTTCGCCCGCCGCTGGCGCGCCCTGGCCCTGCTGGCCGGGGTGCCGGCGCTGGCGTCCGCCGCGTCCGCCCTGCTCCTGCCCGACCCGGCGGGCTTCCTCACCCGCACCCTGCCCTTCCTGCTGCGCGGCCAGGACGCCTTCGTACGGCTCTACGAGGCATCCCCGGCCGCGGTGCTGCCCCGGCTGGGGGTGCCGCCGTCCGTGGCCCGGACGCTGGCGCTGGCGGCCTGTGCCGCCGGGGTGGCCTGCGCCTGGCGGCGCTGGTGCCGCGCGGACCCCGGCCCGCTGCGGCTCGCCGAGACGGCCGCCGGGCTGATGCTCTCGGCGTTCCTGGTCTCCCGGCCGTCGTACGACCACTACCTGCTGGTGGTGGTGCCGCTGCTGCTGGCCGGGCTGCCCCACCCGGGGTCGGTAGCCCGGGGCCCGTGGTTCTGGCTGGCCCTGGTCCCGCAGATCCCGGGTCTGACCTGGCCGTATCTGGAGCCGGTGCGGCGGCGGGCGTTCAAGGACGCGGTGACGTTGTGCGCGCTGGTGTTCGCCGTGAGCCGTCGGCCCGTCCGGCGTTCGAGGGCGAGGCCCGTCCAGGGCCGAAGCGGGGGCCTGGGGGCGGCGGCCCCCGGCGGCGGTCACACCTACACTGGGTGAGAAGGGCAGCGGACCTCGGCGACGGGCGAGCTCGTTTTGACCCGGCCACCGCGCCGCAGGTATCCTGCATCTTCGTTGTGTATTGGCTTGCTCATTCTCACGGGACGGGCCCTTACACCGGTCCACCGGGCCGATGACCAGCGACCCGCACGCGGTATGCGTCACCGCAGTGCGGTCAGGGCTGTCGTGATCGCTTCGGTGACCTTGTCAGGACCACTCACTCGAAGCGAAGGCTACGAACCGTGCGTACGTACAGCCCCAAGCCCGGCGATGTGACGCGCCAGTGGCACGTCATCGACGCTCAGGACGTTGTCCTGGGTCGTCTCGCCACCACCGCCGCCACCCTGCTGCGCGGCAAGCACAAGCCGATCTACGCGCCGCACGTCGACGCTGGTGACTTCGTCATCATCATCAACGCCGACAAGGTGCACCTGTCCGGCAACAAGCGGACCCAGAAGATGGCGTACCGCCACTCCGGCTACCCGGGTGGTCTGCGCTCCGTCCGCTACGACGAGCTCCTGGACAAGAACCCGGAGAAGGCCATCGAGAAGGCCGTCAAGGGCATGCTCCCCAAGAACTCGCTGGGCCGTCAGATGCTCTCGAAGCTGAAGGTCTACAAGGGTGACCAGCACCCGCACGGCGCGCAGCAGCCGCAGCCGTTCGAGATCACCCAGGTCGCGCAGTAAGTCCGGCCACACCACCCCAAGCTGAAGAGAATCTGAGGTATCACCGTGGCTGAGACCACTGCCGAGCAGCCGCTCGAAGAGCTTGACATCGACAGCTACACCACCGAGTCCGAGGTCCCCGTCGAGGGCGAGTACACCTCGGAGTCCCTGGCCTCCCGCTTCGGCGAGCCGCAGCCGGCCGCCGGCCTGGGCCGCCGCAAGAACGCCATCGCCCGCGTCCGGATCGTCCCGGGCACCGGCAAGTGGAAGATCAACGGTCGCACCCTCGAGGACTACTTCCCGAACAAGGTGCACCAGCAGGAAGTCAACGAGCCGTTCAAGGTCCTGGAGCTCGAGGGCCGTTACGACGTCGTCGCCCGCATCTCCGGCGGCGGTGTCTCCGGTCAGGCCGGTGCGCTCCGTCTCGGTGTCGCCCGCGCGCTGAACGAGGCGGACGTCGACAACAACCGCGGCCCGCTGAAGAAGGCCGGCTTCCTCAAGCGCGACGACCGTGCGGTCGAGCGCAAGAAGGCCGGTCTCAAGAAGGCCCGCAAGGCTCCGCAGTACAGCAAGCGTTAAGCTTCGCTGCCTGCTCGTACGTACGGGCCGGTTCCGGCTCGCTCCTACGTACTCCGAACGCCCCGGCGGCACGCCACAGTGCCGTCGGGGCGTTCGTTTTCTCGCAGCTGTGGGCGTATAACGGCACAAGGTGCTCAAAGGCTTGTGTGATCGGATGTTCAGGGCATGCAATGCCTGGGTGCGGGGGCCGCGCCGATCAGCCGGACACCCGCACGGCTACCGAAACTGACGCTTCCTCAGGAGGACAAGTGGGACGACTCTTCGGCACGGACGGCGTGCGCGGTGTGGCCAACGCGGATCTCACGGCCGAGATGGCGCTCGGCCTGTCCGTCGCGGCGGCGCATGTGCTGGCCGAGGCGGGCACCTTCGAGGACCACCGCCCGGTAGCGGTGGTCGGACGGGACCCGCGTGCGTCCGGGGAGTTCCTGGAGGCGGCCGTGGTGGCCGGCCTGGCCAGTGCCGGCGTGGACGTGCTGCGGGTCGGAGTGCTGCCCACCCCGGCCGTCGCGTACCTGACGGGCGTGCTCGGCGCCGACCTCGGCGTGATGCTCTCGGCGAGCCACAACGCCATGCCCGACAACGGCATCAAGTTCTTCGCCCGCGGTGGCCACAAACTCGCCGACGAACTCGAGGGCCGGATCGAGTCCGTCTACGAGGAGCACCGGCGCGGTGAGCCGTGGGAGCGGCCGACGGGTTCGGGTGTCGGACGGGTGCGGGACTACGACGAAGGGTTCGACCGCTACGTCGCCCACCTCATCGCCGTCCTGCCGAACCGGCTCGACGGGCTGAAGATCGTCCTCGACGAGGCGCACGGCGCCGCCGCCCGGGTCTCGCCCGAGGCGTTCACCCGGGCCGGGGCGGAGATCGTCACGATCGGCGCGTCGCCGGACGGGCTCAACATCAACGACGGGTGCGGCTCCACGTACCTGGACAAGCTCAAGGCCGCCGTCGTCGAACACGGGGCCCACCTCGGCATCGCGCACGACGGGGACGCCGACCGGTGCCTCGCCGTGGACCACACCGGCGACGAGGTGGACGGGGACCAGATCCTGTCCGTGCTCGCGCTCGCCATGCGGGAGCACGGGGCGCTGCGCGAGGACACCGTCGTCGCGACCGTGATGTCCAACCTCGGCTTCAAGCTGGCCATGGAGCGCGAGGGCATCCGGCTCGTCCAGGCCGCCGTCGGCGACCGGTACGTGCTGGAGGAGATGAAGCAGCACGGGTACGCGCTCGGCGGCGAGCAGTCCGGGCACGTGATCATCCTCGACCACGCGACGACCGGCGACGGCACGCTGACCGGGCTCATGCTCGCGGCGCGGGTCGCCGAGAGCGGCAGGACGCTGCGGGACCTGGCGTCCGTGATGGAGCGGCTGCCGCAGGTGCTGATCAACGTGCCCGACGTGGACCGGACCCGGGTGTCCTCCTCCGCCGAGCTCGCCACCGCCGTCGGGGAGGCCGAGCAGGAGCTGGGATCCACCGGGCGGGTGCTGCTGCGGCCGTCCGGGACCGAGCCGCTGGTGCGGGTGATGGTCGAGGCGGCCGACATCGACCAGGCGCGGTCCGTGGCCGGGCGGCTGGCCGACGCGGTGAAGTCGGCGCTGGGGTAGTTCCCCGGTTCCGGGTAGGGGCGGGGGCCCGCGCGACGCGGGCCCCGGGATCGTCGTGATTCCTCGCGCCCGCGCGGCGCAGCCGTACCTCGGCACAGCCCCGCGCCCCTGGGCGAGCTGGCTGGGCCGGCCCTAGTAGGCCCTGGCACGTCCACGTTGCCGGGACCAGAGCCACTTCTGGGCCAGCAGGGTCAGGATGCCGGCCAGGATGATGCCCAGGAGATTCAGCAGGAGCTGCTCCGAGGAGCGCAGGGTCTGGACGGTGTCGCCGTAGACCAGGGCAACGGCCGCGTTCGCGGCGGCCGGGACCGTGGTCACCGAGATGGCGACACCCACCAGGGCGCCGGACTTCGCGGAGGTGAGCGAGAGCGTGCCGGCGGCGCCGGCCAGCACCGCCACGACGAAGGAGAACCAGTCCGGGGCGTAGATGAAGCCCGTGTTCGGACGGTCGGCCTCCAGCTGGTCCTTGGTGAACAGGCCCACGGCGTCCATGAAGAGGCTGAAGCCCGCCGTCACCGCCATCGCCACCGCGAAGCCCACCAGCAGGGCGGTCAGTGAGCGCAGCGCCAGGCGCGGGGCACGCTGCACCGCCGCGGTGCAGACGCCGGCCAGCGGGCCGAACTCCGGTCCCACCGCCATCGCGCCCACGATCAGGACCGCGTTGTCGAGCACCACACCGCAGGCCGCGATCATCGTGGCGAGC
The DNA here is from genome assembly GCF_042731035.1 of Streptomyces sp. NPDC059895. NCBI lineage: Bacteria > Bacillati > Actinomycetota > Actinomycetes > Kitasatosporales > Streptomycetaceae > Streptomyces > Streptomyces sp. NPDC059895. Next base: position 89,091 of record NZ_JBHWKO010000027.1, read on the forward strand.
GTGATGAAGGCGAGGTAGGTGACGGAGAGCGTCGACTCCTCGTGGGTCGCGTCGCTCAGGTGCTCCCACAGGACCGCGTCCGCGCCCTCGCCCGGGGCCTCCTCCTCGGCCTCGTCGGCCCGCCGGGACAGTGACAGGTCGATGTTCTCCACGGCGATCGAGCCGCTCTCCCCGAGGCCGAACCCCTGGAGGCCCGTGAGGAGTTCGTCGCCCGCCTCGCGCGCCACGTCGCACAGGACGACATCGCCCGGCGGGGTGCGGGCGGCGCCGGGCAGCACCACCAGATGGGTGGTGCCCACCGTGCTCTCGATCAGGCGGACCACGTCCTCGGTCCGCTCGGCCGGCGTGATCAGGCGCAGATGCAGCATGCCGCCCTTTATCCCACAGCCACCTGTCCCTACAGCTTGCGGAGGCCGAGCCGCTGCACCTTGTGGTCCGGGCCCTTGCGGACGACCAGGGTGGCGCGGCCGCGGGTGGGGGCGATGTTCTCCACCAGGTTGGGCTTGTTGATGGTGCGCCACATCGTGCGGGCGTAGTCGAGGGCCTCCTCCTCGGAGACCTGGGTGTACTTGCGGAAGTAGGAGGACGGGTTCTGGAAGGCCGTCTCGCGCAGCTTGCGGAAGCGGCTGAGGTACCAGCGCTCGATGTCCTCGGCGCGGGCGTCGACGTACACGCTGAAGTCGAAGTAGTCGGCGAGGCCGACGCGGGTGCGGCCGTCCTGGCCGGGGAGGGCGGGCTGGAGGACGTTCAGGCCCTCCACGATCAGGATGTCCGGGCGGCGGACGGTGAGCTTCTCGTCCGGGACGATGTCGTAGATCAGGTGGGAGTAGACGGGGGCCGTGACCTCGTCCTTGCCGGCCTTGATGTCGGCCACGAAGCGGGTCAGGGCGCGGCGGTCGTAGGACTCGGGGAAACCTTTCCTCGACATCAGGCCGCGGGCCTCCAGCTCCTTGGTGGGCAGCAGGAAGCCGTCGGTGGTGACCAGTTCCACGCGGGGGTGCTCCGGCCAGCGGGAGAGCAGGGCCTGGAGGAGGCGGGCGACCGTCGACTTGCCCACCGCGACCGAGCCGGCGACCCCTATGACGAACGGCGTGCCCGCCTGGGAGCCCTGTTCCCCCAGGAAGGTGTTGAGGGCGCCGCGCAGACCGTCGGTGGCGCCGACGTAGAGGTTGAGGAGACGGGACAGGGGGAGGTAGATGTCCCGTACCTCCTCCAGGTCGATGACGTCGCCGAGACCGCGCAGTCGCTCGACCTCGTCGGCGCTCAGCGGCAGCGGCGTCTTGTCGCGCAGCGCGCTCCACTCGCAGCGGGTGAGGTCGAGGTAGGGAGTCGCCTCCGGCCTGTGCCGGTGGGCGCTCCGGGGCATCGGGGAGACCGGAGAGATCACAGTCCATTGTTAACGGAGTCTGAACGGGATGGCGGGTGGGGTCCGTCACGCCGCCGGTCGGCCAGGGGACGCTCAGGGCCGATCGCGGCGGTTCGGGGTGTCGTACGGGCGCGGGAATTTCCGGAATCGGGCACGCGAAGGGCTTTTCCGGGCGGGATTCGGCCGTAGGCTGCCGCGCATGTGCGGAATCGTGGGATACGTGGGGTCGCAGTCGGCGCTCGATGTCGTGACCGCCGGACTGAAACGGCTGGAGTACCGGGGGTACGACTCGGCGGGGGTCGCCGTGCCGGCCGACGGGGGGCTCGCCGCCGCCAAGCGGGCGGGCAAGCTCGTCAACCTGGAGAAGGAGCTCAAGGAGCGGCCGCTGCCGGCCGGGTCGACGGGGATCGGGCACACCCGGTGGGCCACGCACGGCGCGCCGACCGACGCCAACGCCCATCCCCATCTCGACAACGCCGGGCGCGTCGCCGTCGTGCACAACGGGATCATCGAGAACTTCGCGGCGCTGCGGGCCGAACTGGCCGAGCGCGGGCACGAGCTGGTCTCCGAGACCGACACCGAGGTGGTGGCCCATCTGCTCGCCGAGGAGTTCTCCGTCACGGCCGACCTCGCGGAGGCCATGCGGCTGGTGTGCCGGCGGCTCGACGGGGCGTTCACGCTGGTCGCGGTGCACGCCGACGAGCCGGACGTGGTCGTGGGGGCGCGGCGGAACTCGCCGCTCGTGGTGGGCGTCGGCGAGGGCGAGGCCTTCCTCGCCTCGGACGTCGCCGCGTTCATCGACCACACGCGGTCGGCGATCGAGCTGGGCCAGGACCAGGTGGTGGAGCTGCGCCGGGACGGGGTCACGGTGACCGGCTTCGACGGCCGCCCGGCCGACGTGCGCTCATACCACATCGACTGGGACGCGTCGGCCGCGGAGAAGGGGGGCTACGACTACTTCATGCTCAAGGAGATCGCCGAGCAGCCCAAGGCGGTCGCCGACACGCTGCTGGGGCGCGTCGACGCCTCCGGCGCGCTGACCCTCGACGAGCTGCGCATCTCCGCGGCCGAGCTGCGCCAGGCGGACAAGGTCGTCATCGTCGCGTGCGGTACGGCCTTCCACGCCGGGATGATCGCCAAGTACGCCATCGAGCACTGGACGCGGATCCCGTGCGAGGTGGAGCTGGCCAGCGAGTTCCGCTACCGGGATCCCATCCTGGGCCCCCGGTCGCTGGTCATCGCCATCTCGCAGTCCGGCGAGACCATGGACACGCTGATGGCACTGCGGCACGCCCGCGAGCAGGGCTCCAAGGTGCTGGCGATCTGCAACACCAACGGGTCGACCATCCCGCGCGAGTCGGACGCGGTGCTGTACACGCACGCCGGGCCGGAGGTGGCGGTCGCCTCCACGAAGGCCTTCCTGACCCAACTGGTGGCCTGCTACCTCGTGGCGCTGTACCTGGGGCAGGTGCGGGGCACCAAATGGGCGGACGAGATCCGGGACGTCGTCCGCGACCTCGCGCGGATCCCCGGTGACGTCGAGCGGGTGCTGGAGACCATGGAGCCGGTGCGGGAGCTGGCGCGGTCGCTCGCCGCGAAGAACACCGTGCTCTTCCTCGGGCGGCACGTGGGGTATCCGGTGGCGCTGGAGGGCGCGCTCAAGCTGAAGGAGCTGGCGTACATGCACGCCGAGGGCTTCGCGGCGGGCGAGCTGAAGCACGGGCCGATCGCGCTGATCGAGGAGGACCTGCCGGTCGTCGTGGTCGTGCCGTCGCCGCGGGGGCGGTCCGTGCTGCACGACAAGATCGTGTCCAACATCCAGGAGATCCGGGCCCGGGGCGCGCGCACGATCGTGATCGCGGAGGAGGGGGACGAGGCGGTCGTCCCCTACGCCGACCACCTCGTACGCGTCCCGGTGACGCCGACGCTGCTGCAACCGCTGGTGGCGACGGTGCCGTTGCAGGTGTTCGCGTGCGAGCTGGCGACGGCCCGGGGGAACGAGGTGGACCAGCCGCGGAACCTGGCGAAGTCGGTCACCGTGGAGTAGGGGCGCTTCGGGGGGTGGGGGGACCGAGGGCCGGGAGCCGTCGTCGGGTGCTGGTGCTGGTGCTGGTGCTGGTGCTGGTGCTGGTGCTGGTGCTGGTGCTGGTGCTGGTGCTGGCGCTGGCGCTGGTGCCGGTGCCGGGGCCGGGGGTGGTGCCGGGGGTGGTGCGGTGGGTGCGGGTGCGTCGTGGCCGGTCGCGCGGTTCCCCGCGCCCCTGATCGCCTGCGGCGGTCCCGGGGCGGCGCCGGTCGGTCATCTCGCGGGGAGCCCGGCCGTAGGGTGCTCGGCATGAGCATCATCGGGGTCGGCATCGACGTGGCGGAGATCGATCGGTTCGCGGTGTCCCTGGAGCGGACGCCCGCACTGGCGAGCCGACTTTTCCTCGACAGTGAGTTGCTGCTGCCGAGCGGGGAGCGCAGGGGGGTCGCCTCGCTGGCGGCGCGGTTCGCGGCGAAGGAGGCGGTGGCCAAGGCGCTGGGGGCACCGGCGGGGCTGCTGTGGACCGACGCGGAGGTGTACGTGGAGGACAGCGGGCAGCCGCGGCTGCGGGTGCGGGGGAGCGTCGCGGCGCGCGCCGCGGAACTGGGCGTGCGGTCCTGGCACGTGTCGCTCAGTCATGACGCGGGGATCGCCTCGGCGGTGGTGGTGGCGGAGGGGTAGGTGTGCGGCAGGCGGTGAGGCGGTAGAGGTAGGGCCATGCGTACTGCCTACTGCGTGGACACGGTCAGGACCGCCGAACGGGAGCTGATGGCCCGTCTTCCGGAGGGCGCGCTGATGCAGCGCGCCGCCGCCGGACTCGCCGCCGCCTGTGCGGAGTTGCTGGGGCGGGTGTACGGCAGCCGGGTCGTGCTGCTCGTCGGCAGCGGGGACAACGGCGGCGACGCCCTGTACGCGGGTGCCCGGCTGGCCCGGCGCGGCGCCGGGGTGAGCGCCGTGCTGCTGGCGCCGGAGCGGACCCACCCCGGGGGGCTGGCGGCCCTGCTGCGGGCGGGCGGGCGGACGGTCCCGGCGAGCGCCGCTCCCGGCCTGCTGCGCCGTGCCGACCTGGTGGTCGACGGGATCGTCGGGATCGGCGGGCGGGGCGGCCTGCGGGAGGACGCGGCCGCGCTCGCGGCGCTGGCCGCCGGGTCGGGGGCCGCCGTCGTCGCCGTCGACCTGCCGAGCGGGGTGGAGGCGGACACCGGGGAGGTGCGGGGCGCCGCCGTCCGGGCCGACCTCACCGTCACCTTCGGCACGCACAAGCCGGGGCTGCTGATCGATCCGGCGCGGGAGTACGCCGGGTCGGTGCGGCTCGTCGACATCGGGCTGGAGCTGCCCGCCGAGGCCGAGCTGGAGGCGTTGCAGCACGCGGACGTGGCGGCGCTGCTGCCGGTGCCGGGTGCCGAGAGCGACAAGTACCGGCGGGGTGTGGTCGGTGTCGCCGCCGGGTCGGCCCGCTATCCGGGGGCCGCCGTGCTGGCCGTGGCCGGCGCGCTGCGCGGCGGGGCGGGGGCCGTGCGGTACGTCGGGCCGGCCGCGGAGGCCGTCATCGCCCGCTTCCCGGAGACGCTCGTCTCCGACCAGGGGCCCGCGCACGCCGGGCGGGTGCAGGCGTGGGTCGTCGGGCCGGGCGTCGGCGACGACGCCGAGACGGTGGCCCAGGTGCTGGCCGCCGACGTGCCGGTGCTGATCGACGCGGACGCGCTGCGCCTGGCGGAGCCCGGGGCGGTCCGGGGGCGTACGGCGCCGACGCTGATGACCCCGCACGCGGGGGAGGCGGCCGCGCTGCTCGGGGTGGCGCGGGAGGACGTCGAGGCGGGGCGGCTGGCCGCCGTGCGCGAACTGGCGGGGCGGTACCGGGCGACGGTGCTGCTGAAGGGGTCGACGACGCTGGTCGCGGACCCGGGGCGAGGACCCGTACGGGTGAACCCGACCGGGACGTCGTGGCTGGCCACGGCCGGCAGCGGCGACGTGCTGTCGGGGCTGGCGGGATCGCTGCTGGCGGCGGGGCTGTCGGCGTCGGACGCGGGGAGCGCGGGCGCGTATCTGCACGGCCTGGCGGGGCGGTTCGCGGCCCGGGGGGCGCCGGTGGGCGCACACGACGTTGCCGAGGCCGTGGCGCGGGCCTGGAGGGATGTGGCGCGGGGGTGAGGGGTCGGGGTGGAGGGCGTGGGTGACGGGGTGCGGGGTCGGGGTGTGGGGGGCCGGGGCGGAGGGTGCGTGCGTGGGGGCCGTGGGCGGGCCCGGCTCTCAGGGGGTTCCCGGGCCTTCTGAGACACTGGGCGCGATGAGTGAGACTGCACAGCCGACCCCCGCCCCGCCGCGCGCCCGCGCCGAGATCGACCTGGCCGCGCTGCGCGCCAACGTGCGGACCCTGCGCGCCAAGGCGCCGGGCGCGGCGTTCATGGCCGTGGTGAAGGGTGACGGGTACGGCCACGGAGCGTTTCAGTGTGCCCGGGCCGCCGTGCAGGCGGGGGCCACCTGGATCGGCACCGCCACGCCGGAGGAGGCGCTCGCGCTGAGCGCGGGGGCCGGGCTGCCGGCCGACGTGCGGATCATGTGCTGGCTGTGGACGCCGGGCGGGCCCTGGCGGGAGGCGATCGAGGCCGGCCTCGACGTGTCCGTGAGCGGCCTGTGGGCGCTGCGCGAGGCCGTCGAGGCGGCCCGGCTCGCCGGGCGGACCGCCCGGGTGCAGCTCAAGGCCGACACCGGGCTGGGGCGCAACGGCTGCCAGCCCGCCGACTGGCCCGACCTGGTCGCCGAGGCGCGGCGCGCGGAGGGCGACGGACTCGTCCGGGTCACCGGTCTGTGGTCCCACTTTGCCTGCGCCGACGAGCCCGGCCACCCGTCCAACGCGGCCCAGCTCTCCCGCTTCCGGGAGATGGTGGCGTACGCCGAGGAGCGGGGCGTACGGCCCGAGGTGCGGCACATCGCCAACTCCCCGGCCACGCTCACCCTCCCCGCGGCCCACTTCGACCTCGTCCGCCCGGGCGTCGCCATGTACGGTCTGTCGCCCAGCCCCGAGATCGGTTCCGCCGCCGACCTCGGCCTGCGGCCGGTGATGACCCTCGCGGCCTCCCTGGCCCTGGTCAAGCACGTCCCCGGCGGGCACGGCGTCAGCTACGGCCACCACTACACGACCCCGGGCGAGACCACCCTCGGTCTGGTCCCCCTCGGCTACGCCGACGGCGTCCCCCGGCACGCGTCCGGCACCGGCCCGGTGCTCGTCGGCGGCAAGTGGCGTACGGCCGCGGGACGGATCGCGATGGACCAGTTCGTCGTCGACCTCGGCGGCGACGACCCCGGGCCGGGGGCCGAGGCGGTGCTGTTCGGGCCCGGTGACCGCGGCGAGCCCACCGCGGAGGACTGGGCGCAGGCCGCCGGGACCATCGGGTACGAGATCGTCACGCGCATCGGAACGAGGGTTCCCCGCGTCTACGTGAACGGGGAACAGGACGGGTAGTCCCCCCAGCGGGGGGACCGTCGGGAGCGACGCCCGCAGCTGGTTCACTCATGCCCTGTGCGCATCGTGGGCAACAGCAGTAGCACCTGGCGTCGGCCGAGGAGGAGCGGTACGTGAGCGAGAGCAGTGCGGAGGCGGTGGCGAGCGCCGCCTCGGCGGCCGTCGCCGCCTCCGCCCCGGGGGCGGCCGGGAACTGGCGCCGGGCGACCGGCGTCGCCGGCGCCGCGATAGGCGTGATCGCCGCGGGCGCCGCGGCAGGCGTCGCGCTGGAGCGGATGACCGTGGGCCGGGGCATGCGCGCGAAGGCACGGCTCGCCCTCGACGCGGCGGGACCGTACGGCGCCCTGCGCGGCACCCCCGGCAAGGCCGTCGCCGACGACGGCACCGAGCTGTACTACGAGGTCGACGACGTAGAGCCGCAGGGCGGACCGGCGAACCGGCGGCGCCGGCTCTTCGGCCGCAAGGCCCCCCTCCCCGTCACCGTCGTCTTCAGCCACGGCTACTGCCTCACCCAGGACTCCTGGCACTTCCAGCGCGCCGCCCTGCGGGGCGTCGTGCGGACCGTGCACTGGGACCAGCGCAGCCACGGGCGCTCCGCGCGCGGGGCGGCCCAGCTCCACGACGGGGTGCCGGTCAGCATCGACCAGCTGGGACGCGATCTGAAGGCCGTCGTCGACGCGGCCGCGCCCGAGGGGCCGATCGTGCTCGTCGGGCACTCCATGGGCGGCATGACGGTGATGGCGCTGGCCGCGCAGTACCCCGAGCTGATCCGTGAACGGGTCGTCGCCACCGCCTTCGTCGGTACGTCCTCCGGCCGGCTCGGCGAGGTCAACTTCGGACTGCCGGTCGCGGGGGTCAACGCCGTACGGCGGGTCCTGCCCGGTGTGCTGAAGCTGCTGGGGCAGCGGGCCGAGCTGGTGGAGAAGGGGCGGCGGGCCACCGCCGACCTGTTCGCCGGGGTCATCAAGCGGTACTCGTTCGCGTCCCGGGACGTCGACCCGGCCGTCGCCCGGTTCGCCGAGCGGATGATCGAGGGCACGCCGATCGACGTGGTCGCCGAGTTCTACCCGGCCTTCACCGACCACGACAAGGCCGAGGCGCTCGCCTGCTTCCAGGACATGCCGGTGCTGGTGCTGGCCGGCATCGGCGACCTCGTCACGCCCAGCGAGCACAGCGAGGCCATCGCCGACCTGCTGCCGGACGCCGAGCTGGTGCTCGTCCCGGACGCCGGGCACCTGGTGATGCTGGAACACCCGGAAGCGGTCACCGACCGCCTCGCCGACCTGCTCACCCGCGCGGGCGCCGTGCCCGCAGGGGCTACCGTGGGTGGCTATGGAAGCACCAGCAGCACCGCACAACCCGGCTGAGACCGAGCTGATCGTCCACTCTCCCGACCAGATGCGCGAGTTGGGCCGCCGCCTGGCCAAGCTGCTGCGCGCCGGCGACCTCGTGATGCTGAGCGGGGAGCTCGGCGCGGGCAAGACGACCCTGACGCGCGGCCTCGGCGAGGGGCTCGGCGTGCGCGGGGCGGTCACCTCCCCGACGTTCGTGATCGCCCGCGTCCACCCGGCCCTCGGGGACGGGCCGCCGCTCGTCCACGTCGACGCGTACCGCCTGGGCGGCGGGCTCGACGAGATGGAGGACCTCGACCTCGACGTGTCGCTGCCCGAGTCGGTGGTGGTCGTGGAGTGGGGCGAGGGCAAGGTCGAGGAACTGACCGACGAGAGGCTCCAGGTGCGGATCCACCGGGCCGTCGGCGACACGACCGACGAGGTGCGGCACGTGACGGTCACCGGGCTGGGTGAGCGGTGGGGCTCGGCGGACCTGAGCGTGCTGGCGGCCTGAGCGCGCACCGGGCCGACGGACCTCAGCGCGCCCGCCCCCCGGACGGTCGTTCCGGGCGGCCTGAGCGCGCGCCGGGCTGACGGACCTCAGCGCGCCCGCCCCCCGGACGGTCGTTCCGGGCGGCCTGACCGTGCCTGCGCAGGACGGTCGTTCCGGGCGGCCCGACCGCGCGGCGCAGGACCGTCCTTCCGGGCGGCCGCGTTCGTATGAAGATTCCGACAAGACGTCGGCATGATGTTGCGTCCGGCGTCCCGCCCGTGGTCACATGGTATCCAGTCCCTAGTTAGGTGTACCTAACCAGGCCCGCCCCGGCCCCCAGGAGGCGTCCATGCCGGCCATCGAGCCCCAGAGGTCCGACGTCCCGTCGCGGCCCTCCGCCCTCGCCGGGTTCTCCATGCGGGATCTGCTGGCGTCCTGCGCGGCCGCCGAGGCGGTGTCCCGCCCGCCGCGCGCGCCCGAGCCGGAGCCCGGGTCCGGGCCCGTGCGGTCGGCCGTCGCCGAGGCGCGGGTGCGGCACCACCGGGAAGCGGCGTAACGCGCCACCCGGCCCACCGGGCCGGGTCCTCGCCCACCGGGCCGGGTCCTCGCCCACCGGGCCGGGTCCTCGCCCACCGGTCCGGGTCCTCGCCCACCGGGCCGGGGCCCTCGCCCTCCGCCGGCGGGGGCGGCAGGCTCCCGCCACCCCAGGTCACCGGATCACGACGACCTGCTCCCCGATCGTCGCGAACGCCCACATCGCCTCGCCGTCCGCGCGTGCCTCGCGGATCCCGCCCGTGCGCACCGCCGGGTCGGGCGCCCGCGTCGAGCCGTCCACGGCCGCGCTGAAGCCGATGACCACCCCGTCCACGGTGGTGAAGCGCACCACGTGCTCGACGGGTGTGCCGTCGGTGCCGGTGATGCCGTTCGAGCGGGAGGTGACCGCGTAGGTCCCCGGGAGCGGGTCCACCGTGCCGGGGGTGACCGGGAACGTCCGCTGGACCGTGCCGTCCTGCCCGACCAGCCACACCCGGTCGTCGTCCACCGAGTACACGACCCGCTCACCCGCACCGGAGCCGGAGGGGAGCGCGGTGGGGTTGTTCTTGTCCCGGGGTGCCTTCGGCGCCCTGGCGGCCGCGTCCGAAGAGGCTCTGCCGAGGGTGTCGGGCACGTTCGCCGACGCCTGGAGGGTGAGGAACCCGACCGTGCAGACGGCCGCCGCGGTGAGCCCGGCCACGAACGTCGCGCTGCTGCCTGCCACCGGCGATCACCTCTTTTGTCGTACTTCGTACCTCGCGGCGACGTTAGCAGCCGGGACGTCCCGCACCGGGGCGACTGGACGTCCGACACGGGCCCGAGGAGCCGTAGGCTGTTTGCGTGCTCTTGCTCGCTCTGGATACCGCCACCCCCGCCGTGACCGTCGCCCTGCACGACGGCACGGCCGTCATCGCCTCGTCGAGCCAGGTGGACGCGCGCCGGCACGGCGAGCTGCTGCTGCCGGCCGTCGACCGTCTGCTCGCCGACGCGGGACGCGCACTCGACGCCGTCACCGGCATCGTCGTCGGCATCGGCCCCGGCCCGTACACCGGGCTGCGCGTCGGTCTGATGACCGCCGACACCTTCGGCCTCGCGCTCGGCGTCCCCGTGCACGGTCTGTGCACCCTCGACGGCCTCGCCTACGCCGCCGACCTGGACGGCCCCTTCGTCGTGGCCACCGACGCCCGCCGCAAGGAGGTCTACTGGGCGCGCTACGCCGACTCCCGCACCCGGGTCACGGAGCCGGCCGTCGACCGTCCGGCCGACATCGCCGACCGGGTGGCCGGGCTGCCCGCCGTCGGCGCGGGCGCGCTGCTCTACCCCGACACCTTCCCCCGGGCGCACGAGCCGGAGCACGTCTCCGCCGCGGCCCTCGCCGCGCTGGCCGCCGAGCGGCTCGCCGGCGGCGAGGAACTCCCGGCGCCGCGCCCGCTGTACCTGCGCCGCCCGGACGCCCAGGTTCCCAAGAACTACAAGGTGGTCACGCCCAAGTGACCGAGTCCGACGTTCCCGAGCCCGGCGTGCCGGAGCCCGGCGCTCCCCGGTCCGGCCCGGCCGGGAAAGCCGGCGCCCCCCAGTCCAGCACCCCCCAGCCCGGCGCCCCCGCCCTCCGCGAGATGCGCTGGTGGGACATCGACGCCGTGCTGGAACTGGAGAAGGACCTCTTCCCCGAGGACGCCTGGTCGCGCGGCATGTTCTGGTCCGAGCTGGCGCACTCCCGAGGCCCCGAGGCGACCCGCCGCTACGTCGTGGCCGAGGCCGACGGCCGGATCGTCGGCTACGCGGGCCTGGCCTGCTCCGGCGCCGCCTCCGACGGCGGTTCCGACGGCGGCGGCGCCGGCGGTGAGGACGGCGGCTCCGGCGCGGGCGCCGACGTGCAGACGATCGCCGTCGCCCGCGACCGCCAGGGCACCGGCCTCGGTGCCCGGCTCCTCACCGAACTGCTGCGCGCCGCGACCGCCTTCGAGGTCGCCGAGGTCCTGCTGGAGTGCAGGGTCGACAACGTCCGCGCCCAGCGGCTCTACGAGCGCTTCGGATTCGAACCCATCGGTTTCCGGCGCGGCTACTACCAGCCGGGGAACGTGGACGCCCTGGTCATGCGCCTGGTCACAGCATCCGACAGCGGCTCGGCCGACGAACCGACATCAGTACAAGGAACCGAGATCAATGGCTGACGAACCCCTCGTCCTCGGCATCGAGACGTCCTGCGACGAGACCGGCGTCGGCGTCGTCCGCGGCACCACCCTGCTGGCGGACGCCATCGCCTCCAGCGTCGACGAGCACGCCCGCTTCGGCGGGGTCGTGCCGGAGGTGGCCAGCAGGGCCCACCTGGAGGCGATGGTCCCGACCATCGACCGGGCGCTGAAGGAGGCGGGCGTCTCGGCGAGGGACCTGGACGGCATCGCGGTGACGGCGGGTCCCGGGCTGGCGGGCGCGCTGCTGGTCGGCGTGTCGGCGGCGAAGGCGTACGCCTACGCGCTCGGCAAGCCGCTCTACGGCGTCAACCACCTCGCCTCCCACATCTGCGTGGACCAGCTGGAGCACGGCCCGCTGCCGGAGCCGACGATGGCGCTGCTGGTCTCCGGCGGCCACTCCTCCTTGCTGCTCTCCTCGGACATCACCTCCGACGTCCGCCCGATGGGCGCGACCATCGACGACGCGGCGGGCGAGGCCTTCGACAAGATCGCCCGCGTGCTGAACCTCGGCTTCCCCGGCGGCCCGGTCATCGACCGGTACGCCCGCGAGGGCGACCCGGCGGCGATCGCGTTCCCGCGCGGCCTGACCGGCCCGCGCGACCCGGTGTACGACTTCTCCTTCTCCGGCCTGAAGACGGCGGTCGCCCGCTGGATCGAGGCCCGGCGGGCGGCGGGGGAGGAGGTCCCGGTGCGTGACGTGGCGGCCTCCTTCCAGGAGGCGGTCGTGGACGTCCTGACCCGCAAGGCCGTCCGGGCCTGCCGCGACGAGGGCGTCGACCACCTGATGATCGGCGGCGGGGTGGCCGCCAACTCCCGGCTGCGCGCCCTCGCCCAGGAGCGCTGCGAGGCGGCCGGCATCCGTCTGCGCGTCCCCCGCCCCAAACTGTGCACGGACAACGGCGCGATGGTCGCCGCCCTCGGTGCGGAGATGGTCGCCCGCGGCCGGGCCGCGTCCGACTGGGACCTGTCGGCGGACTCGTCCCTCCCGGTGACCGACCCGCACGTGCCCGGCCGGGACCACGGCCACGGCGCCGGCCACGACCACGTCCACGAGGTCGGCGAGACCAACCTCTACCCGTGAGGATCACGTCATGACGGTCGCGTTGATGTGGGAGGCCCGGGCCGCGGAGGGCCGCGGGGCGGAGCTGCTGGCGTGGGTGCGCGGGCAGCGGCTCTCGCCCGCACCCCTGCGCCGCGAGGTGCTCCGCGCCCCGCAGGACCGGGTGCTGGTCATCACGTGGTGGGACGCGGAGTACGACGCCGACGTGCCCGAACTGCCCGAGCCGGACGGGGATCTGGTGAGCCGGACGGTGCACCGCTGGCGGTTCGAGGCGGTGGAGGGGTAGAGGGGTAGGGCCTTCGGCCCAAATCGCCCCTCGGCGTGCCCCCGGATCGCCCCCGGCACGCCCCCGGCGCGCCCGCAGCGCGCCCGCGGCGTGCGGTGTGCCCCCCGCGCGCCTCAGGCGCGCTCCGCCTCCGCCCCCGTTCCCGCCTCCACCTCCGCCTCCGCCCCCGTTCCCGCCTCCACCTCCACCTCCGCCTCCGTTCCCGCCTCCACCTACACCTCCGCCTCCGTCTCCACCCTCACCTCGCACCGCAGCCTCCGCCCCGCTCCGGCCTCCCGCACCGGCCCGGTCAGGGTCAGGCGGGCCGTGTGGCGCACGTCCGCGCTGGACGCCCCCAGCCGCAGTTCCAGCGCCCCGGGTTCCACCACCCGCCGGCCCGCACGGTCGGTGAACGCCGACAGGTCGGTGTGGAAGCGGAAGGTCACGCGGGCCGACCCGCCGGGTTCCAGCGCGACCCGCTGGTAGCCGACGAGCCGTACGTCGGGCCGGGTCACGCTCGCCACCGGGTCGTGCAGATAGAGCTGGACGACCTCGGCGCCCGGCCGGCCGCCGGTGTTGCGGACGGTCAGGGACAGGTCGTACGAGCCGTCGGTGCCGATCTCCGCGTCCGGGACCTCGGCGTCCTCCCACGCGAACGTCGTGTACGACCTCCCGTACCCGAACGGGTACAGCGGCGTCGGGTCCAGGCTGCTGACCTCGTCGGCCAGGCCCAGGGGCGGCTGGAGGTACGTCCACGGCTGGCCGCCCACCACGCGGGGCACGCTCACGGGCAGCCGGCCCGAGGGGTTGACGCGGCCCGACAGCACCCCCGCGACCGCCGGGCCCCCCTCCTCGCCGGGGAAGAAGGCCTGGACGACGGCGCCCAGCCGGCCGTGCCAGCGGCCGAGGGCGTAGGGGCGGCCGGTCAGCAGGACCAGGACCACCGGGACGCCCGTCGCCACGAGGGCGTCCAGCAGCTCGCCCTGGACGCCCGGCAGGCGCAGGTCGGCCACGTCGCAGCCCTCGCCCGAGGTGCCCCGGCCGAACAGGCCCGCCCGGTCGCCCAGGACGGCCACGCACACGTCCGCCTCGGAGGCCCTCGCCACCGCCTCCTCGAAGCCCGACCGGTCCGGGTCGGAGACCGGGCAGCCCTCCGCGAACGTCACCTTGGCGTCGGGCAGCTCGGCCCGCAGGGACCCCAGCAGCGTGGGGATGTCGATGCCCAGGTCCACCTCGGGGTGGTGGGTGAGGACATGGGAGGGGAAGGAGTAGCAGCCGAGCATCGCGAGCGCGTCCGCCGCCCGGGGGCCCACGACGGCGACACGGCTGTCCGGGGGCAGCGGCAGCAGGCCGTCCGGGTTGTCCAGCAGCACCACCGACTCCTCCGCCAGACGGCGGGCCACGGCCCGGTTGGCCGCCGAGTCGGGGTGGGCCGGCACCGGCTGGGCCGGCTCCGGCCGCCAGTCCGGGTCGAGCAGGCCCAGTTCGCACTTCTGGAGCAGGACGCGGCGGGCGGCCCGGTCGACCAGGTCCTGCGGGAGCAGCCCGTCCCGTACGGCCGCCACGAGGGCCTCGCCGTAGTACTTCACCGTCGGCAGCTCCACGTCGATGCCGGCCTCCAGGGCCAGCCGGGCCGCCTCCGCCGGGGTGCCCGCAACGCGGTGCAGGGTCTGGAGGAAGCCGATGCCGAAGTAGTCGGCGACCACCGTGCCGGTGAACCCCCACTCCTCGCGCAGGAGAGCGGTCAGCAGCTCCGGGTCGGCGGAGGCCGGGACGCCGTCGCGTTCCGTGTAGGCGGCCATCACCGAGCGGGCCCCGCCCTCGCGCAGCGCCATCTCGAACGGCGGCAGCGTCACGTCCGCGAACTCGCGGGTGCCCGCCCGGACGGGCGCCAGGTTGCGGGCGCCGGCTGAGGAGGCGTACCCGGCGAAGTGCTTGAGCGTGGCGACGACCCCGGCCGACTCCAGGCCGCGCACATAGGCCGCGCCGACCGTGCCCACCAGGTACGGGTCCTCGCCGATCGTCTCCTCCACCCGCCCCCAGCGCGGATCCCGTACGACGTCCAGGACGGGCGCGAGGCCCTGGTGGACGCCGACGGCGCGCAGGTCGCGGCCGATCTGCCGGGCCATCTCCTCCACCAGCGGCGGGTCGAAGGCGGCGCCCCAGGCGAGCGGGACCGGGTAGGCGGTGGCCCGCCAGGCGGTGAAGCCGGCCAGGCACTCCTCGTGCGCGACGGCGGGGATGCCGAAGCGGCCCGCCTCGGTGATCCTGCGCTGGGCCAGGGCCAGGGCGCGGGCACCGACCGCCGGGTCCACGGGGGCCGTGCCGAAGGAGCGGGTGAGCTGGCCGAGCCCGCGGGTGATCAGTTCGGCCCAGTCGTAGTCGGCGGTCATGTCGTGCTGGTGCGGGGCGACTCCGTCGCCGTCCGTCGCGGCGCCGACCCACACGCCGTACAGCTGGGCGGTCTTCTCCTCGAGGGTCATCCGGGAGAGGAGGTCGTCGACACGGGCGGCGGCGGGCAGGGCGGGGTCGCGCCAGGGGGCGGTGGTCATGAAACTCCTGTCAGAGGTCGGTGAGCCACCGGTCGGGGACCGATCGTGCGAATGTTTCGATATACATGTCGAATGTTCCGGGAACCTAAGGCCCGGAGAAGGGTTCGTCAAGAGGCCGTGCGGGGATACGATCGCCGCCATGACACCCTCGGAGCCCGCGCGGACGCGGACGGAAGACCGGCTGACACGGCGTGCGGCGGGGCAGACCGCGACCCTCGCGGAGATCGCCCGCGAGGCCGGCGTCTCGGCACCGACTGTTTCGAAGGTCCTCAACGGCCGTGCCGATGTCGCGCCCGGGACCCGCGCCCGCGTCGAGGAGCTGCTGCGCGCCCACGGCTACCGGCGCCGGCGCGCCGAGGCGACCCGCTCGCCGTTGATCGACCTGGTCTTCCACGAGCTGGAGAGCGCCTGGGCCATGGAGGTCATCCGGGGCGTCGAGAACGTCGCGCGGGACGCCGGGCTGAGCGTCGTGCTGAGCGAGAGCGCGGGGCGGCTCACGCCGGGGCGGACCTGGGCCGACCAGGTCGCCGCCCGTCGCCCGCACGGCGTGGTGCTCGTGCTGTCCGGGCTCGACGAGTCCCAGCGCGCGCTGCTGACCAGCCGGTCCATCCCGTTCGTGGTGATGGACCCGGCGGGCGACCCGGGGGCGGACGTGCCCTCGATCGGCGCCACCAACTGGCAGGGCGGGCTCGCCGCCACCCGGCACCTGGTCGAGCTGGGGCACCGGCGGATCGGGGCGATCAGCGGACCCGCGCAGATGATGTGCAGCCGGGCCCGGGTCGACGGCTACCGCGCGGCCCTGGAGACGGCCGGTCTGCCGGTCGACCCGGGACTGATCATGACCGGTGACTTCCACCACGAGACCGGCTACCGGCTCGGGCGCGAGCTGTTCGCCCGCCCCGACCGGCCCACCGCCGTCTTCGCCGGCAACGACCTCCAGGCCCTCGGCTGCTACGAGGCCGCCCGCGAGCTGGGCCTGCGCATCCCCGAGGACGTCAGCGTGGTCGGCTTCGACGACCTGCCGGTGGCCCGCTGGGTGGGCCCGCCCCTGACGACCGTGCGGCAGCCGCTGACCGAGATGGCCGAGGCGGCCGCCCGGCTGGTGCTGGAGCTGGGGCGGTCGGAGGAGGCACCGGCGGCGACCCGGGTGGAGCTGGCGACCAGTCTGGTGGTGCGGACGAGCACGGCGGCGCCGCCGGTGGCCTGAAGGTGACGTATTGACGGGTGGGGAGGACGCCTCCACACTCCTCCGAAGTCAATCGGTTACACGACCGAAACTTTCGGAGGCCTGTCATGAGATCCTCCGCACCATCCTTCCGCCGCCGTCTGGCGGCCCTGTGCGCCGGCGCCGCGGCCGTCGGCGCCCTGCTCACCGCCGGTTCCACGACCGCCCACGCGGCCGACGAACCGCTGCGCGACCTCGCCGCCGCCCAGGGCAAGGTCATGGGCACGGCCGTCACCGGCTCCAAGCTCACCGGCACCTACGGGGACATCGCGGGAGGGCAGTTCAACTGGCTCACCCCCGGCAACGCCATGAAGTGGGGCTCGGTCGAGCCGACCCAGGGGACCTTCAACTGGGCCGAGGCCGACCAGATCGTGGACTTCGCCGAGGCCCACGACCAGGAGGTGCGCGGCCACACCCTCGTCTGGCACAGCCAGAACCCGAGCTGGCTGACCAACGGCAGCTGGACGTCCGCCCAGCTCGCCACCCTGCTCCAGGACCACATCACCACCGAGGTCGACCGCTACGAGGGCCGCGTCGCCGCCTGGGACGTCGTCAACGAGCCCTTCAACGAGGACGGCACCTACCGCTCCACCCTCTGGTACCAGGGCCTCGGCGCCGACTACATCGCCGACGCCCTGACCTGGGCGCGGGCCGCCGACCCGGCCGCGAAGCTCTACATCAACGACTACAACGTCGAGGGCGTCAACGCGAAGTCCACCGCCCTGTACGACCTGGTCAAGTCGCTGAAGGAGCGGGGCGTCCCGATCGACGGCGTCGGCCTCCAGGCCCATCTGATCCTCGGCCAGGTGCCGACCACCCTCCAGCAGAACATCCAGCGCTTCGCCGACCTCGGTGTCGACGTGGCGATCACCGAGCTGGACATCCGGATGCAACTGCCCTCCGACAGCGCCAAGCTCACCCAGCAGGCCGCCGACTACAAGGCGGTCATGAACGCCTGCCTGGCGGTGACCCGGTGCACCGGCGTCACGGTGTGGGGCTTCACCGACTCCGACTCCTGGATCCCGAGCACCTTCCCGGGGCAGGGCGCGGCGACGCCGTACGACGAGAACTTCGCGCCGAAACCGGCGTACTACGCGATCGTCGAGGCGCTCGGGGGCACCACGACGCCGCCGACGGGCGCGTGCACGGCGGTGTACGGCGTGACCAGCCAGTGGAACACCGGCTTCACCGGGCAGGTGCGGATCGCCTGCTCGGGGGCGGCGCTGTCGTCGTGGAAGGTGAACTGGACGTACGGAGCGGGGCAGCAGATCACGCAGGCCTGGAACGCGAGCTGCACCCAGTCGGGGGCGGCGGTCACCTGTTCCAACGCCTCGTACAACGCGACGGTTCCCGACGGCGGTTCGGTGACCTTCGGCTTCAACGCGTCGTGGAGCGGGAGCAATCCGGTGCCGACGGTGACGCTGGGGTGAGGGCACCGAGGGCGCTCCGGGAAGTCTGAGAGTCTCCGAAGCAATCCCTCACAGTCCGCTCATAATCCAAACTTATGTTCCTCCCGTGACGGGACATGACGCGAACGCACACGTGCACGGACAGCGGGGCCGGCGGTCCGGAGTGCTCAGGGCCGTCGGCCTCACCCTCGCGGCCACCCTCGTCCTGGGCGCCGCCGCGGCGGGCTGGGTGTACTGGCACCTCAACGACAACATCACGGGCGTCGACCTCGACAGCGCGCTCGGCGACGACCGTCCGGCGCGCGCGGTGACCACCCCGTCCCCGTCCGGCACGGCCTCGGCCGCCCCGCTGCCCACCGGGGCCCTCAACATCCTGGTCCTCGGCTCGGACTCGCGCAGCGGAGCGGAGAACCAGGAGCTCGGCGGCGGCGACAGCGCGGGCGCGCGCTCCGACACCGCGATGGTCGTCCACCTCGACGCCGGCCGCACCGGCGCCACCGTCGTCAGCATCCCGCGCGACACCCTCGTCACCCGCCCGTCCTGCCCGCTGCCGTCCGGCGGTTCGACGGCGGAGGCGTACGGCGTGATGTTCAACACCGCCTACGCGGTGGGCGGCCCGGTCTGCGCGGTCAAGACCGTGGAGTCGATGACGAACGTCCGCATGGACCACTTCGTCGAGGTCGACTTCTCGGGGTTCGCGAAGCTCGTGGACGCGCTCGGCGGCGTGACCGTCACCACCGAGGAGGACATCGACGACGAGGACAGCCACCTGCAGCTCACGGCCGGGACCCACCGTCTCGACGGCACCCAGGCGCTCGCCCTGGCCCGCACCCGGCACGGCGTCGGCGACGGCAGCGACCTCGGCCGCATAGGCCTCCAGCAGACCCTGGTGAAGGCCCTGCTGGAACAGATCTCCGCCACCGACCTGCTCACCAGCCCCACCCGGCTCTACTCCGTGGCCGACGCGGCCACCGCCGGCCTCACCACCGACACCGGCCTGGACTCCCTCGCCGAGCTGACGGAACTCGCCCAGAGCCTGAAGGGCCTGTCGTCGGCGCACGTCACGACCGTCACCCTGCCCGTGGTGACCGCGCCGACGGACCCCAACCGGGTGGTGCCACAGGAACCGGCGGCGACCGACCTGTGGGAGTCGCTCGTACAAGGGTGACGTGCGGCGGGCGGTCCGGCGACCGCCCCCGAGGGGCGCGGGGAACTGCGCGACCAGCCCCCCACCTGCCGCGGCCGGCAGCGTACGGAATCCCCACCCGCAGCCAGGGGGTGCCACTGGCCTGCCGGTCAGGTGACCGGCGTGAAGGGGCGCGGGGAACTGCGCGACCAGCCCCCCACCTGCCGCGGCCGGCAGCGCACAGCACCCCCACCCCGGAACCGCCCGATCCCCACGGCACCCCCACCGATCACCCGGCAGAGCCACCCCCACCGTTCACCCGGCGGAGCCACCCCGCACCGGCCGCCCGATCAGCATCGTCGGTGCCCCCGCGACCCGCGTCAGGAACACCGTCGCCGCGTTCGGCCCCTGCGGCTTCACCTTCTTGCGCAGTTCCTCCGGCTCCACCGCCGACCCGCGCTTCTTCACCGTCAGGATCCCCACCCCCCGCTCCCGCAACAGCGCCTTCAGCTTCTTGACGTTGAAGGGCAGCCGGTCGGTGATCTCGTAGGCGGTGGCGTACGGCGTGGGACGCGCGTCGTCGGCGGTGACGTAGGCGATGGTCTCGTCGATCAGGCCGCCGTCCACCTCCCGGGCCACCTCGGCCACCAGGTGCGCCCGGATGACGGCGCCGTCGGGCTCGTAGAGGAAGCGGCCGACGGGGCGGACGTCGGGGTCGGGCAGCCCGGAGCCGAGGAGCGTGCGCGGGCCGGGCAGCAGGGTGGCGCGGACGGCGCCCGGCGTGGTCCCGAACCACAGCACCGCCTCCTTCACGTCCCCGCCGTCCGAGATCCACTCGGCCTCCGCCTCGGCGGGCACCGCCTCGTGCGGGATGCCGGGGGCGACCTTCAGCGCGGCGTGCGGAGCCCGCAGAGCGGCCGAGACCGCCCAGGACAGGGGTGGCGAGTAGGCCTCGGGGTCGAAGACGCGCCCGCGCCCTCCGCGCCGCGCCGGGTCCACGAACACGGCGTCGTACCCGGCCGTGTCGACGTCCGTGACGTCGGCCTCCCGCACCTCGATCAGCTCGCTCAGCCCCAGGGCCGCGGCGTTCTCCCGGGCGACCGCCGCGGTCAGCGGGTCGCGGTCCACGGCGAGGACCCGGATCCCGGCGCGGGCGAGCGCGACGGCGTCGCCGCCGATCCCGCAGCACAGGTCGGCGATGGAGGTGACGCCCAGTGCCCGCATGCGCCCCGCGCGGTGGGCGGCGACCGTGGCGCGCGTGGACTGCTCGACCCCGTGGGGCGTGAAGAACATCCGCTCCGCGTCCCGCGCCCCGAACTTCGCCACCGCCCGCTGCCGCAGCCGCGCCTGCCCGAGGGCGGCCGAGACGAGCTCGGCGGGGTGGTCGCGGCGCAGCCGGGTGGCGACGGCGAGTTCGTCCGCGGGGGCGGTGTCGCGTACGGCGTCGAGGAGGGCGCGGCCCTCGGGGGTGAGGAGGGGGGCGAGGTCGTTCACCGGCTCATTGTGGGCCAGTCGGTGGACGGTGCGCGTCCGCCCGCGGTGCCGGGCGGGGTGTCGGGCGGGGTTCGCGGGGCGGGACTGCGAGGATCCGGCGCCATGGGATCAGTCGTACAAAACGATAAAAAGGCGGTGCGGCGCATGAGGATCCGGGGCGGCATCGCCGTCCTCGCCCTGACCGCCATCGCCTCGGGCTGCGCACAGGGCGGCTCGGGCACCGCCGGAAGCCGTCCCGCCCCCGGCCAGGAGGCCGGACAGGCGCCGTCGGAGCGCGCCCTGCGCTCGTACGCCGACCAGCTGCGCGCCGACCACGCGGCCCGGGCCGCCGCGGCGGAGCGCTGGGGCCTGCGCGAGGTCCCCCTGGCCGCGCCCGCGCCCCCCGCCCGGAAGCCGCACATCACCACCCGCGACGGCTTCGAGGTCGACGACCACGAGGACCTCGGGCTGCCGCCGGTCTTCACCCGCGTCCCCACCAAGGACAAGGTCGTCTTCCTCACCCTCGACGACGGCGCCGAGAAGGACCCGGCGTTCCTGCGCATGATGGCCGAGCTCAGGATCCCGTACACCGCCTTCCTCAGCGACTACCTGGTCAAGGAGGACTACGGCTACTTCGAAAGGATGAAGGCCGCGGGGGTCGGCCTGAACAACCACACCCTCCACCACCCCTACCTGCCGAGCCTGTCGTACAAGCGCCAGAAGCAGGAGATCTGCGGCATGCAGGACGTGATCGAGGAGCGCTACGGCGAGCGCCCCGCCCTCTTCCGGCCGCCGTTCGGGAACTACAACCGGGCCACCCTGCGTGCCGCGAAGACCTGCGGCGTGCGGTACGTACCACTCTGGAGCGAGGAGGTCTTCGTCGACCGCTGGGAGTACCGCGAGTGGGACCGCGACCTCCACCCCGGCGACATCGTCCTGAGCCACTTCCGCGGCCCGGACGACTGGAAGGGCACCATGCCCGACATGATCCGCCGGTTCCTGAACAAGGTCACGGAGAAGGGATACGCGGTGGCACGCCTGGAGGACTACCTGTGAGAACGCGGGGGCCGCTGGCCGTACTGCTGATCCTGGCGACCCTGACCGGCTGCGCCCAGTCCGTCGACCCGATCGAACGGCTGGGCAAGAAGGCGGCGGAGCGGGTCCGCCCGCACGGCCCGGACGCCGGGCCGCCCCACCGCCGCTGGGGCCTGACGGCCCCCCTGGCCCCCGCGCCCGCCCGCCCGTCCCGCCCCCTGGGCCCCCGGTCCGGCAGCCCCGGCGGTTCGGCCCTCCCGCCGGTCGTCGACCACGTCCCCACCCGCGACAGGGTCGTCTTCCTGACCTACGACGACGGCGCCGAACGCGACCCCCGCTTCGTCGACATGGTCCGCGACCTGCGCCTCCCGGTCTCCATGTTCCTCACGGACAGCGTGGTGGGCCCCGGCTACGGGCACTTCGCCCGCCTGCGCGCCGTCGGCGCGAGCCTGCAGAACCACACCCTCGACCACGCCGCCCTGCGCGGCCTGCCGTACGCCGGCCAGCGCGCCGAGATCTGCGGCCAGCAGGAGAAGCTCCGCGCCCGCTTCGGCGTCCGCCCCCGCTTCTTCCGCCCGCCCTACGGCAGGTACGACACCACGACCCTGCGCGCCGCCGCGGACTGCGGCATCACGGCGGTCGTCCTCTGGCGCGCCGCCATGGGCCCCGCCGACCTCACCTACACCCACGGCACGCACCGCCTCCGTGCCGGCGACATCATCGCCGTCGACCCGGACGAGTCCCTGGGCCCCACCCTGCGCGAACGCACGACCCGCCTGCTGCGCCGGATCCAGGAACAGGGTCTGACGGTGGCGCGGCTGGAGGACTACGTGTGACACCGGGGGAGTTCGGCGGGTCCACACCTGCGCGTCGAACACGAGGAAGAGCCCTCCGGTCACCGCCCGTACGAACACCGGCCCGTCCGGGGTGCCCCCTCCGCTCTTCGAGGCCCCCTTCGTTCGGGGAAATGCGCGCCGCGCCCCGCCAGATTGGCACTCCGCTTGACCGAGTGCTAATCGCAGTCATAGTCTCAGCTCTGGCACTCCCCCTAGGAGAGTGCCAACAACGCGACGGGCAGGTCCGGCACCCGCGACGACGGATCGACCTGGTCGCCACCTCAGACAGTTAACCCCGTGAGATCTCCGAAGGGGGAGGTCGGATCGTGACGACCGCCAGCTCCAAGGTTGCCATCAAGCCGCTCGAGGACCGCATCGTGGTCCAGCCGCTCGACGCCGAGCAGACCACGGCCTCTGGCCTGGTCATCCCGGACACCGCGAAGGAGAAGCCCCAGGAGGGCGCCGTCCTCGCCGTGGGCCCGGGCCGCTTCGAGAACGGCGAGCGCCTGCCGCTCGACGTCCAGGTCGGCGACGTCGTCCTGTACAGCAAGTACGGCGGCACCGAGGTGAAGTACAACGGCGAGGAGTACCTCGTCCTCTCGGCTCGCGACGTCCTCGCGATCATCGAGAAGTAGTTCACCCGAGCACATTTGATGCTTGAAGCTGCGCCCCTGGCCCCCGCGACCACACAAGAAGCCGGGCGCCCGGGGCGCAGTGTCTTTTTCACCCACAGATTTCCGAGAGGGCTCCCGCTGTCATGGCGAAGATCCTGAAGTTCGACGAGGACGCCCGTCGCGCCCTCGAGCGCGGCGTCAACAAGCTGGCCGACACGGTCAAGGTGACGATCGGCCCCAAGGGCCGCAACGTCGTCATCGACAAGAAGTTCGGTGCCCCCACCATCACCAACGACGGTGTCACGATCGCCCGCGAGGTCGAGATCGAGGACCCGTACGAGAACCTCGGCGCGCAGCTGGTGAAGGAGGTGGCGACCAAGACCAACGACATCGCTGGTGACGGCACCACCACCGCCACCGTCCTGGCCCAGGCGCTGGTCCGCGAGGGCCTGAAGAACGTCGCCGCCGGCGCCTCCCCCGCGCTGCTGAAGAAGGGCATCGACGCCGCGGTCAAGGCCGTCTCCGACGACCTGCTCGCCTCGGCCCGCCCGATCGACGAGAAGTCCGACATCGCCGCCGTGGCCGCGCTGTCCGCCCAGGACCAGCAGGTCGGCGAGCTCATCGCCGAGGCCATGGACAAGGTCGGCAAGGACGGTGTCATCACCGTCGAGGAGTCCAACACCTTCGGTCTGGAGCTGGACTTCACCGAGGGCATGGCCTTCGACAAGGGCTACCTGTCGCCGTACTTCGTGACGGACCAGGAGCGCATGGAGGCCGTCCTGGAGGACCCGTACATCCTCATCAACCAGGGCAAGATCTCCTCCATCGCCGACCTGCTGCCGCTGCTGGAGAAGGTCATCCAGACCAACTCCTCCCGGCCGCTGCTGATCATCGCCGAGGACGTCGAGGGCGAGGCCCTGTCGACCCTGGTCGTGAACAAGATCCGCGGCACCTTCAACGCGGTCGCGGTCAAGGCCCCGGGCTTCGGTGACCGCCGCAAGGCGATGCTGCAGGACCTGGCCGTCCTCACCGGCGCCACCGTCATCTCCGAGGAGGTCGGCCTCAAGCTCGACCAGGTCGGCGTCGACGTGCTCGGCTCCGCCCGCCGTGTCACCGTCACCAAGGACGACACCACGGTCGTCGACGGTGCCGGCAACACCGAGGACGTCACGGGCCGCGTCGCCCAGATCAAGGCCGAGATCGAGAACACGGACTCCGACTGGGACCGCGAGAAGCTCCAGGAGCGCCTCGCGAAGCTGGCCGGCGGCGTGTGCGTGATCAAGGTCGGCGCCGCCACCGAGGTGGAGCTGAAGGAGAAGAAGCACCGTCTGGAGGACGCCATCTCCGCGACCCGCGCCGCGGTCGAGGAGGGCATCGTCTCCGGTGGTGGCTCCGCGCTGGTCCACGCCGTCAAGGTCCTCGAGGGCAACCTCGACAAGACCGGCGACGAGGCCACCGGTGTCTCCGTCGTCCGCCGCGCCGCCGTCGAGCCGCTGCGCTGGATCGCCGAGAACGCCGGCCTCGAGGGCTACGTCATCGTCTCCAAGGTCGCCGAGCTCGAGAAGGGCAGCGGCTACAACGCCGCCACCGGCGAGTACGGCGACCTGGTCAAGGCCGGCGTCATCGACCCGGTCAAGGTCACCCGCTCCGCCCTGGAGAACGCCGCCTCCATCGCCTCCCTCCTCCTCACGACCGAGACCCTGGTCGTCGAGAAGAAGGAAGAGGAAGAGCCGGCCGCCGCGGGCCACAGCCACGGCCACTCCCACTGACCCACGTCAGTATCGCGAGGCCCGGCGTCCCTTTCGGGGGGCGCCGGGCCTCGGCGTCGCCGCCACGCCCCTCGGCTCCGGGCGCGACGGGCCGAAGACCCTGTTCAGCCGTCCGGGCGACGTAGGTGAGGGCCCCGTACCCGGGCGTTCGGGGTACGGAGCCCCGGTGGAACCTCGCGGGCTACCGCCCGAGTACCCCCAGCTGCTCCAGCAGACCCGCCCGGTCGTACTGCCACCACGCCTCGCAGATCATGCCGCCCCGGAACCGGTGCCAGGGGAGTGTCGAAAAATAAGTCCTTGGTCTTGGCGTGGTCATGAGCTCGCGAGATCGCGCCCGGCGATCGCGGCAAGTTGTTGGGCCGTGGTCAC